>JAIRQC010000027.1 GCA_031256675.1 Rikenellaceae bacterium
TATCATTTCCATATCAATAGCAATGCAGATAATATGATGCAGATTTTTCAAATGCCTTATCAGGCTGTTTTTTGCATAGCGGTAATTTGCAGATAGATAAGTCTCAAAATCATTGATAAATTTGAGGTCGATTTCCTTAACGGGAATATCCGAAACATTGTACCATAAATGGATAAAATCTGCTAATCGCCTGCGTGTCAGAGTATAGTACCTGTAATTTACTTCACAGATATTTACGCCAATCTGCAATTTACGTTCGCTATTATGCCTGTCGAAGAGCGTCAGCAGGGTTTGCTGTTTGATTTCAGCGCCCAAAAAAACATTTCTGATTTTTTCGGCTGTAACATAATTGTCCCGTTCCTGCAATTCGCGATAAATCCTGCAAATCGCCGCTTTCGTGTTATCGGCAAGCGCGTTGATTTTGACGGCTTCAGCCGTCCGTCCCGTCGCTTTACCTGTTTTTACGTCCCAATATTTGGGATTTACGTCGCATTTCATTGAAAAACGCGATTCTTTTCCGTCAACGGTAATCCGGCAAAAAAGCGGAATTTGACCGTTGGATTTCTGTTTGTCTCTTTTCAAAAAGAAAAGAACCTTAAATGTACTTCTGCTCATAAAATACTCAATTTTAATTTGTTAAACTGTCAAATTGAGTTTTATACAATATGGACAGTATCAGAGATTTACAAGCAAAATACGGACAAATTTCGTATTTTTCCGACCTGTCTTTTCAGATGTACGATTTGGGGCGCAAACTATGTCCTTTTTAGCCCTTTTTATGTCTTTTTCCCATAGTCAAAAATAAAAGAGTACCTCGTTTATATTGCTGTTAATTAGAATTTTGTACTGTTTGTGTCCCGCTTTGCCTGCATAGGCGTTTTTGGGGGCTTTGTCCCTGCCGGACGCTCTGCTGATAGCTTTTCATCTCGGCGAGTATCTTCTGCGCGCCGGGCATCGAAACGTTGTTCAGATAGATTCCGAGCGGAATGACGCCCTTGCTCATGAGTTCGGTGAGCTTGTTATCCGAGGCCTGCCGGAACACGGGGGTATCGTTCGACTTGGTGACGATAAGGTTAAAGTCGGTGATGTTTTTGACCAGGGCCGGCTCGTAGAATTTGGCCTCCTCGACAAACGATTTGCCGTTGATGTCGACATAGCGGCGGGTATCGTAATACTGCATGATCACTTTGAGCAGCATCTCGTCCCGATTCTTGCAATACGCCGTCAGGCGGTCGAACACCACGGCATAGTTGAGCATCGAGTTCTGGGCCTCCTGTGCGTAGAGCGAAGCCGCCGTGCCGGGGCGTGATACCTGGCTCTGCACCGCGCCGGACAGCCCCGAGATTTTGTCCATCAGCCCCATCTCCATCGAAAACATCTCCCACGCGCCGATGTTGGTGGCGTTGTTGGATACCTGCCGCGGTATTTCGGTCGTCGGAGTTTTTTTCTTGTAGAATATTGCCGCATCGCCTCTTCTTAAATGAGCGGGCGTACTCCTCTCTCGACACCCCTTCGGCATAATACTTTAATACGTGCTGTATGTCGGAGGGATTCCTGTCGAACAGCAACTTGCGCCACGGACACTTATTTGCGGACTGCCGAATATCTGAATGAAAATAAACCTTTCTAACTTGTGCGAAGTTGAAAACGCAGCACAGCGCGATGGGAGCAGGGCACAGATATACCGACATGATGTATTACAGAGAGAAGAGATAATATATGCAAGATAACGCGTTAAAAAATTATATATCAAATCATTATGAGGCATGGCTCGGCTATGCGGCTAAATATTGCCGCAAGGTTGGGCTCTCCCTTTCTCCGGGAGATGTGTTGAACGATGTAATTTTAGGTGTTTTGGTGCGCGAGCCCGAGGAGCTGTCGGCGACGGTCGCAAACGGGACCACTGGATTTCATTATCCGGCACATTATTCGCATAAGTATCATTTTTCCTTGCTCTAAAACGCGATATGAGAAAGGCCGCCACATTACTGACTATCTCGACTTCGATCACCCCGATAAAAACACAGATGAATATCGTCAACTTATGCGGGACATCCTTACATAGTTGGGCGCAACGCCACGTGACAAGTATATTTTGGGGTTCAAGATTAGTTAAGTTTGTTTTTATGCCCCGCCAGTCGCAACGTTCTCAAAATCTTTTCGTAACTTGCGCCCGTGTTGTTCCTGGCGTTTGTCTGACTGGCTTTCAAATAAATATACGGACAACTTCCGGCACGAACAACTCTTTTTCCCTAATCGCTCAAATAACTTCGTTGTATATTTGTAGAATGTCAGGAGTGTCGCTCAAATAACTTCGTTGTATATTTGCAGAACGTCAGGAGTAGCATGAAATTAAGACGCCCCCTGCATCAATTACCAAATATCGCAGGGCCGAAATATCGTATGGCCGACAGCGCTTGCGTTGCGCTAGGAGCAGGGGTGACATAAATAAAACCGTAAGCGCCAAATACCAAAATATTGCCGATTTGCATGAGATGCCTTTTTACGATTATTTTTTCTGTAACCGTGTCGGCGGCGGCGGCCCTGCCTTCGGTGCGTTTCAAGACGCTGTCGGTTGACGACGGACTGTCGCAGAGCACCGTGCTCTCCATAGCCGAGGACGCCAACCGCTGCATATGGTTCGGAACGTCTGACGGACTGAACCGCTGGGACGGCTACCGTTTCACCGTCTATCGCCACATTGAGGGCGACAGCTCGTCGCTCGGCAACAATTTCATAAGCTCCCTCCTGTCCGAGACTGGCGGACGCCTCTGGATCGGCACCGCTTCGGGCCTTTCGCGCTACGACCATCTCGCCGACCGCTTCGTCAACTACTCCCTGCCGGGACAGAACATGCAGGTCTTCGCCATCGACGCGGCCCCGGATGGAAGGCTGCTGCTGGCCACCGACGTCGGGCTTATCGGCTTCGACAAGGCCTCCGGACGCTTCGACAACGGCATTACGCTCTCCGGCGTCCCCGTCTACTCTCTCTGCCGACAGGGCGACAACGTGCTCGTCGGCACCACGGAGGGGCTCTACATCTATTCGCAACCCCACAAAACCGTCGCGCGCATCATACCCGAACTCGAACGGCAGCACATCACCCACATCACTCCCGATCCCGGGCGCGGGTTCTGGATCGCCACGCGAGGCGGGCTGTATCGCGCCGACGCCTCCATGCGCATCGTCGCCCGTTACGACAGGAGCGGGGCCGAAGCCCACTCCCTGACGAGCAACAACATCCGCACGCTGGGGCTCGACGGCGACGGCAGGCTGTGGGTTGGCGCCACGGAGGGGCTGTTCATCTACAACCGTACCGCCGACCGCTTCACCGCATACAGTTACAGCTATGACGACCCTGCCTCGATCAGCCACAACTCCATCCGCTCAATATTCATGGACAGTCAGGGCGGAATGTGGCTTGGCACCTACTACGGCGGCCTTAGCTACTGGCACCCGATGGCCTTCCGCTTCCACCTGCTGCGGCACAAGCCTCATGTCAACTCGCTTTCGGACAACAAGATAAGCTGCATAGTAGAGGACGGCGACACGGGCAACCTGTGGATCGGCACCAACGACGCGGGGCTGAACTTCTACGACGCGCATACCGGCCTGTTCAAACGCTACTCCACCTCCGACGGTCTGCGTTCCGAGAACGTCAAGGCGGCGCTCGCCGACGGCCCCTACACCCTGTGGATCGGCTCCCATGCCGGAGGTTTGGTTTGGGTCGTCTCGACCGCCGGACGGGCAGGATCTCCACCTTCACCCTCGACACGGACAGCCATCTGCGCAACAGCTGCTACTCGATACTGCGCTATGACGACCGCCTGTTGTGGATCGGCACGCTGAGCGGTCTGGTCGCCTTCGACAAAAGCGCGGGCAGGTTCCTGCCCAACCCCGTGGCGGCCAAACACCCGCGCCTCGCCTCGTCGATCATCAACGCCATGTACCGCGACAGCCGACGGCGGATATGGATAGGGACGAATTACGGTCTCTACCTCTACACCCCTGCCGGCGACCGCCTGAGCGCCTTCGAAACCCTGCCCACAGGTGGACAGTTCCATGCCGTGTGCGTGAGCGAGGACAGCGGCGGGACGATATGGATCGGAACGAGGAGCGGGCTGTTCCGTTACGACGAGCATGGCGGCAGCTTCGAGGGCTACACCACGGCGGACGGGCTGCCCAACGACTGCGTATACGGCATTCTCGAAGACCGTTACAACCGTCTGTGGCTAAGCACCAACCGCGGTCTGTCGTGTTTTTCGCCCGGGAGCGGCCTGTTCCGCAACTATCTGCGCGAGGATGGCGTAGGCAGCAACCAGTTCAACATGTATGCTGCGTGCCGCACCGCCGGCGGGGCCTTCTACTTCGGCGGCGTCAACGGCGTTACGTGGTTCGGCCCCGAGGAGATGACCGACAACCCCTTCGCCCCCGCGCCGCGCATCACGGGCATTACGCTCCTCAACCGTCGGGCCACCCCCGACCGGACGAACGGCGTACTGTGCGACAGTCTGGGCAACCTGACCTCCGTCAGGATACCATCGCGCGACAATCTGTTCAGCGTGGAGTTCGTCGTGACCAATCCTCTGGCCGGCACCAACAACTCTTTCGCCTGCAAGCTCGAAGGGTTCGACGACCACTGGCGGCCGACACGCAACACGTCGGTCGGCTACTCGAACCTCCGCCCCGGACGCTACACGCTGCTGGTCAGGGCGGGCAACAACGACAACGTGTGGTGCGAGCAGCCGGCCCGTCTGGAGATCCGCATCACCCCTGCATGGTACCAGACGGCCCTGTTCAGGATCGCATGCATACTGGCCGCGCTGGCGGCTGCGTATGGCGTGGCGCACTTCCTGTCGCTGCGCGGCAAGATGCGTATGCAGCTCCGGCTCGAGCAGATGGAGAAGCACAAGATCGAGGAGATCAGCCAGGAGAAGATCCGCTTTTACATCAACATGTCCCACGAGCTGCGCACGCCGCTCACGCTGATCCTCTCGCCGTTGCAGGAGATCCGCAGCCACGACATCCAGGACCGCTTCGTCCGTCGGCGTATCGACTATGTCTGGGCCAACAGCCGACGGCTGCTCCACATGGTCAACCAGCTGCTCGACTACCGCAAGGCCGAGCTCAACATGTTCCGCATGGGGGTGGCCGAGACCGATCCGGAGGCGGTGGCGGCCAACCTCTTCGCCATGTTCGAGGACAACGCGCAGGGACGCGACATGAATTTCATCTTCGCCTCCTCGCTGGCGGGGCGGAGGGCGGCCATTGACGTTTCATACGTCGAGATGATGGTCACCAACCTGCTCTCCAACGCCTTCAAGTTCACCCCCGACGGCGGCACGATCCGCCTCGGGCTCGACATGGAGGGCGAGAGCCTGACGATCAGCGTGCGCGACAGCGGCATGGGTATCGCGCAGGATAAGATAGACCGGATATTCGAACGGTTCTACCGCATCGACGACGACAAGGCGGGCGCCGGCATCGGCCTGTCCATCGTCAAGTTGCTGGTCGACCGTCATCACGGCTCCATAACCGTCAAGAGCGAGCCGGGCCGTTTCACCGAATTTCGCATCTCGCTGCCCGCCTCGATTGCGGCCTACGCCCCCGAGGAGCTCGCCGGCGAAGAGCGAACGGCGGGGCGGAGTTGCGGTGACGTATCGCTCTTCGTACAGGAGGCCGCATACGTCGGCGGGCGGGTGCAGGCCGCCGGCCACGGGTCGCACGAAGAGTCGATACTTATTGTCGAGGACAACGACCAGATCAAGCAGTACTTGGCCGACAGCTTTTCTGACAGGTTCAACATCTTCACCGCTTCGGACGGCGCCGAGGCCCGGGCCATGCTGCGCGACACGGAGGTCGACCTCGTCATAACCGACATCATGATGCCGGGCATGGACGGTTTGGAGCTGAGCGCCATCAAGCAGAACATCCGCACGAGCCACATCATGGTGATCATCCTCACCGCGCGCGACAGCATGGAGGATCAGATGGCCGGCATCGAAGCCGGGGCCGACGACTATCTGCCCAAGCCATTCTCGCTGCCGATCCTGCAAGCCAAGACGGGCAACCTGCTCAAAACCCGCTACCGCCTACGCCATCGCTATTCGCGCAGCATTGCCGAGGTCGATCCCGACAAGATCACCTCGAACGCCATGGACGGCGAGTTCCTGCGCAAGGCTATCAAGGTGGTGGAGGAGAATATCGGCAACGAGGAGTTCTCGTCGGACGACTTTGCCCGCGAGCTGTGCATCAGCCGCTCGAGCCTCCACCTGAAAATGAAGTCGATCACCGGCGAGGCCGCGACGCAGTTCATCCGCAAGATCCGCTTCAACCGCGCCTGCACGCTGCTCGCCGAGGGCAAGCTCTCCGTGGCGGAGGTGAGCGTCGTCGTCGGCTTCGGTTCGCCCTCCTACTTCGCCACCAGCTTCAAGAAGCACGTCGGGTGCCTGCCGACGGAATATCAGCGTAACCGTGGCGCAGCTCGCGGCGGCGACAGCTAAGACAGCCGTTGCCGCGCCGTTTTCGGGCGGGACGGCAACGGGGACAAAACATTAATTCGCATAAACCGACAATAAAATATGAAAGTCCTTTTTTTACTTCCGGCGCTCATTGCCACAGCCCTCTCCGCCTCCGCCATGCAGGGCGGCGAGGTTTTCGACAGGCTTGACCTCGAAGGCAGGGGGCTCGAAAAGGTTAAGTCCGCCGTCGCAGCGGGCGACACGGCCCGGGCGGCAGTGGAGTTGCTCGGCTACTACCGCTCGCGCAAGGGGATTGCGCTGACAGGGTTCGACCTCGACAGGGTGAAGCTCTCGGACAACGAGCGCAGGATGGCCGACGAGGCGCTCGACCACAAGTTTTTCGTCCACTATGGCTACCAGCCCTCGTTTTTCTACGGCAACGACATCGACTGGACCTACTGGCCGGTGAAGGACAACGAGTTGCGCTGGCAGCTCCACCGTCACAAGTGGTTCATCGCCCTGGCCAAAGCCTACAAGACTACCGGCGATGGGAAGTATGCCCGGGCATGGTTCGAGCAGTACGCCGACTGGATGGACAAGAACCCGCTCGACGCCGCCCTGTTCCGCCGCAAAACGGAGGGCGCGGGCGATGGGACGTCCGAGGCGGCGGCGGCGCAGGAGGAGGCGCGGCGCGCTTTCATCGAGAACATGAACTTTGCATGGCGACCGCTCGAGACGAGCCACCGCTTGCAGGAGCAGTTGCCAATCTTTGCGATGATGATAAACTCGCCCGACTTTACGCCGGAGTTCCTCGTGCGATTTCTCGACAAGTACCAGATGCACGCCGAGCATATCATGCGCAACTTCTCGGTGCAGGGCAACCACCTGCTTTTCGAGGCGCAGCGGCTGGCCTTTGCGGGCATCTACTTTCCAGAGTTCCGCGGGGCGCAGGAGTGGCTTGAGAGGGGGATAGAGATCCTCAACGAGCAGATCGGCAAGCAGGTCTACGCGGACGGCATGCAGTTCGAACTCGATTTCGGCTACCACATGGCCGCCATCGAGATATTCCTCAAAGCGTTGCGCATGGCCTCGGCCAACGGGGTGCGCGACGCTTTCCCTCCGAGCTACATCGCTACGGTTGAGAGGATGATCGAGCTGGTGTGGAACGTCACATTCCCCGACGGCACGCAGCCTCTGTTCGGCGACCACAAGGCGACCGACAGGGAGGAGATGCTCAAAAAGTTCCGCGAATGGGAACAGACATTTCCCAAAAACCGGCAGATAGCCTGGTTCGCCTCCGGAGGCAGGCGCGGCGAGCGTCCGCCCTACCTCTCACATGCCTTCCGAACCTCGGGCTTCTACATCCTGCGCAACGGCTGGGAGGCAAACTCCACCGTTATGGTCGTCAAGGCGGGGCCGCCGGCTTTCTGGCACAACCAGCCCGACAACGGCACCTTCGAGCTCTGGCGCATGGGGCGCAACTTCTTTCCCGACTCGGGATGTTACGTCTATTCGGGCGACGACAAGGTGCAGGCCGAGCGCGAGTGGTTCCGTCAAACGCGCGTCCACAACACCCTGACCCTCGACGGGGCCAACATCGCCACCGACTCGAAACTCATCTGCTGGGCGGACGACGGCAAAAGCGAAGTGCTCGTCACGAGCAACCCCTCCTGTCCAGGCCTCACCCACACCCGCACCGTGTTTTTCGTCGAGGGCGAGTTCTTCGTCATCGTCGACCGCGCCGAAGGCGACGCTACTGGCAATGTAGCCCTTCATTACGGCCTCTGCCCCTGCCAGCCGAAGGTAGACCTTGCGAATGCGGCCATCGAGACCATCTTCGCCGACGGCAACAACATACGGATGCAGTTGTTCGCTTCGCAGCCCTGCACGATGGAGGCGGTCGAGGGGTGGTTCTCGCCCTCCTACCGCTCGAAAATGAAGCGTCCGGCCTTTTCGTTCGGCTGCTCGAAGCAGGGCGCTGCGCCGGTGGAGTTCGTCACCGTCATTGCCCCGGGCGGGATGACAGGCAAGATCTCCGCTTCGCTCGCAGAGGACAGGGTAAAGGTGAGCGTTGGCCGCCGGAAATACGAACTCGCAATGCCGTAGGGGCAATTAACGCACTGACTGTCTGAATAGCGATATTTTCCGGAGCGGCCGATCCCGTGGCGGGGTATGGTCGGAAAGCCGCTGCGTGCCTGTGGCAGTAAAACGACAGCTATTATAAACGTCATAAAACCCAGGGCCATACCCGACAATAAACCGCGCCCGCCCTGCGTCGAAATAAACACCGCGCCCGGGTTGAACCGAGTGAATGTATCGCTTGATTTGTGCGCAACTTTGTTATTGCCATGAACTTCCAATGAAATATGGACACAAGGGAGCGGTTCGAAAACAAATTGAGGTTCGGCAAGAAGGTTCGGCAAGAAGGCCAAATTTACCGGCGACAGGCGCCGTCGGTTGAACTGCACCCGCGGTATTAGGCCTGACGATGCCGTTATTGAGAAAATAGTCGTTGCCTTTCGCGCTTCAAGACGTGTCGACCCTTGATCTCGCCGCCATTTAGCCTGCGGACTATAAGCCGCCATGTATGCGAAAACTGAAAGTAACCGCTCCCAAATACATTGTTGTTGAGATCAAATCCATATGCCCCGTCAAGGCTTTTGGCGCGTTGAGAAAAGACGGCAAACGGCAAGGACGTCAGCAGCGCCGCCGACACAATTCTCTTGCGAACCGCGCAAAGCCGGCGACGCCAGGTCAAAGAACCACCCCAAACTTTAAGTTGACCCGTGGCGACAATATTATTCCGGTTTCCTGCCCGAAGAAACAATTTACCCCCGTACTGAATTCCAACAGCCACAAGTCATTATACACTCACCTCAATCCCCAGTTCGGAGCGTTCAACACCCCCGACTGTTTGACGGCTCCACGGGAAACCGCCGGCTTGAAAAGGTATGTCCCGTCGACAGCCCAATAGTTTCCGGCATTATGGTTTGTATTCCTGTTGCGGGCCGCCCTCTGTTTGAGATTGTAGTAATATCGCGGCTCGACGCCTGCACCCGGGTTGATCGAAAAGCCGAACCCTGAAGATGAACTCCACCCCATATACGGCGACCACAGTCCCGCACGGCCCGTAACGGTAAATTTTTCGCCAAGCGACTGCTCGTAATTACATGTAACCCCTGTTGTGTTGACCGTAAAGGAACAACCGGACCGAACCTCTGCCCGTGCGTTTGCGGCCAGCCATATAAATATGAAAACGAGTTTTTTCATGACAGCCGAATTTAACAGGTTCGTAAAATTGCCCGCGCGCTTTTGTATTATTTACAAAATGCGGCAAATGCGGCGGCAAAAATAGCAACATTTACATGTGCCGGCAAAAATTTTTCGCCAAAAAACGGTACATATATCCATACCGGAGCGTTTTTTGCTGTGTAATTCGTATATTTGCCGTGGAGTAGAGGTTTTCTCAAAAGGCGCCTCATTGCGGGGCAGGGCGAAACAACAGGGCCTTTCCGTCATTGCGACGGCGCGCTTGCGAAGCGGAAAGCGATCCGGCGCATTGACCGTCGACGGGCCGGACAGGGCTAACGCTCTCGCAATGATGTTGAATCCGGCTTTTGAGGCGGCCTCTCCTGACCAATCCGCCAAACGAGAACTTGATGAAACGAACGTTGTTGCTATGTGTTGCGGGCTCTTTGTCCCTTCTTGGCCGCGCGGTAGCCGGGGCGCCCGAGGCTGAGCGCCATTTGAGGCTGGCCCGCGAACTGTACAAGGCCGAAAAGTACCTGCCTGCCACCGCCGAGACCGACAAGGCGCGCGCCGCCCTCACCCCCGACCCCGCATGCAGGCCGTTGCAGATGCCGATCGACTATTACGACGCACTGTGCGCCGCCCACAACGGAGACGGGGCGGCCGAGGCCAAACTCGAGAACTTCCTGCTGCGCTACTCCGACGCCTCGACGCTCAACGAGATACGCTTCGCCCTGGGCAACATCTACTACCTGAACGGCCACTACGGCGACGCATGCGTCAGGCTGCTGAGCGTCAATCCGCTCGAACTCGGCCAGAAGCGGCAAAGCCAGTATTACTACAAGCTGGGCTACTGCCACTTCATGCTCGACGATTACAACAAGGCCTACCCCGCCCTGCGACAGTCGCTTGACGATCCATCCTGCGAGGCCGACGCAAGATACTGCCTGGCCTATATCGACTATCTGCGAGGCGACTACGCCTCGGCCCGCGAAGGCTTCGTGCGCATATCGGGCAACGAGATATACAAAAGGGAGGCGCCATATTTCCTACTGCAAATCGACTATCTGACAGGCGATTACAAGAACGTGACAGCCAACGGCGACAAGGTCATCACCTCGTTGAAAGGCGAACGTGCCATCGAGGCGGCGCGGGTGGCGGCCGAAGGGGCTTTCCGCGAGGGCGCCTATCCGCAGATGCTCAACTACATGGAGCGTTTCCTTGCGCTGGGCGGCGTGCCGGAGCGCGACGAGCTCTACCTGCTCGGCTTCGGCCACCACAATGCCGGCGATTACGCCCGTGCGGCAGGCGAGCTGGCAGGCGTCTGCACCGTCGACGACCGCATGACCCGCAACGCCAGCTACCACCTGGGCGACTGCTACCTGCAACTCGGCGACAGGCAATCGGCGCTGAAATCCTTCTCCATTGCCGCTTCGGGGTCGATGGAGGAGCAGTTCCGCGAGGATGCGCTCTACAACTACGGCAAACTGCAATACGAACAGGGCGGAGGGCTGTTCAACGAGGCGATCAACGCGCTGGGCCGCTACATTCAGGAGTACCCTGCCTCGCCCCTCATGCAGCAGGTGAAGGGCTATCTCGCTTCGGCATACTTCAATACGCGCAACTACGCCGCCGCATACGAGGCCATGTCGCAGATCGCCGACCCCGACAACGACATGAAGGCGGCCATGCAGAAGATCACCTACTTCCGCGCTATGGAGCTCTACCGCGACGGCGATTACGACGCCGCCTACCTGCTTCTCGAAGAGTCGGCAACCTATCGCAGCAATCAGAAATACACTGCGCTCGCTACCTTCTGGGTCGGCGACGTCCTTTTCAAGCGCGGCGAATACAACAAGGCGGCGGTGCTTTTCAAGAACTACCTCGCCGTGTCGCCCGCCGCCGAACGCGAACACATCATGGCCCCTTACAACGTGGGCTACTGCTACTTCAACCTCGGTCGACGCGACGACGCGCGCGAATGGTTCGACAGGTTCCTCTACGGCTACTACGCCCGCGACGCCTATCGTGCCGACGCGTGCAACCGTCTGGGCGACTTGGCCTACCAGAGGCGCGACTTTGCACAGGCCATATCGCACTACGAGAGTGCGATAAGCATCGGCCCGCCCGCCCGCGACTATGCCCGCCTGCGCCGCGCCATGATGTACGGCTATGTCGGCGACGGGCTGCGTAAAATAGCGGCGCTCAGGGAGATAATCGCCGAGGGCAAGGGAACTTACGTCGACCGCGCCCATTACGAACTGGCCCGGGCCCAGATCGCCTCCGAGAATTTTGCCGAGGCGGGGCGGACGCTGCGCGAGTTTGTCGACGGCTACCCCAACTCGCCATACCATATCGACGCGCTGAACGACCTGGGGCTCGTTTCGCTCAACGTTGGCGACCGCGAGGCGGCGATGAAATACTACAAACAGGTGGCGGCCGCAGCCCCCGCCTCGCCGCAGGGCAAGGAGGCGCTGGCCTCGATCCGCTCGATATACGTCGATGCGGGCGATGCGGCGAGCTACTTCGGCTATGCCCGCGAGATAGGCGCGGAGAGCGACCTTAGCACGGTGCGTCGCGACTCGCTGTCATACGCCGCCGCCGAAACGCTCTACCTGCGCGGCGATTACGCGCGCGCGGCGGCGGCCATGCAGAGCTATCTCGGCACATACCGTCAGGGAACCTACACCGCCGACGCCCTGTACTACCTGGGCGATTGCAAACAGCGCGGCGGCGACGCTCATGGTGCGGCGGCGGCGTTCGAACGGCTCTCCAAGCTCCACTTCAACAGCTTCACCCTGCGCGGATTGCGTCGTCTGGCCGCGATCCATGCCGACAACGACGAGCATGAAGCCGCCGCGCGGGCATACAGGAAATGGAGCGAGTATGCCGAGAATCCCGCCGACGGGGCCGAGGCGCTGGCCGGCTATCTGACCTCAACGGCGGCTGTCGACAACCCCTCCCGCATGGTGCAGGCGGCCAACGAGACGCTGGCCTCGCCTTTCGTCGACGCCAAACTTCGCATCAGGGCGCAGTACCTCAAAGCAAAGGCCTGCGAAGCGCAGGGCGACGACCAGCTGGCGCAACGGATATACGCCGAGCTCGCCGCCGATCCCACGACCGCCGAAGGGGCGGAGGCGGCCTATCGCGTGATAGAATACGCCTACCTTAAACCCAACCACGCCGAGGCCAAACGGCTGGTTATCGCCTTCGGGGAGAGCCGCACGCCGCATGGCTACTGGCTGGCGCAGGCGTTCATCATCCTGGGCGACGTTTACGCCGCCGAGGGCGACGCATTTCAGGCGCGGGCTACGTGGCAGAGCATCGTCGACGGCTACACGGTTGCCGACGACGGCGTTATGGATCTGGTAAGGGAGAGGCTGAAAAAGTTGAGGTGATGATAAAGAACACATTATATATAGTAATGGCGGCGATGGCCGCAGTGCGGACAGAGGCGCAGAATGCCGGCCTCAGTCGACAGGTTGAGGTGATCAAGGAGTATGTTCCCGATGCGGGCGTGGCAATGCCGAAGGTCGATTTCGTGCCGCAGATCGGCGACACGACCCTCCTGCGCCCCGAAATGGAGTACGGCATCCGCCCGACGGGCTATGTCGGCCGCTTCGGCATACCGGACATCGCCCCGATGACGGTCAGCGTCGACGAGTACAAATTTGTTATGCCGTTCTACATCAAGGCCGGCGCAGGCTACCCGTGGAACGGACTGCTCGACTTCTACTGGTCGCATCGCGACAGGTACAACATCGGTTACGGCGCATACTACAACCACGACGGCCGCTACGGCAAGGCGACCAGCGACCTCGGCCTGCGCCGCAAGGCGTTGACCGCCACCAACTACGCCGGCGGGTTTGCCTCAAAGGAGTTTGGCCGCTACGTCCTGAAAGCGGGGATCGACATGTTTTTCAACGAATACACCGCATACGGAGCATACACCATAGACAGCCTGCCGCTGAACAGTTACGGGGCCAACGAACGCTTTAATTACAAAGGCATTAGCGGCGATGTTACCTTTGGCGATACGTTTACCGACCTCAGTCGCCTCAACTTCCGCTTGGGCGGACGGCTGGGCACGACGGCCAACACCGTGCAGCAGACCGACACAAAAAGCGAGTTCTTCGGCGAGATCGGCAAGGCGTTCAGACAGCATACCGCCATCCTTTCGGCCAGGGTGCGGAGCTATTGCGGCTCTGACGCACGCAGTTACTTCACCCTCGAGCCGCGCTACGCCGTCGAAGGGGTCGATTTCACCCTCGATGCGGGGCTCAAAGTGAACTTCGGCAGCGGCCTGAGGCTATTCCCGCAACTGAACCTCAAATACGACGTCTGGGGCGGATACATCATCCCCTACGTTGAGATCGACGGCGGACTGACCTGCGGCGACATGGAGCGTATGCTCGAACTCAACCCTTATGTCGTCCGCGGCATATTAAAGATTGCCGACCTCAAACAGTACAACCTGCGCGGCGGCGTTGCGGGCAGCCTGTCGGACAACCTCTACTACAAGGCTTTCGTCGGTGTGAGCAGCCTGCTCGACATGAGTTTCTTTGTCAGCGACTATTCCGAGGGGCGCACGGCCCGTTTCCTTGTCGAGCGCGACAACGGCACGATGTTCACCCTGGGGGGCAGCATGGAGTTCAAGCTCTACGACAAGCTGCGCAGCTGGGCCGCAGCCAGATATTACGGCTACACGCTCGACCATTTTGAACGCGCCTGCGGGCTGCCGAACTTCGAGGTCAGGGTTGGCGGACGGTACGAGTTCACACCCAAATGGCGGGCCAGTCTCGGGGCTACGCTCCTCGGCCGCCGCTACTTCTTCGAACGCATAGCCTCGACGGGCGACCTGCTGCTCAACAAGGCCCGCCCGTCGTTCAACCTCGAAGCGCAGGTCGACTACCGCCACTCGCGGTTCATACACTACTTCCTGCGCGGCGAGAACCTCTTCAACTCGAAGCTGTACCCCTGGAACCACTACCGCTCGGTGGGGCTGACCGTTCAGGGCGGGGTGGTCTTATCGTTTTAAGGGCGCGGCTTCCTGCTCTATCGGGGCGGGGTTACGCGCTGAAAATAAGTCATTATGCCGTCCGAAATGGAAAATTTTGAGGTAAGAAGGAGCAAATTCTCGCTCATTTTGGGCTTTGTTTTGGCAGAGGCTGCTCTTTTGTTACTGTTGTTTTTGATTGTCTATACTTACATTGAAACGGCAGGGAGCCCTAAGGTCAGGGAGAGTTTGAATTTGCCTGTCGAGGGTTTTTTCTGGTTGTTTGTGGCGGTTTGTTTTCATTGCATGCTATTTATCGGTTTGTTTTACCGGCTCACGGTAAGCGGCGAGCAGATGGCTGCGCCGGTTTTTCCGGCAAACAAAAATATTCGGTTTTGCTAACATGGAACGCCTGATCGAAATTCATTCGCCATTACGCATTAACATTAAGTACAGGTGCTTCTTCGACTTGAGAATTATTGGGAAAAACGGCAAAGTGATTACATATTTGATGCTAAACGACAGAAATTACGAACTGTTCGTCGAAACCTGCATGAGGCATAAGATCAAAAACAATATAATCCGCCCGAATCCCCGAACCCGCACGGCCCGCTTTAAGGAAAAAAACGGGACAACTTTGAAGTGAGGAGAAGCAAATCCTCGCTCATCAGGGAGGTGCTCCGGCAGAGGTTGCCCTTTTGTTCCCTAATGCGGCAAGATTGTCGGCGAACCGGCAGGCGGAGGAGGGGCGTTTCGCACATGTTGTGTTTTGGATTGTATTGACCCGAACCGGCGGTCGATCGGCGCGTGACACGCTTTGGGGTGTCCAGCCGCCAAAAACAATATCTGAGGGACAAATGGGCGCAAACGGCTCTCCGCCCGACAGTTTGGCGCAACGGTTCCCGATATTCTTGCGGTTTCTGCGGTTGTTCCTGCGATTTCTGCGATTCCTGCAATTTGGGTGGAACAACTCCCGAGATTTCTGCGGTTTCTACGGTTGTTTCTGCGACTCCTGCGATTTGGGCGGAACAACTCCTGAGGTTCCTGCGGTTGTTCCTGTAATTTCTGCGATTTCTGCAATTTGGGTGGAACGGCTCCCGAGGTTCCTGCGGTTTCTGTGATTCCTGCAATTTGGGCGGAACAACTCCTGAGGTTCCTGCGGTTTCTGCGGTTTCTGTTGCGCCGAAAGCAACGCCTGCCGTGAGTTCCGTTAATTGAGATATGCCGCTAACAACATGACAATGCGAAATATAGCGTCAAGCGCGCAAAACTCAATCGCTCTCCGAACCTGAACCTGTCGCCACGACGGGATAGGCGTTGAACTCGGCCTCCTCCTGCTCGCGACGACGCTCCATGCGGCGACGGGTGCGGGCGGAGATGTAGATGCCCAACTCGTAGAGCCCGTAGAGCGGCGCCAGAACCAGCAGGCAACTCACAATATCGGGCGGGGTGATGACAGCTGCAAAGATTGTCAACACCACGATCGAGTGACGGCGATACTTGCGCATGAAGGCCGGAGTCAACAGCCCGATGCGCGTCAAAAAGTAGACCAGCAGCGGTAGCTGAAACACCGCCGCCGTGGCCATCGACACATTTAGAACCGTTGACAAATAGGAATTTACGTCAATCATGTTGTCGATGTCGGAGCTGGCGACATAGTTCGCCAGAAAGTTCACCGACAGCGGCGCGATCAGAAAATAACCGAACATCAGCCCCGTAAAGAAACACAGCGACACATAGCTCACCAGCATGTTGGTACCCCGCCGCTCCCGGGCCGTCAGCGCAGGCTTCACAAACTGCCATATCTCCCACAGCATGTAGGGAATGGCCAGAACGAGCCCCGTGACGAACGAGATGCGCATGTGGAGGTTGAACTGGCCGCCGAGCGTGGTGTTTATCATCTTGATCTGCTGGGCGTTGGGTTGCAGTCCGTCGACGCCCGAGAGTCCGGCCAGCCAGCCGAGCAGTTTGTTGGTCGGGAAATCGGGTTTGCTCGGCCCCATGAGCACCATGTCGATGACAAACCCTTTGAGCGCAAACGCCGCGATAAAAAAGATCAGGAACGCCACCGCCCCGCGAAACAGGTGCGGGCGGAGCGCATCGAGATGCTCGAAAAATGTCATCTCTGCCTTAGGCGAGGTCGACTTGCGTGGCATATTCTTAATAATTTTTGTCCGAATACGGGGTTTGTGCATGGTCTGTTCGGCGCGTCCCGCTCTCGTTCTTCGGGAGTTTTTCGGGCCCCTCTTTGCCTCGCCGTCGCGTTACGGGAAGTCGGCTATACGTCTCTCAGGCGGGACAATCACAGCGCTTTCGAATAGCTTCGGCAGGGGAATTTAACAAACTCTCATGCAAACTCTTACCCGGACACACCTCCACACGCCTCGCAAACCCGTGTGGCCGAGGCGATCTTGGCTGTTATATATGCAGTTCGGGAGTTAAAATATTACACGTCATGCCGAACAGCGCAGAACGAAGTGGGGCGTATTTTAACAGAACAATAAGGTAGAGCCGACCTGCGGTTTACCCCTGCACAGTTCTGAGGTCGCCACTGTGTCGGTTCGAGGTTATTCCGCTACGCTTCATTTCGCTCGTGGCGACATGTCCTGTATCGCCAATTGAAAAATGCCGAGTTCCGGTTGCCATTTTCACCCCCCCTGGCCCGCCATTTTCAACCCCCTGGTCCACACGTGTAAACCCCTTACTCGTGGCTCGACTGTTCGATCTTCTCGCTTGCTTTGGGCTGTTCGGACGAGTAGTCTTTGTTGGCAGCGTCCTTGAACTCCTTGATGCCGCGTCCGAGGCCGCGCATGAGTTCAGGGATCTTTTTGCCACCGAAAAACAGCAGCGCTAACGCTGCGATAAAAATAATCTCGCCCATTCCGAATTTCTGAAACATACTATTTGGTTTTAATGTTATCTATCTCTTTTTTAATTCCTTGCCGACTCCCTCCTGTTTCCCCGCCTCAGAAACTGCCGCATCCTCCTGACAACGGGGCCTTGATTTTGTGGCCGGATTTTCGGCGAAGTTACGAATTATTTGGCAGTTTTGCACATTCGCGTCGAAAAATCTATTTTTTCGGACGGGAAATCGAGGTCTGGTCTAAATCTCAGACGCTAAAAGCACTATATCACAGCTGATTAGAGGCTCAAAATAAAATGCATAGCGATACGGCAATCGGGCGGAGCGCAGCGATACGGCAACTGTCAGTTTACCGTATCGCTGCGCTCCGCCCGTAATGACTTTCGGCTCCGTCCTGCATGACGTGTAACGTCAGCCGACGATCCGCATGAACCCTGAGCAATCAGAAAACGATCCGCATGAACCCTGAGCGATCAGAAAGTGTGTGTGACAGTCTTGCTCATCTCTTTGTTGCCTGTACTGATCTTGACGGTAAAAGTATGGTCGCCGCTGTTGACGGGTGGTTTTGGTAAAGTAGAGATAGCAGAGCGGATAGAGCATTTTAGTGTTGTCGGCGTTAACCATGTTTAACGGAATATCGATCGGCGTGTAAGCGCCAGGTGACCCGCCAAGATTTGCCCATCCAGCCCAATAGACTGGATATTCACTGGCTCTTATGTAGTTTTTATAACCGCTCTCGATGAACTCATAAGGCGAAACGGCACACAGCAGGACAATATCGTCAAGTGGTTGGCCGGCGTCATGGTCTGCATCGAAGTTGCTGTCGCACGAAACACTGATTTCGTCCAACGGCCGGATTAACGCTTTATTTGCATTGGGTATGAGATAGCTATTATACGAAGCGTCATTAAAATATTCGGCCAGTTCTTTTAATTTTTCCTGATCGGTAGATTTATATATGGAACTGAAATCATCGCCTTTGAACCATATCCTTAAAATATACCTGTCAATTCCTTCAATTTCTTTTACGTCAAAATCATTGGCCTCAATATAATGCTGGACAAAATTGGGCGACCGCACAACGCCACTTTCGCCCTTATTGATGTCGTCACCGTAATTGCAACCATGCTGCAATGAACAGACAATGGCCGCTATCGTCAAAAACAATCCGGTTTTCATAACGCAATGTATTATTATTGACTATTTCAAGTTTTACCGTTGCATCCAACACACCCGATCATTTCCTTATTCCGGTTACGGCCGTTATTTTTTTATATTCGGCAGTTGCAGTCCGTAGCCTTTGATGCGGTCTTCGCGGCGCAGCAGCAGCGACACGATGAGCGCCAGGGCCCCAAAACCGGTGAAGATCAGCATCGGCAGCGTGTAGTCGTACTGCGCCGCCACGGCCTTCTCCACCCCGTCGACGACCACCGCAGAGGCCGGCGCGACGATGCAATACCGCTCCAACACTATGCCGACAAGCAGCGGCACTCCGGCCAAACCCCAATTCTGTATCCAGAATATCAGTGCATAAGCCGTACCCAACTGCCGCTCAGGGATGATCTTCGGCACCGAGGGCCACATCGCCGACGGTACCAGCGAAAAGGCAATCCCCAGCAATACCATCAGCCCCAGCGCGACGATCCAGCTGCTGAGCCCCGGCAGCGAGAACGTGGCGTGGATGGCCACGAGCATCACCGCGCCGATTATCATTATGTTGGCCCCGTGGCCGCGGCGGTCGTAAAGGTTGCCGAAGAACGGCGTGAGAAGGATGGTTCCGAAGGGCAATATCGACGGGATGGCCCCTGCCAGATCGGGCGAAACGCCGAACTTGTTGGTCATCAGGCTGGCCGCATATTTCAGGAACGGAAAAACCGCCGAGTAGAACAGCACGCACAGCAAGGCAAGCAGCCAGAAGCCGCGGACGGCGACGATCGAGAATATATCTTTCGCCCTGAACTGTTCGTCGGACGCGCCGGCCTCGTCGCGGGCTTCGCGGTCGAGCCGCTTGTCCATCACCGCGAAGACCAGATAGGTCATCAGCCCCACGCACATCGCCAGCAGCCCCACAAGCACCGGAGAGCCGACCGACGCGCTTAGTATGGCCGTCTTTTCGGCATTAGCATAGACTATCGAGGCCATGAGCGGCGCGCCGAGCAGCGCGACGCCCGTACCTATACGCGCGCAGGCCACCTGCAACCCCATCGCCAGCGCGATCTCCTTACCCCTGAACCAGCGCACCAGGGCTTTGGTTACGGTAATCCCCGCCATTTCGACGCCGAAGCCGAATATCGCATAACCCACGGCAGCCCACAACAGTTTTGCTACGATCACCGAGCCGAAGAATGTGAACGTCTGTCCGCCGAAATCGTGCATTATGGCCCAGTATTTCAGCCCTATACCGCCTATCATCACCGTTGCCGCCATGATCCCCGTAAAGCGGACGCCCATCCAGTCGAGAATGATGCCGCCCACGATGAGCATCAGCAGAAAAATGTTGATCCAGCCGTACGCGCTGGTAAAAAAGCCGTAATCGCTCCCCGACCAGCCCAGGCCGCCGAACTGTACGGGCAACTCGGCCACCGTCTGCAACGGCGCCATCACATCGGTCAGAAAATAGCCGCACAGCATGGTGAACGACACCAGCGCCAGCGCCGTCCAGCGCGCCCCTGCCGACTCGCTCAACTTCTTTCGTAATCTGTCTGTCATGATTTTTTGTTATTATTTAGTTTTTACAATTTAATTAATCTCCTTGCAGGCGCAACTTCGTGCCGCCTGAACCGGACGGAGCGAAGCACGGTGAACCGCAACGAAACGCAGTTAGGCGCGGTCGATAATGTCGACAGTCGCATCCCCGCCCCACTGCCATAAAAAACCCTCAGGCCCGCCACGTTCCGCCCGAAATGACATATTAACAATTCATTTTTGTTCCGAATACTGTTTCAGTATGGCGTAGGCTTCCCTGACGCCGAGTTCGCCCGCCTTGCTCAGGTCGAGACAGCCGGCGCGCACGTCGTCGAGGAATATTTTGGCAAGGCCGCGGTTGTAGTAGGCCTCGGCCATCGCCGGATAGTATTTGAGCGCCGTGTCGTAATCGGCCACAGCCTCCTGCAAACGCCCTGAAAGTATCAGCAGCCCGGCGCGGTTGTAGTAAATATATGCGAACTCGGGCAGCAGGCGGGCAGCCTTGTTGAGGTCTTCTATGGCCTCGTCGTAGCTGTAACTGCGTGAATATCCGCCTTTGGAGAGACTGGCAGGGTCGGCGTCTATGGTTGTTCGGTGATAGCTGTTGTTGTCGATCGAGGAGATGTAGTCGATCATCTCGCTGCGCACCGTGCTGCGGTCGAAATAGAGGAACGGATTGGAGGGATTGCCGTCGATTGCCGTCGTCAGGGCGTTGATGGCCGGGGTGTACTGCCGTATGAGCGAGAGTATCACGCCCCGCTCGAACTGTGCGCACCAGTCGCCGCCGGAGGAGTTCTCGCGCTCGGCCAGACGACGCTCCATAGCCATTAGCGTGTCGGCGGGCAGGTCGCTTGCGCGGTTGCTCAGCCGCAGCAGCGGATTGGCCACCTCGTCGGTGAAATCCGTGACCCTCCGTGCATAGAAGCGGTTCAGGTCGAGGGACTTCACGCTGTCGGGGCGCATAAGTGTGAACTTGAACAGCGGTTGCAGCGTGGCCTGGCGGCTTGTGGAGCGCACGCGGCTGAAATCCTTGTCGGAATATTTGTCGGCAAATGAGATCAGGTGGTTGAACCGCTGCGAGGTGTCGGCATATATCGAATATTTGCCGTCGTTGCGGTGTTTGGCGTAGTCGGCAATCTTGCGGTCGGCGGCCTGCATGTCAGCCTTCGAACCGCTCATGTCGCCCATGCGGTAGCGCAGCAGCGAGCGGTTAACCCAGGCCGACGAGAACTCAGGGAAGAGTTCTATGGCCTGCGTGTAATCTTTCAGCGCGCCGTCGTAGTCGCCCAGCCTGGTGAGCAGCAGCGCGCGGTTGAAATATACCAGCACATTTTCGGGTGCGAGGCGATTCAGGGCGTTGTAGTCTTCGAGGGCGTTGTTGTAGTCGCCGATGTCGGTGCGGATGAGCGCGCGGTTGAGATATGCGCCGGAGTTCGTCGGCTCCACCTCGATCACCTTGCCGAAGTCGGCGATGGCCTGCACCGGGCGGCGCATGTTATTGTAAAGCACGCCGCGGTTGAACCTCACCGCCGGATTGTCGGGCAGCTGCGAGGCGAGGCGGTCGTAATCGGCCAGCGCGAGGCTGTTCTCGTTCCGTGCGGCGTAGATCAGCGCGCGGTTGAAACACGAGAACAGGTCGGTGGAGTCGAGGGCTATTGCGCGGTCGAGGTCGGCCAGTGCGGGTTCGTAACGCTTCTGTTCCATATAGAGCAACCCCCGCCAGCGGTAACCGGCCGGACTGTTGCGGTTGCTGCGGATGGCCTCGGCGTAGTCGGCAAAGGCGCGGGTCGTGTCTTTGAGCATCAGGTAGCTGCGGCCGCGGTTGACGTATGCATCCGCCGAGCGCCCGTCGCTGCGCAGATAGCGGTCGAAGTCGGCTATGGCGTTCTCGTACTGCTGGTTGTTGTAGTATGTCAGGCCGCGGTTGTAGTAGATGTTCGAGATGTCGGGCCGTATGCCGAGCACCTCGTCGAAATCGCTCAACGCCCCTTTCAGGTTGCCCAGATCGGCGCGGGTGTAGGCGCGGTAGATATATGCCCAAGTGTAGACCGGGTTGTGGATTATGGCCGAGCTGAAATCCTCCTCGGCCCCCAGCAGGTCGCCGAGACTGTACTTGGCTATGCCGCGCAGAAAGAAGCCCTCGTAGGCGCGCGGGTCGACTTTGAGCAGTATGTTGAGCGTGCGGACGGCGTCGCCGTACTGATTGTCTATCAGCAGGTCGCGCCCCATGCGGAAGAAATATCGCTTGTCGTACTGGGCGGGCGCCTGCGTCGCTGTCAGCAGCCCCGCCGCGAGGAGTATTGTTGCGAGAAACCTCTTCATAAAGGGCATTTTGTCGGGCTAAATTACGACTTTTTTAATAAACCGCCTGCTTTCCCGAAACATTTTTGTATTTTTATCAGACAATTTTATCCCCAAAGCGCATGAAAAACCTTGCCAGCCTCACTAAAACCTGCAAGTATATTGCAGTGGGAGCAGTTCTGTCCGCCGCCACAGGGTGCGGAAGGGCCTATTTCGATTCGGACAAATATGTCTATAAGAACGAGTGCTCGACGGAGATCGCCATTAAAGGTTTTTCTCATCGCATCTGCGACAACTTTCCATTCGGGCCCATTGAGACCATAGTGTTATTGGATACTGTTTTTGTGCTCCCGTCAGGAGAATCCATTGAATTTTATAGCCAATCCAATACCCACCCTGCATATGGAACTATTTGTGGCAGCGACTCTATTGTCGTGTCCAACGGAACGCATTATCTCGTTCACATGAGGAGATATACGGACGAGGATGATCCGTTATATCGTAAAGAGTGTTACACCTTTATCTCTACCGTTACCCGCAAAGCAGATATGGGACCACATTGTGGCATGGGCGGCACCCCTTACGAAACCCTGCGCACTTACCTCTATGTCTTCCGCGACGAGGACTTCGCAAGCGCCGTGCCTCTCCCTGCGCCTCCTGCGCAGTAACCGCCTCCGTAACGCTCCGCCTGCATCCCCTGCGGAGCACTCTTTTTTATGCCGCGCCGTTTTGCAAAAACGAAAAAATCCGTATCTTTGCAGGCTTCGAGAAACGAAGAATCTGGCTGAATTTTCCCGCCGAAGTTATTTGTATAGATATTTTCGGATGATTTTGGCGGTAAATTTTGCAGACACAGCGAGGCCTAAGGCGAAAAATTTGCCGTCAAAATCGCCGAAAAGAACATCAGAACGGGAGCGGGAATTTTAGACAGATCCTATAAACACAGATGAAAAAAATAGATGTAGCGTTGGGGTTACAATGGGGCGACGAGGGCAAAGGCAAGGTTGTTGATGTGCTTACGCCGATTTACGACATAATCGCCCGCTTTCAGGG
The DNA here is from genome assembly GCA_031256675.1 of Rikenellaceae bacterium. GTDB lineage: Bacteria > Bacteroidota > Bacteroidia > Bacteroidales > Rikenellaceae > JAIRQC01. The sequence continues at coordinate 23,609 of JAIRQC010000027.1, forward strand.
GGGGCCCAACGCCGGCCACTCGCTCCACTTCGACGGACAGAAGTATGTTCTGCATACCATCCCTTCGGGCGTATTCCGCAAGGGGGCCGTTAATATTATAGGTAACGGCGTGGTCGTCGACCCGCGGATCTTCGCCGAGGAGGTTGCCGAACTCGAAACGGTCGTGCCCGACATAAGCGCCAGGCTGCTGATCTCCAAAAAGGCACACCTTATCCTGCCCACCCACCGCGTTCTCGACGCGGCGCAGGAGGCCTCGAAAGGCAGCGGCAAGATCGGCTCAACGCTCAAAGGCATCGGCCCTGCATACGTCGACAAGACGGGTCGCGGCGGGCTGCGCGTTGGCGATATTCTGGCCCCCGATTTCCGTGCGCGCTACGAGGCGGCGCGGGACATCCATCTGCAACAGCTTAAATCATACGACTTTACCTTCGACCTTGCCGAGTTCGAGGCAGGATGGTTCGAGGGGATAGACTCCATACGCCGTTTCACGCTCATCGACAGCGAGCAGGTGCTCAACGACGCGCTCGCAGAGGGTAAAAGCATCCTCGCCGAGGGGGCGCAGGGGTCGCTGCTTGACATAGATTTCGGCACCTATCCGTTCGTAACATCCTCCAACACGGTCTGCGCAGGGGCCTGCACGGGCCTCGGCGTGGCCCCGTCGCGCATCGGCAAGGTCTACGGCGTTTTCAAAGCCTACTGCACCCGCGTGGGCAGCGGCCCCTTCCCCACCGAACTTTTCGACGGGGACGGCGAGCGGATGCGCAAGATCGGCTTCGAGTTCGGGGCTACCACAGGGCGGGCGCGCCGGTGCGGCTGGCTCGACATGGTGGCGTTGAAATATGCGGTGATGATCAACGGCGTGACGGAGCTCATCATGATGAAGGCCGACGTGCTCAACGACTTCGACACGATCAGGGTCTGCACGGCCTACGAGGCCGACGGCGGACGTACCACTACCCTGCCCTACGAGCTGACCGGCACGCTGCGGCCCGTATACAGGGAGTTTGCCGGGTGGCGGTGCGACGTAAGCGGGGCGCGACGGTGGGACGACCTGCCCCCCGAACTGAAAAGCTACATAGAGTATATCGAGAACGAGTGCGGGGCGCCGGTGCGGATCATATCCGTCGGCCCCGACCGCGAGGAGACGATAGAGAGGTAGACAGACAATTAATAATTTTATAAATGGGAAAAGCGTTGAACATAGTTGTGCTGGCCAAGCAGGTGCCCGACACCCGCAACGTGGGCAAGGACGCCATGAAGGCCGACGGCACGGTAAACCGCGCGGCGTTGCCGGCGATCTTCAACCCGGAAGACCTGAACGCCCTCGAACAGGCGCTCATCATCAAGGAGTCGTGTCCGGGCAGTACGGTCAGGATACTCACGATGGGGCCTCCGCGCGCTGCGGACGTCATCCGCGACGCCATGTTTCGCGGGGCGGACGGCGGCGTGCTGCTCACCGACCGTAAATTTGCAGGGGCGGACACCCTCGCAACGAGTTACGCCCTGTCGCGGGCGCTGCTCAAAATCAAGCCCGACATCATCGTAGCCGGACGGCAGGCCATCGACGGCGACACTGCCCAGGTGGGGCCGCAGGTGGCCGAGAAGCTGGGCTGGCCGCAGGTGACCTACGCCGAACAGATCGAGAAGATCACCGACACGGAGATCGTCGTCAAGCGTCGCCTCGAACACGGCGTTGAGACTGTCTGTTCGCCAATGCCTATGGTGCTGACGGTCAACGGTTCGGCCCCCGAGTGCCGGATGAAGAACGCCAAGCGCGTAATGAAGTTCAAGAATGCCAAAACCCCAAGCGAACTGAACGAGGCGCAGGACGAGTACCTCAACATGGAGTGCTGCAAGAAGCCCTACCTCAACATCTCGGAGTGGGGCGTGAGCGACATCGAGTGCGACGAACAGCAACTTGGCCTGAGCGGTTCGCCGACGAAGGTCAAGCAGATCGAGAACGTCGTGCTGCAAGCCAAAGAGTCGAAGCAGTACAGCGCATCGGAGGGCGAGATCAACTCGCTCATGGTAGAACTTATCGCCAGCCACACGCTGGGTTAAATTGATGATTATGAACAATATATTTGTATATTGCGAAATAGAGGGCGGCGCGGTGGCCGATGTGTCGCTGGAACTGCTGACCAAAGGGCGCGAACTGGCCGACACTCTCGGATGCAAACTTGAAGCGTTGGCCATCGGTCACAACCTCAACGGAATAGATAAACAATTGGCGCTTTACGGGGCCGATACGGTCTGGATTGCCGACGACAGAGAACTGGCCCCCTACCGCACGCTGCCCCACACAGCCGTCACCTGCGGCGTGTTCGAGGCCGAGAAGCCCCAGATAGCCCTTTTCGGGGCCACTTCGCTCGGTCGCGACCTCGGCCCGCGGGTCTCGTCGGCCCTGCACAGCGGACTGACCGCCGACTGCACATCGCTGGTTATCGGCGACCACCAGGACGCCAGGACGGGCACAAAATACGAAAATCTGCTCTACCAGATCCGCCCCGCCTTCGGAGGCAATATCATCGCGACGATCGTCAATCCCGACTGCCGTCCGCAGATGGCCACCGTCCGCGAGGGTGTGATGAAAAAGGAGCAGGCCGCCAAGCCCGGCAAAGGCGAGGTAAGGCAGATCGACGTCAGGAAATACCTGAAAGATACCGACCTGGCGGTCAAGATCGTATCGCGCCAGATCGAGGAGCGCAAACTCAACATCAAGGGGGCGCAGATCATCGTTTCGGGCGGTTACGGCGTCGGGTCGAAGGAGAACTTCAAGCTGCTTTACGAGCTGGCCGAGGTGCTGGGCGGCGAGGTCGGCGCGTCGCGCGCGGCGGTCGACGCAGGTTTTGCCGAACATGCCCGCCAGGTGGGCCAGACTGGGGTCACGGTGCGTCCGAAACTCTACATCGCCTGCGGAATATCTGGCCAGATCCAGCATACGGCGGGTATGGACCAGTCGGCGATGGTCGTCTCGATCAACACCGACCCCGAAGCGCCGATCAACAAGCTCGCCGACTATGCCGTCACGGGCGACCTGCTTGACGTGATACCCAAAATGATCAATGCCTACAAGGCGAACAGCAAGTAGGCCATGAAGGGTGGCAAAAGGGCTGCCGCAGGTGCAGACAAGGGCGCAGATGTTGATGGCATTTCGGGAGTTGCGGAAGTTGCGGAAGTTGCAGGCACGGAGGGCGTTTCGGAGGGCAAAGGCGTTTCTGGGGCTGCGGGCGGCAAGGATATTGTCGGAGACGGCACGGTCGAGGACAAGCAGAAGGCCGCAAGTGCAGGCAAGGACAAGCAGAAAGCCGCAGGCAAGGGCGGCAAGGGCGACGGCAAGGATGCAGGCCTGACGGTTTCGTTCGAACTGGACATGAACGACGTGACTGTTTTCCACCGCCACTTCTACGCCACCAACGCCCAGGCGCGTCGGCAGCGCAGGATAATCAGGTGGGGCGTCGTGGCGCTGTTTTGTGCATTGGCGTTGATGTTCGACGTGATCTGGATACGCATCTATTTCGGCGTGTTCGCCATACTGTGGCTCGCAATGACGCCGCGGCTGGCCCGCCGAAAGTTTGTCCGAATAATGCGCAAAATGTGGGCCAATCCCGAAAACGCACGGCTGTACGGCAGGCGCACGGTGACCTTCGGCGACCTGATGCGGATAGTTACCGACTGGTCGGACGACATGATACGCTGGGAGACGTTCCTGCGTGCGGTAGAACTGCCGGGCTACCTGCTGCTCTACGTCACCGAAAACAGCGCTATTGTCATCCCCACCCACAAACTGCAACAGCAGGAGGCCGGACAGGTCAGGGAGACAATCGCAGCGCACATGAAATTGTGATTGCCGGAAATTACGCCTGCTTTTTGTCAGGTAATGAGGATGGAGGCGCATACTTCCCTCCCGAACCGGACATAAAGGTCGAACGCGGGAAGTTGATAATTTCCTACGCACACGGCAGATATGGCTGGTGGCAATATGTGTTCCGCTACCGCAACGGCAACTTCGAACTTATCGGACACGACGTTCGCAGCAATCGCGGGCCTGTAACACTATCGACCGGGAGCATCAATTTCCTCTCCGTCAGGATGGAGGTGTTAACGAACGTCGGCGAAGACGAGGAAGATGAGCAACTCAAGACCGTATGGAAGAGTATCAAGGTCGGCCACACGTTTGAAACTGACCGAAATATCCGATTTCGACAACATTGACGCGGCGGATTGCTACCGCATCATCGAACAGTAAGACAATTAAAAACAGAATAATATGGCTAACTTTTTTTTAGACAACAGGGATTTGCAATTCCACCTCGACCATCCGTTGATGCGCAAGATCGTGGAGCTCAAAGAGAGGGGATTTGCCGACAGGGACCTCTACGATTACGCCCCGGCGGACTATGACGACGCGATGGACTCCTACCGCAGGGTTATGGAGATCATGGGCGAGGTTTGCGGCGATGTGATCGCCCCGAACGCCGAGGAGGTCGACACGGTGGGGCCGAAGGTGGTGGACGACCGCGTGGTGTATGCTCCGGGGACGGCGCAGAACATCGAGGCGATCACCAAAGCCGGACTGTTCGGCATGACGCTGCCCCGCAAGTACGAGGGGCTGAACCTGCCGCTGGTCTGCTTCGTAATGGCCAACGAGATGGTCTCGCGCGGCGACACGGGTTTCGAGAACATCTGGGGCTTGCAGGACTGCGCCGAGACGCTCAACGAGTTTGCCTCGGAGGAGATCAAGGCGGAATTTCTGCCCCGCGTCTCCCGCGGCGAAACGTGCGCGATGGACCTTACGGAGCCCGACGCAGGCTCCGACCTGCAAGCGGTCATGCTCAAAGCGACGTGGGACGAGAAGAGGGGGACATGGCTGCTGAACGGCGTTAAACGCTTCATTACCAACGGCGACGCAGAGATTTCGCTCGTACTGGCCCGCTCGGAGGAGGGTACGACCGACGCGCGCGGCCTGTCAATGTTCGTCTACGACAAGGCCAGCAACTGCACCAAAGTCCGCCGCATCGAGAACAAGCTGGGTATCAAGGGTTCGCCCACGTGCGAGTTGGTGTTCACCAACGCTCCGGCGCAGCTGGTCGGCGACCGCAAAATGGGGCTGATCAAGTATGTGATGTCGCTCATGAACGCCGCCCGTCTGGGTATCGGGGCGCAGAGTACCGGCCTGTCGGAGGCCGCCTACCGCGAGGCTTTGAAGTATGCCCACGAGCGCCGCCAGTTCGGCAAGCCGATCATCGAGTTTCCGGCCATGTACGAAATGCTGACCAACATGAAGGCCAAGCTCCACGGTTCCAGGGCGTTGCTATATGAGACGACGCGCTTCGTGGAGATATACAAATGTTACGAGCATATCTCGCACGAACGCAAGCTGGAGGCCGACGAGCGCGCCGAACAGAAGGCCTACTCACGGCTGGCCGACGCTTTCACGCCGCTGTTGAAGCTGATGACCTCGGAATACTGCAACCAGCTGGCCTACGATTCGCTGCAAATCCACGGTGGGTCGGGCTACATGAAGGACTACCCCATTCAGCGCATCTACCGCGACGCCCGCATCACCAACATCTATGAGGGAACGTCCCAGTTGCAGGTCGTTGCGGCCATTCGCCACGTCACCACCGGCACCTACCTGGCCAAGATCAAAGAGTACGAGGCCCTGCCATGCCCCACCCCGCTGGCCCACCTGCACGGCCGTCTGGTCGCGATGCGCGAGGCCTATGAGCGTGCCGTCGAGAAGGTTACGGCGATGGGCGACGCAGAGCAGATCGACTTCCACGCCCGCCGCATGGTGGAGATGGCCGGACATATCGTCATCAGCCACCTGCTCGTGCAGCAGTCGGGCGTCTCGGAGGACTACCGCCTTTCGGCCGAGGTCTACACCAAGTTGGGCGAAGCGCAGTGCACCGCCGCCGCCGAGTACATCGCCAAATCCACCGCCGCCGACGTCAACAGCTTCAAGAGCGTGCTCGACGAATATCTTTAACGGTAATATATTAAGAGATAAGGGCCTCCATTGCGGAGGCCCTTATCTTTTCGTCACTGCCGGCGGCGAATGCGTCATTGTCGGCGACGAATGCGCCACTGCTTGCGGCAAAGCAACAGAACCTGCGGCAAAATGCGTCACTGCCGACGGCAAATGCAACAGAACCAGCGATGAAGCGGCGAAACCAAATTGTCCTCGCGATCCCCAACTGTCATTGCGAGCGGAGCGAAGCAATCCAGCGTGGTCATGCCCATTTTCCCTGACTGCTTCGGCTGTGCCTCGCAATGACAAAAAGGAACGGACTGCATCCGGCTTCCTGTTTCGGGCTGCGGGTTGTGGCTTCCTGCTGCTGGTTTCCTTGCCTGCTGCGAACTGCAGGTCGAAAGCTTCCGGCGGAGGACTGCGGGCTGGGGCTTCCGGCTTCGAGTTCCTGCTGCAGGCTTTCGGTTCCGGCTTCGCCCTGTTCGCAAAGACTTCCGCGCCTCGCTAACGGTCAGGGTTTGCGCGTGATGGCGATTATCGGGTCGGTGATCGCAGTGTTGCGCGTCAGGCGCGATGTGCCGCCGATGCTCGCATTGCCCAGGGCCAATATTGCGGGGTCGTGGCCTATGTAACCTTGCTCATTGATAGCCATATCGCCGGCGACCTTTATCCTGATATAAATATTGCCGTCGGCGATGTCCTGCGCAATGGGAATATCCACGTCTATCGTGTATGTTGCAGCAACCGTTGTATTGGGCGCGCCGAAATGATAGGCGACGGTACGGGCGGGCAGGGAGACGAAGTTGCCGGAGGTAAAGCCGAATGTTCCGGTGGTTGTGCCTGGAGCTGCCGTCCAGTCGCCGGCATTGCCTGTCAGCGAATACTCCACGACCCACAATTTCGGGCCGGTGGCCGAGTTGTTACCCGTCCCCTTTATGTTCACCGTTCCGGCGGTAAAGTTTTTGACCGGCACGGTAAACTTCCAGTAATCGTCCAGCCCCATGCCGTAGATCAGCAGACGGTCTTCCAGTGCGCCCGCGGCGTCGCGGGTGTAGGACATAAGGCCTGGATTTGTGCCGCCCTGCCTTTGCTGTATGATCTCCATGAGGGCCACTCCTGCGGTAGACTTGGCGGGGTAGAAATTGTCGGCATAGCACCACGGGGCGTTGTTGCCCGGGTTGGTCGCCCCGCCGGTGTTGACATAGCCCGCAAATCCGTCCGCAACGGCCATAGCGGCCGTGACGCCGGAGGGCAGCGACCACTCGACCGGCAACCCCACGGGAGCGGTCGGGTCTGTCCACGGCGTGCCGGCGACGATGGTAGCGATAACGATGTTGTCGAGCAGCAAACGGTTGGACAGGGCTTTCTCTTTGGTATGGAAGGCGATCTGCGTCTTCGGGGTGAAGTTTGGTATCGTGACGCTGAAATTTTCCATTTGACGGTAGTTGTCGACAAGGATCTCGCCCAGCGGCGTTATCGTCGCGCCGTTGACCGCCGTCACAGAGACATACCTGCCCGCATCGCGCGTTCCGCTCATCGAAGCGTATGACGAGCAGTCGAACCGCACCGTAACACTGCTGTATTGCAGCGCCAACCCTGTTTTGGACTGGAGCGTCGGGGTGATTATGCCGCCGCCGACATTCGTCTTGCCCAGCTGCACATAGCCCGGGCGTGCATAAACGGTATACTCGCCGGTGTTGTTGAACATCGACGGGGCGGTGGTATAACCTTTGGCGACCCATGCCGCCGGCCACGTGTCGAAACGCGCTCCGGTTGCTCCGGTGGAGGGCTGGAAGTAATCGCTGCCGCCGTCGACGCCGCTGGTCGCATCAATCCAGTCGAAATTCTCCGTGAAGAGTATTGTTTCGGGGGGGGCTGTCCACGGCGTACCCTCGACGAGGGTCGATACGACGACATCGTCGAGTTCCAAACGGTTGGTCACATCTTTGGAGAAGGTGCGGAAGACTATCTTCGTCATCGGGGTGAAGTCGGCGATGGTGAAGCTGAACGTGGCCCACTCGCGGGCGTTCTCGACGACGAACTCCGTGTTCGACAGCGCGCCGCAGTTGGTGGCCGACACCGCTATCCTGTTCTCCGGATCGAACGTGCCCGACACGGCCTGATAGGAGGCACACTTGAATGTAACCGTCACCAGCGAATATTGCAGGTTGAGGCCTGTCTTGGTCTGCAAGTCGGGCGAGATGACGCCCGCGCCGACATTGGTGCGGCCCAGGCGGACATAGCCGGGGAAGGCGTATACCGCAGGGTCGGCAACGTTGTTGAACTGCGTTGCGTCGGTCGTCCAGCCCTGCGCGAGCCACGGGGCAGGCCAGCTGTCCATGCGCGTACCGGTGGCGCCGATGGAGCCCGGCGCGAAGTAGTCCTGACCACAGTTGTAGCCGTTATCCGAATTGAGCCAGCTGAAATCCTCCGAAAAAAGAATGGTCGAGGTCAACACCACCAGATCGCCGCCTCCCGTCCCTTCGAAAAAGGCGAAATCGTCGATCCTCACCCCGTCGACCAGCGATACCAGCTGTACCTTGATGTTGTTCACAACCTCCTCCAGCCTGAACTCGACCGAGGCCAAGCCCCATCCCCCGCCGGTGGAGACGATCTCCGGCGACAGCTCGCGCCACAGCTTGTCGTTGTACGTAATGCGCACCTTGACAGGTATCTGCGTCGCATCAGCCGGCAGGGTGTAGCCGAAGTTGAGTATGTAGCTCGGCGCGCCGTCGGGACGTATGCCGTTCATCTGGAACGTGTCGCCCGTGAGCGGAAGCAGGATGTTGTTGCCGCCCGACGCGCCCTGATAGCCCGTCGAAGGGTTCTGGCTGCTGACCACGGCCCCTGTCGAGGCGTAGGATACCCAGTTGTAGTCCGTTCCGTGTTTGTTCCAGCCGTGATAGAGCCCCGCAGGCATATCCTCTTCGAGCGCAGAGCCGTCGTAGTCGTCGGCGATGTAAACAATCGAGGTTCCGGCCGCGCCCTGTTCGACGACCACCTCGGCGCGTTTTCCGTCGGCGGCCACCACCGTCAGCCTGGCGACGCGCGCATCGCCCAGATTGGGCGATACGGCGACGTTAACCGTCGTTTTGCCGTAGCCCGCTATGGGCGACACGGCGAGCCAGTCGTCGGACGGGTCGACCTCGATCGTCCAGTAGATGTTCGACGTGACCTCGAACGAGATCTTTTGTCCCAGATCGCTCACGCCCCTCTTGTTTGCCGACACGAGCGACGAACTCACGGCGAGCTGCGAATCTACTGCGTCGTCGCTCGTGCACGACCATATCCCTGCTGTTGCCGCAAGCAGCGCAAGGGAAGCTATATACCTTTTCATTGAATTGCAAGATTAAAGTTTTTCGGACGGACCATAGTCTCGCGGTAGATGTTGCCGAAGTTGTCCCTGACCTCGATTTCGAGGGTTCCGTCGGCAGTTGCCGACTGTACGAGGAACATGTGCGTGGTGAGCTCGGTCGGGAATGTCAGGCTGCCTGCGGCCTTGTAGCGCGGCACGCTGTACGATATGGCGTGCAGCGGGTCGTAGGTGGTCTTGCGGGTGTACGGGAGCGTAGCGCCGTTCTCTCTGACGGTTAGCGACCAGCCCGTATCCCATCCCCAGATGTTGATCAGCGCGACATTGTCGGGCACGCTCTGGATTGCCGACTTCATTGCGACGTTCGTGTTCAGGTAGGCAACCGCATCGGCATTGGCTCCGAAATACTGCTTGACCCTGTTCATGTCGTAGGCGCGGAACTGACTGTCCACGCCGCCGCCCATGGGCTTGTACTGCCACGACAGGTTGCGTCCGTCGACCGTGAAGACCTTGTAGCCGCCCGGCGAGCCGTCGGTGCAGATGTGGTCGTTCGAGATGGCCTCCGTCCACCACCATGTCGAACATACGGCGGCGACGTTGTGTTCGCGTATGGCCGGCGAGAAGGTCATCGTCTTGTTGTTGTGCAGGTGGCCCGAGAAAAAGTTGATATTGGTGAAACCCTCCCCTGTGAGCAGGTTCTCGAGCGCGGAGACATACGACCCGCGCGAAACGGCGAAGGTCGTACTGTTGATCGAGTAGAACGGAATGTGGCCCGCAATGACTATCGGGGCCGACTTGTCCGCGACGAGGGCGAGGTCTTTTACGATCCAGTCCAGCTGGTTCTGGGTGACGGAGGCCGTGTAGCTGCGGTCGCCCGCCACGTTGTTGGCCGGATCGCCCGTGCCGGTATTCCTGTATACGATGTTGTCCACCACGATGTAGTGCACCTGGCCGAGGTTGAACGAGTAGTATGTCGGGCCCAGCTCCTTGCGGTACTGCTCCTCCGCCCCGCGGTCGTTGTTCGATACGGCAGGGTCGTTGTCGTGGTTGCCCATCGTGTGGAAGATCGGGGTCGGATAGCGGCTCAGGCTGGCCTTGTAGTCGGCTATGGAGTATCGGTTGCTATACCAGTAGAGATCCCATGTCATGTCGCCCAGGCAGAGCGTGTAGACCTTGCCGTAGGAGGCCAGCGAATTGGCAAAGAGCTCGACGTCGGGGATGAAGTTGTTGAAATAGCGCCACTGGTCGTTTGTGGTCGTGCGGGAGGCCAGATGGAGGTCGGCGGTCATGAGCACCACGTGTTTGGTGTTGTTAACCTGGAACAGCTCGAAATTGTGCTGTTCGACCTCGCCTGCCGGGGCGGTCAGCGGGGCCCACATGTCGGGCAGCGAACTGATGAACGAGGGTTCGTAACCCGAGGGGATGATCACAAAGACATGTTTCTGCTCCTTGTTCGAGTCGAGCCAGTAACAGCCGTCCGCGTCGGTCAGGACAATGTCCACGCCGTCCGATACCCCGACCCCGGCAAGCGGCTGTCCGTCGCAGTAGACCATACCCTTGACGGTAGCCCCCGTCCGGTCGGGGATCTGTGCGTTGATCGTCTTTCGGACTACATATTTGCCGAAGGTCTCGATGCGCCCTGCGCGGACAAGCGCTATTGTGTACTCGCCCGAGACAACCGTGGCGATGGGCGAGAAGAGGGCCGACGCCGCGTCGCACGAGGTCAGCGTGAGGATGATCTCGCTGCCCGAAGCGTCAACAAGGCGCAGCAGATCGCCCGTCCGGAAGCCCTTTCCCTGCACCTCGATGGGCTGGCCGTCGTAGAGCGAGAGCGGCGTGGGCAGCATGAAATCCTTTATCATGCCCTGCACTGCGACCGTCGGGTCGGTCGGACGGTCGTCCTTACATGCCGTAAGGGCAAACGTCAGGGCCGCTATCAGCGCAAAACCGCGCAGCAAAAAACGCAATGGTTTCATATATCTGTTATTTTTTCTCGGTTATTGCCAGGTATCCTATGCGGTTTGTACCCCCTGAGGCTATCTTGTTGGGGCCGCTGCTGCCAGAGTTGTTGCGCGCCTCGGCGTCGCCGATCACGCGCAGCCTGACCACCAGCGTTGCCTGTCCCTTTGCCGCGTCGGGCATCGGGCAGGAGAATTGCACGGCGTGGTAGTTGCTGTTCCAGTCGACCGATTCGTATTCGTAGAAACGGCGCCAGTCGGCTATCAGCGCCCCCTCGCCCGTCGCCCACTCCGCACAGAAGAAGCGCGGGCCGGTCTGCGAGCTGGATGTGGAGAAGACGAGTGTCATGTCGCCGGTCACGCCCGCGGAGGAGGTGGTTATGATCCACGCTTCACCCCTGACGGCGCCTGGTTCGCGCTGCGCGTCGAGAATCGAACTGCCGGTGCCGTTCAGCCATACGTTAGCGTTGATGCAGGCGTACTGCATGGTCAGGCTGCCCTCCATGGCGGGATGGGCCTCGTTGTTATCGTCGACCGTAGCCGTAGCGAGGCGGGCATACGTCCATGCGAAATAGAGCGACGGGGTTCCCGTGCTGGCGTTGGTGATGTTACTGCGCATCGAATATTTGATAGTGCCCGTACCTGCGGCAGCCCTCACCTCGTTTGCGTCCGAATTGTTCGCCCACGGCCCGAAACGTACCACATCGCGGGTCAGGCGCGTCGTCTCGTCGGTCGAGATGGCGTCGTCGGCAGCGGAACGTATGCGCATAACATCGAACAGCCGGTTGTTCAGCATTTTGTGCTTCATCACCACGCCGGTTATCGAACCCGAACCGTGCGCTATGAGTTTGGCGAAACGCTCCTTGAAGTAGGCGCTGGTCAGCAGCCTGATGCTATTGCCGGCGCCGTCGCGCAGGATGTGGCTGTACTGGCTGAGTGTTTCGCCCAGCGCGGCGCTGTTGGGGTTCATCGGGCTGGAGAGATTGGACTCGTCGATGTTGACGTAAGTACCCATCGGTATCTCGTACTGCACGCCGCTCACCGTCACGAGCGTGTTCTCATAGTCGGACAGGTTGGCCAGCGAGCTGACAGCCACCGGCGCGACGCCGCTCGCAGAGGCCTCGACCGAAAGCATGTTCTCGACGCTGGCCCCGCTGACGCGCTTCTGGCCCGTAACCGGATCGACAAGCACCGTCAGGTCGACCAGATGCAACCTGATCTTGGAGTTCAGGTCGTAGATGTTCTCCTCGGGGGTGTTGAACTGGATGAGCAACGCCTTGCCGCTTGCATCCTGCACCCACATTTTGTTTGCGTCGAAGTTGCCCGACTTGCGGTCGCTGGTCACGTAAACCTCCGCGCAGATATTGTCGGTGAAGGAGCCCACTCCGCCGGGGAGCCTGCTCAGGGCTTCGGCCAGCGTTACGGTCTGGGCCAGGAGCGGGTCGGTGGCGCTGCCCCGCTGGCGAATGGTGGCCATAACCGAGATGTTCTCGTTGCCGGTGCCAACCATCGTGAAGCGCACCTGCGCCGAGCGGTAATCTGTAAGCGGCGAGGCGGAGACGTTGAATGTCTGCGTGGTGGCCGTACTCTCGCCCACGGTGAGCCATGTGGCGCCGAGCGTTTCGGCCTTCCACACGACATTGGTGCGGAGCTTGACCGTGGCCGTGCACTCGCGGCTCGAGGCGGAGACGGTGCTCATGCCGTTCATGTCGAGTTCGAGGTAGGGTACGGCGGCCTCCTGACGGATGTGTATCGTGCCGTAGATGGCCCCGCCCGACACCACGCACACGTCGGCGCGACGGACGAATGGCTCGGTCGTATTCTCGGACACCGAAATGGTGAAGCGTCCGTCTTCCGCGCCACGGTTGTCGAACACATCCACCCACGACTCGTTGGAGGTGTGATAGACCACTTTGAGCTGCCAGCTTTTGAGGTTGGAGTACATCTCCACATCCTGTTTGCCGGCGGCGGCGGTGAAGTAGATCTCGTCGGAACTCATCGCCAGTCTGGCGTACAGGCCGTCGGCGTCATCCTTTCTGCACCCGCCCGACAGCGCGGCTGCGAGCAGCATAAAGAGCGACAGGCGGTTCAGGTTTAACGGTTTCATAATATCAAAAGTTTTTTCTTGTCGGGTTGCGTTCAGGCTGCGTTCATGTTGCGTTCATGTTGTTTTCAGGCAATCCTGTTGCCTCGGTTATTTGTCGTTTATCGCAAAATCATTTAAGACTGCCCAACTCTATCGACGAACGGTACTGTCGTCCGAAGCGGTCGGTGGCGACGAACTCGACCGTGCGGGCGGAGGCCCCGGGCACGGCGGCGAAGTAGAAGAACGACTTGACGGCCCGTTTGTAGGATGGCGGTTCGCCCTTGCCCTCGTCGCGACGGCGTTGCAGGTGGCGCAGGTAGTTAGGATCGTAATCGTCGAAGCGGGCGGCGACCCCCATCTCGCGGCCATCCTCCCGCCACTCTACCCTCCACTGCGGGTCCCAGTTCCATATCTTGGCCACCACGGCGTTGGGCCTGCGAGGGAAAGCGCCACGGTCGAAAAGCTCGATCTGCCAGTTGCGATCGTGGCCATAAACCTTGAAATACCAGCTCGTCACGCCATTGTCACGCTCAAAGACCTGATAGCCCATCGGGCAGCCGTCCTTGCCGAAACCCTCCGAACTCCACCATGCACCGCCGCACGAGGCGACGTTGTGCTCCGTGATCCCGGGCAGCACATCGAAATTGGAATTCAGGTGGCTGTGGCCGGTGAGGAAGCTCACGGTGTGGCCCTTGCATATCCCTGCAAGCTCTTTGGTCCCGCTGCCGATATGGATGGTCATGGCGTGCATGCAGATATTGATACGCGATCCTTTCTCGAGCAGCGCGACATAGCGTTTGAGCCACGCAAACTGCTCGGGGGTTATGCGCTCCTCGTAGCGTTTATCCGTGTTGTAGACTATGTTGTTGAGCACGACGAAATGTTCGCCTCCCAGGTCGAAGGCGTACCACGTCGGGCCGAAACAGCTTTTGTAGGCCGTACAGTCGTTCACCCTGTCCTTGTCGTAGTCGTGGTTGCCAATGACCGGATAGACGGGGACGCCGAGCGTGGCGACGGCGCGTTTGTAGTCGGCAAAAAGGCCCATGTTGTCCCACACGATGTCGCCCAGTGCGATGGCCGTCACCCTGTTGCCGCCCTCGTTCGCCACAAATGCGGCAAGGTCGGCTACGGTCTCGTTGCGGAACCGCCCCATGTGGCGTTCGGTCTGCACCTGCGGGTCGCCGATAGCCGCCAGCACATAACCGTCGCTGCGTCCGTAGGGCTCGAGGGCGAAATCATACGTCTCGCGCCCCTGTTCGATACGCAGGTAGAACTCGGGCGATCCGCTGTCGAACGGCGCGACATAGCCCGAGGGGGTGACCACCGAGACGAACTCGGCCTCCCTTGCAGCATCCAGCGTCCACACCCCGCGATCGTCGGTGCGCGCAAAGTCGTGGCCGTCGGTCACGGCTACGCCCGCCAGCGGCTTGCCGGAGGCCGTCACACGCCCGTGCAACTCCGCCGCAGGGAGCAGACCAACGGAGCAGTGCCACAGCAGCGTCGCTAAAAGCGATATTTTTCCAATAGGGCGCATCGTCTATCGTTGCAATATTTCTGCGTCGCGGCTCCACCACACCGGCGTGAGCATGTTGTCGCCGCCGTCCATATAGGCGTCGCGCATCGCCTTGACCTGTGCTGCGTAGTTGTCGGGGTTGGTCGTCGCGCTGCCCACCGAGTAGGGAAAGCGGCGCGGCAGGATGCCGCTGTTCGAGGTGCCCGAACCTATGGTCAGGTTGGGATAGCCCGTGCGGCGGTATTCGTTCCACGCTTCGAGGCCGACCCAGAACAGCGCCACATATTTCTGGTTGATAATACACTCCAGCGTATTGTCGTATGGCAGTTTGGCCAGCAGCTGTTCGACGGTAGCGTCCGACACGGGAGGGGCGTTGCTGCTCCGAAAGGCATCCCAGTATTTGACCGAGGCGGTAATGGCCCGTTTGTAGTAATCCTCGGCGAGTGCGGCCCCGCCGGCAACAATGCCGCGCTGGGCCGCTTCGGCCTTGATGAAGAGTACTTCGTCGTACTTGATAAAGCAATAGGGGGTCGTGGCGGTGCCCAGCGCGCCCTGGCGAATATGTGCCGCGCCCGAGCCGTCGGTATCCTGTGTCGGCATTCCGCTTGGGACGCCCTTCCACTCGCTGCCGCCCATCACGGCAAAGATCGACAGGCGGGGATCGCCCGCATCGTCGAGCGTCTTGACAAAATATTCGGCCATTGAGCGCGAGTTGTTGAAGTTCTTCTCGGTCTCGTCGGCAAAGTAGTTACGGAACGGGGCCACGCCGGTGAAGTTCAGCGAGACGTTCTCGTCGTTCGACTCTATGACGGGATAGAGGGCCGGACTGGAGACTATCTGGTCGATCTTCTGCGAGATGTTCATCCCGCCGATGCTGTACGATAGATTGCGGTTGACGTTGCGCATCAGCAGCCGCAGATAGAGCGAGTTGGTGAACTTCTTCCAGCGCGCGATGTTGCCGCCGAACAGCAGGTCTTTCGATGGATAGTTCAACCCTTTCGAGATCTGATAGAGTTTGTTTGCCCGCTCCAGGTTTTCGAATATGCTGTCGTAGACCATCTGCTGCGGGTCGAAGCGCGGTTTGGTCAGGCCGCTGCCGATCTTGAATGCGTCGCGCAGGGGTATGTCGCCGAAGCTGTCGGTGAGCGTCGAGAGGCACAGCGCACGCAGCGTCAGGCCTATGGCCAGCGAATTGTTGTCGCTGTTCTTCACCGAGAGTTCCATTATTTCGTTGGCATTGGCGGCCCACACGGCGAAATCGCTCCACAAACCGCCGGTCACCCCGACGGGAAGGACATAACGATGGTAGGCGTTGGTCGAGGAGCCCGACACGGTATACTGTATCAGCTCGCCGTTAATGCCGTGCGTATCTTTCAACAGGTCGTTGCCGACGCCGCAGATGACCGTCTCGAACATGTTGGCCGGCAGGATGCTCCCCTTGCCCATCTGGTTGGGGTTGGAGTTGTACTCGTCGAACTTGTGACGGCACGACCCGAGCGAGAGGGCAACGGCGGCCGTCAGGAGCATATAATTTGCTTTTTTCATCTCTGTCAATCTTTTAGAAGCTCAACTTTATGTTCATACCATAGGTCCGCGTCATGGGATAGGCGCCGATCTCGATACCGCGGCTGATGGAGGAACCGTTGATGGCTGCGGCTTCGGGGTCGTAGAACGGGAAGTTAGTCCAGCAGAACAGGTTGGTGGCGTAGAAACCTATGTTGGCCGCCTGCAACACGCCTGTCTTTTTGCAGATGCTCGCCGGAAGGTTGTAACCTATTCGAAGCTCCTTGAATTTCAGGTATGAGGTGTCGAAGGTGTTCATCTCGGCGTTCGAACGCTCGTAGACCGTGCTGCTGTAATAGTCGACAATATCGGTGGTGATGGTGGCGTTCTTCTGATATGTGCCGTCCGGGTTGAGATTGACGCCGGGATGCACCAGGCCGTCGTAACGTCCGGGCAGGGTGTTTTTGAGCTTGCCCTGATAGGAGAGTGCGAAGTGGGATACCGAGTAGCAGTTGCCGCCCCACTGTCCGGCGAATGTCATGTCGACGTTGAAGTCCCACAGGCGCAGCGACGAGCCGAAGCCCCCTTTCCAGTCGGGGAAGATGCTGCCCAGGTCGATCAGGTCGTCGGCGCTGCTGTTTTTGAGCAGCGGTTTGCCGCTGACCGGGTCCACCACCACCGCCCCTTCGCAGTCGACCCTGTTGCCATTAGCGTCCATGTAGAACGCTCCCCGGGGGGCGCGCTGGTATCCGTATCCGTAGATGCGTCCGAGTTCGGTGCCGGGATACGCGTCGATGAACACGCGCGAACCGATAGTGTTGGGGTTTACGCTCCACTTTTCGACCCCCGGGGCCAGCGCGACAAGCTTGTTGCGGTTGAGCGACCAGTTGAGGCTCACCGACCAGCCGATATTGCGCGTTTTTACGGGCCATACGGTTGTTGCAAGCTCTATGCCCCTGTTACGCACGTCGCCGGCGTTGATTATCAGATTGCCCGTCCCTGTTATGTCATCCACCGGGCTTGGAATGATCTGGTTGGTGGTTTTGGCGCGATAGAGCACAAGGTCTAACGACCAGCGGTTGTTGAACAGTTTGGCTTCGAGGCCCGCCTCCCAGCTCTCGACGTTCTCGGGTTTGAGCAGCGGGTTTTGCAGCGTGCGCGGCAGGGTGTAGGAGGAGCTGAAATTGCTGTTGCTGTAATAGAGCGCCGTGCGATATGGGTCGGTGTCGTTACCCACGTTGGCCCACGACCCCCTCAGTCGCAGCATGTCGACCCACGGGGCATAGCGGCGCAGTCCGATTGCCTTGTCGAGCAGTACGCTTGCGCTCACCGAGGGGTAGAAGTATGAGTTGTTGCTGCGGGGCAGCGTGCTCGACCAGTCGTTACGTCCGGTGATCTCGACGAAATATGTATCCCGCCATGCGAAGTTGGCGAAACCGTAGAGGCTGTTGATGGATTTGTTCGAGCGGGTCGGGGTGACCAGCGGGTTGTCCATCGAGTTCTGCATGGTGAATACGTTGGAGAAGAGTTTCGAGGCCACCACGTTCACATAGCGGTAGTTGGAGACCATGTTGTTGCCCCCGAAACCGGCGTAGAGGTTCAGCTCGCCCGGCAGATCGCGTTTCCATGTCAGCAGGAAGTCGTTGTTCATCTGGAAACTGGTGGTCGACTGCTCGCGATAGTAACCGTCAGCGTAACCGCTCGAATAGAGCGGGCGGCGCTGCGTGGCGAAGTCCGAGTTGAAGTCGACGCCGGTGCGCACCATAAGGTTCAGGTCGGGAAGGATGCCTGCCGTCGCCGAAACGTTGCCGTAGACGCGGTCGCGGTCGAGCGAGTTGAGGTTCTCGTAGACGATGCGGTAGACGTTCTCCGACAGGCCGTTGGTTATCAGTTTCTGGCTTTCGGAGGTGGTATTGTTGACCTGGTCGAGGCGCAGCATCTCGTGGATGCGTCCGCTGGCCCATTCGTCGTAGTAGGATTTGATGGGGATGCTGGTCACGTTCCACATCAGGGTGTAGAGTGGCGACGAGTTGCTGTAACCGGTCGTCGGCAGGTTGTCGCTGTTCTTGCGGTAGTATGTGGCCCGCGCGTCGAGCTTTATACGCCTGTTGATTTGCTGCGAGGCGGCCAGGTTGATGTTCTGGCTGGCGTAGCCGGTGTTGGGGGCGATCCACTCGTTGCGCGTATCCTTGAACGAGAGGCGGAACGAGCCGTCGCGCCCCATCGAGCCATCCATCGAGACGCTGTTGGTGTAGGTCACGCCGGTGCGGAAAAAGCCCTTGTACCAGTCCTGCGCCACCCACGGCATTCGGGTGTATGTGTCGTCGTCGAAGTTGCGCGAATTGTAGGTGTAGAACATCTGTCCCTCGTAGCGCGGGCCGAAAGCGTAGCGCGACTGCAACCTGCCGACGCGCTGGCCGTTGTCGGTCTGGTTGGCCTGAATGGTCCAGAACGAGTAGTAGCGGCGGGCGTCCCCCGGGTCGCTGGCGATACCGGCGAGGTTGGCGTTGCCCGCGCCGTACTCGTCTTGAAAGTCGGGCCAGAAGCCCGCCCGTTCCAGCGTAACGGCCGAGTTGAGGGTTATGCCGAGCCCCGTGCGGCCCTTGCCGCTTTTGGTGGTGATGATGATGGCCCCCGCCCCTGCCCTCGAGCCGTAAAGGGCGGTTGCTGCCGGCCCTTTGAGCACCGACACCGACTCGATGTCGTCGGGGTTCAGATCGCCCACGCCGTTGCCCATGTCCACCGGCGCGTCGGTCGAATAGGCCGAGCCGCCGAAGTTCTGCGTCCGCGAGCCCACCGGCACGCCGTCGATGACGAACAGTGCCTGGTTGTTGTCGGGGTTGAGCGAGTTCTCGCCGCGCAGCGTCACGCGGGTCGATCCGCTCGGCCCCGACGACGCAGACTCGAGGTTTAGGCCGGCCACCTTGCCGTCGAGGCCGCTGAGCCAGTTGTTGGCCACCACGGTGGTGAGCTGTTCGCCCGTCACCTTTGAGACGGCGTAGCCGAGCGACTTCTCCTCGCGCTTCATGCCGAGGGCCGTCACCACAACGTTGTCGATTTGCTGTTCGTCGGCGACGAGTTTTATCGACATGGTGGTTGCGGAGCCCACCTTAACATCCTGCGTCGAGTATCCCATACACGAGACCTCCAGCACGTCGCCCGTCCGGACGGTCATGACGAATGACCCTTTGGCGTCGGTCGTCGTAGCGGCGGAAGTACCCTTTACCGCGATGCGGGCCCCCGCCACGGCGGTCTTACCATCGTTTTCGGTCACAGTCCCGTCGAGCCGGAAACCCTGTCCGCTGGCGCCCATACACAGCAGCAATGCCGCCGCGTGCAGCAACCATAGTCTACCGTACAATCTTTTGCCCATATTGCTTGGAATTGTGGATTTATTGTTGTGTCTTGTTATATTTGGATGCGATTTTTTATGCGCTCATTTTCAGCGGGGGTTAAAACAGATCGGGATAATCGGATATTATCGCGTCGACGCCCATTCTGGTCAGGCGCACGATCTCCGCCCTGTCGTTCACCGTCCAGGGAACCACTGCCACGCCCGCCTTGTGGCACAGGGCGATCATCTGTTCGGTGACGGTCGTGTATTCGGGGCTCAGCGCCGCAGGGACAAAACCCAGCACCTGCCACAGTTCGTCCGGGGCGCGTTTCTCGTCGGCCTCGGTCAGCAGCGAGGCGGCAACCGCGGGATAGCGGCTGTGAAGATATTGCAGCGACCGCATGTCGAACGACTGAATATATGTGCGGTCGGCGATCCCTGCGGCGTCGACGACCGCCATCGCCAGGTCAACGAACTCCCCGACAGGCGGGTGGAGCCTGCCATCGCCCCCCTCGCGCGACTTGATCTCGATGTTGTAGCGCATCGTGCGCCCTTTCGATGCGGCGTAACGCTCCGTCTCGCGCAGCAGGTCGGCGAGCAGCGGCTTCACGGCGGCCATCTTTTTCTGGCGAGGGAAGTCGGGATGCGGTTTGAGCCCCACGTCGTACAGGCGGATGCTGTCGTAATCCATCCCGAAGAGCAGCATCCTGCGCCCCTCTGACGAGGAGAGCGTGCGCCCGTCGGGGGTGGTGGCGATCTTGTGGTTGAACCACGGGTCGTGCGATACCACGACCCGACGGTCGCGGCTGATCTGCAAATCCATCTCGAGCGTCGTCACGCCGCGGTCGATAGCGTCCAGCATGGCCGCAATGGTGTTTTCTGGCATCAGTCCACGACCGCCGCGGTGGGCCTGCGTGTCGAGGGCCCTTTCCTGTGCGCCGCAACCCGCCGAAAGGGACAGCAGGGAGCAGATAATAACGGTGCGTATCATGCGTTCAATGCTATTTTTTCTCTGCGCCAGGTAGTTGCGCAGAATATCATTCCCATTGCCCCTGCGGCGACGAAGAGCCAGAACACCGCGTCCCAGCCGCTCGCATCGGCCACGGCCCCCATTGCGATCTTGGCCAGCAGTGCGTCGCCGATCAGATAGCCGAACAGCCCGACGAACCCTGCCGCAGTTCCGGCAGCATTCTTCGGCACGAGATTCAGGGCCTGCACGCCGATCAACGCCACCGGCCCGTAGATGCAAAAGCCTATCTCACAGAGCGACACATAAACTATCATGCGACATGCAGCCGCCGGATCGCCGCCGAACGTCCCCGTCCACCACTGGGCCAGCGGTTGCGCCTGCCAGTACATCACTATACCGATCAGCACCAGCAACATATAGAGCACGTTGGCCGGAGCGCACCGCCCCTTGAAGAAGCGCGCCGAGATCCAGCCGCAGACAATCGTCCCCGGCACCCCCGCGTAGTTGTGCAGCGAAAAGGCGAGGCTGCTCTGCGATTTGTCCATTATCTGCATCTCGTTCAGGTAGGTCGGGGCCCAGTCGCCAACGCCGTAGCGCACAAGGTAGACGAAGGCGTTGGCAAGGGCGATGATCCACAACATTCTGTTCTTGAAGACGTGATCGACGAAAAGTTTCCTGAACGGTATTTTCTCGCCCGTCTCGTTCCTGCGTCCGGTGGCGTCGTTCCGCCACTGTTCCACAGGTGGCAGGCCGCACGACCGGGGCGTGTCGCGCAACGCCCACCAGCAGAAGAGGGCAGGCAGCAGGGCTATCGCGCTCGGAAATATAAACGCCGCGCGCCACGTCTGCCCCACCCCCCACGAGGCAAACAGCGCAACGCCGACGATGACCAGAAGCCCCAGCGAGCCGCTGCCGATGGTATGCGAGGTGTTCCAGAGCGACATTTTGAAGCTGCGTTCGTTCTGCGAGAACCAGTGGGCCATCACCCGTCCGCACGGAGGCCACCCCATGCCCGAAATCCACCCCACGAGCAGCATGAAGCCGAACATCACCGCCATGTTCGTCCCCATCGAGGCGCTCATCGGCATCAATCCCACGCCGATCATCAACAGCGACGCAAGCACGAGCCCCAATGTCAGGAACTTGCGTGCGTCGCTGCGGTCCGACACGCTGCCCATGATGAATTTGCTGAAAGCGTAGGCTATCGAGATGGCCGACCCTGCAACGCCTACGCCCGCCTTGTCCAGCAGCCCCTCCTCGATCATCCCCGGCGCGGCCAGCGACAGGTTTTTGCGCACCAGATAGTAGGCCGCATAACCGACAAACGCGCCGACGAAGACTTTCAGGCGCATCCGCCTGTATGTCGCGTCGATCCTATTTTCCGGCAGCAGCTCTCTGTCCGGAGGCGGTTGTAGAAAGTTTCGCATGGGCTACTATATTTTGCGCTTCGGTTTGGGCCGTTGCTCCTGCGGGGGTTTGTGCTGCGGTCTCTGCGGTCGTTTGGGCGACAGTCGTGGCAGTCTTGGCAGCAGGGGCAGTCGCGCCGGTCGGGGTATGGGTTCCGGTTTTCGATGCGACTGCATCGCAAAACGGAACCGCAGTCACATCGGCAATCCCTGCCATATAATTACCGGCATAGGCCGTGAAGGTCTCGACCTGCCGCCGCTCCCACTCTTTGTCCCTGCCCAGCTCGGCGGCGATGATCCCTGCCACCTTCGGGGCGGCTTCGACGGCCGCCGCAGCGTCCATGAACAGCAGCCTCACCCGGCGCGCCAGCACATCCTCCACATCGCGGGCCATCTCCTCGCGCACCGCCCAGACGACCTCCGCCGCGGTGAACGGGTAATGCTCGTGGATCGGCTGCGCCATCTCCGGCCCCGAGGCGGCCAGGGCGCGGACAAGGGGTTCGTCGCTGCCGTAAACATACATGTGGTCGGCCAGATCGGGGGCCGGACGATAGCCGTGGACGCGCAGGTTCCTTGTCCGGCGCTTGCGGGGTTCGAGCAGCCCCAGCGCGATGGCCCTGTCGACAGCGTCCTCGGCCATACGGCGATAGGAGGTCCACTTGCCGCCGGTAATTGTAATAAGTTTATGCTCCGAAACTATGATCTTGTGGCCGCGCGAGAGCTCTTTGGTCTGTTTGCCCTCGCTTTTGGGGGCTGCCAGCGGACGCTGCCCTGCGAAGACCGATTCTATATCTTCATACCGCGGCGGAGTCTCGAAGTAGCGCGCAGCGGTGTTGAGGATAAAGTCGACCTCCTCTTTGAGCGGCAGCGGCTCGAGCTCCGGCGTGGGGCGCGGGATGTCCGTGGTGCCCACCACCACCTTGTCGCGCCACGGCACGGCAAACAGCACGCGGCCGTCGCTCGTCCTGGGAACCATCATCGCGTAGTCGCCCGGCAGGAATTTCTTGTCGAACACCAGATGCACCCCCTGGCTCGGGACGACCATCGGTTTGTGTTCCGGCGCGTCCATACCCATGATGCTGTCCACGAACACGCCGCAGGCATTGACGACGCATTTCGCTTTCAGTCCGTACTCCCTGCCCGTTTCCAGATCTTTGAACCTCACGCCGTCAACCCTGCCGTCGCTGCCGTGGGTGATGGCCGTGACCTGTGCCCTGTTGAGCGCCGCGCCGCCATGTTCGACGCAGGTCTGCGCCAGATTGACCGCCATGCGGGCGTCGTCGAACTGCCCGTCGTGATATACGACGCCGCCCTTCAACCCCCTGCGTGCAATATGTGGCAAATAATCCATTACTTTTTTCGCCGAAATAAAACGACTGCGGCCATATCCGAAACCAAACGAAAGCAGGTCATAAAATGTCAGCCCGCAGAGATAGAGAATGTTGTCCCACCAGCTGTAGTTCGAGATGACGAACGACTGATCCTTGACCAGATGCGGCGCGTTGCGTTTCATGCGTCCCCGCTCGCGCAGGGCTTCGAGCACCAGCATCACATCGCCATGTTGCAGGTATCTCACACCGCCGTGTACGAGTTTCGTGCTCTTGCTCGACGTCCCTTTGGCAAAGTCGGCTACTTCGAGAATGGCGACCCTGTAACCTCGCGCCGCAGCGTCCACCGCCACGCCCAATCCTGTCGCGCCGCCTCCGACGACCACGCAATCCCACTGTTTCTCACGAGCCAGACGCTCCAGTATTTCAATTCTGTTCACAGAAAAAGAAAGTATTAATAACTTTTTGTGGCTCAAAAGCAAAACAAAAGTAAGTAATTACTTTCTATTATGCAACTTTTATCCGAACATTTTTTCCTGTTTTTTCAATATTCAATATGTTTTCATGGCACGCAGCGACATAAAAAACATAAAAATCCGATCCGGTGCAAAAGTAGAAATAATTTTTATCTATCTTTGTTAAGCAATCATTAAGAATTTGTCCGAACAGAACGTAATATAATTATAAGGTATGGATTCCGAAAAACGATCTATCGTCCGGCGGCACAACTATATTCTCGAAGCCCTGCAAAAGCGGGGCGAATTGAAGATCGCCGAGTTGAGCGACGAGTTGGGCGTGTCGTCAGTCACGCTGCGCAAGGACGTCAAGATGCTAGAAGACAAGCGTTTGCTGTTTCACACCCACGGCAATATCCATCCCATCGACCAGTACATGGCGCGGGATGTGAGCGTCAACGAAAAGGAATACATAGCCACCGACGAGAAGATGCGCATCGCGCAGCGGGCCGCCACGCTCATCGACGACAACGACGCGATCATCATCGCCTCGGGCACGACGGTGCTGTTTCTCGCGCGCCTCGTCGAGGCGCGCGGCTCGCTGACCGTGCTCACCTCGGCGCTCAACGTCGGGGTGGCCCTGTGTTCCAAACCCGACGTGGAGATCATCCACCTGGGGGGCGCGGTGCGCAAAACGTCGACCTCCGTCAGCGGCCCCTTCGCCCAGCAGATGCTGTCGCAGTTCTCGTGCAGCAAACTGTTCCTCGGCGTAGACGGCATCGACCTCGAGTATGGCTGCACGACCAGCAGCATGATGGAGGCCAACGTCAACCAGTGCATGATTTCGGCCGCACGGCGCACCATCGTGCTGGCCGACTCGTCCAAGTTCGGCAAGCGCGGCTTTGGGCGCATCTGCTCGTTCGAGCGTGTGCATCAGATTATTACCGACGACAAGGTGAGCGACTCGATGGTCGGGACGCTCGAAGACATGGGGGTGGAGGTGACCGTCGTCTAAGCGTTTTCATCGTCGCCGGAACAACAATTCATCATCGCAGGGGCGACAATTCATCGTTACCCTGTCGTTGCCGGCTCGCCCCCTTTACGAATATCCGTAAAGGGGGCGAGCCGAAACAGAGGGCGCCGTCCGGATGTGCTCACGGGCAACGCCCTCTGTTTTAATACATTCTGCCGATAACCCTGAAAAAATTTCTGCGAACGTCAAAGCTGCCGCGCGAAAGGAACGGGACAGGGAAAAGCGGCAGTGTGGCGGCGGCCCATACAAGATTGAGCCAGTCGTGCCCGCGCCAGAAGATCGCCATGCTCCGGAAAACGTCGCGCCCCATGCGAAAGCGGAAGAAGAAACGTATAAGCTGCGAAGTCCACTATGCCCGCGTGCGGGCGACAAAGCGGGGATTTAGGCGGTTGTGCGCCTGTCGGCGGTCAAGATAGAAATAAACAATATCGCGCACTCCGCAAAAAAACCGGAAAGTCCTCCTCTTGTCCGCGCCGTTGCTAACAGAGCCGACGATAACGCGATATACGGCAGTTTCACGGTCGATAAAGTGAAATTTGGCGTGGTCGATCATCCACAGCCACGCGGGATAGTCGTGCGTCACCCATTCGGGGTGACTCCCGGGATCGATCTGCGCAATATACCTCTCGAAAAGGTCTCGCCGGAAACACGCCGTCTGATTTGAAACGGTGTTCTCTCTTATCAGCTGCTCGAAGCCACCTGTCACCGCCTTGCCTAAATATCCACGATACTGCCCGCTCGCCTGACAGTACACTGCCGCTTTGGTGAAAACCATCCCGTAATCGGGATGTTCCTCCAGAAAATCGACCTGCTGCTGCAATTTCGACGGGTCGTTCCAATAATCGTCGCCTTCGCAAATGGCTATATATTTGCCCCTCACAAGCGGGAAAACATAGTGGTACTGCAACGCGAGGCCGAGTGTCCTGTATTGATTTTCACTCTGGTACACAGCCCGGACAATCTCCGG
Source organism: Rikenellaceae bacterium (assembly GCA_031256675.1). GTDB lineage: Bacteria > Bacteroidota > Bacteroidia > Bacteroidales > Rikenellaceae > JAIRQC01. Next base: position 49,449 of record JAIRQC010000027.1, read on the forward strand.
ATAGCGGGCGGCATACTCGCGCACCATGTCGGTAGTCCCGTCCGTCGAAGCGTCGTCGTGAAGGATCACCTCAAATGCAAAGTCGCACTGCTGGGCCAGAAAGCCGTCCAGCGCCCGGCGCAGATATTCTGCCTGATTATATGTTATGCAACAGATACTTACAAGAGGTTCCATACTTCGTTACACCGCGCCGTGACAGTTCTTGAACTTTTTGCCGGAGCCGCAGGGGCATGGGTCGTTGCGCCCCACCTTTTTCTCGACATGGACGGGGGCGGGGCGACCCTTGTCGGCTTGTCCGGCGTTGCGGGCGGCCTCCATGCGCGAGGTCTGCAAACGGTTGACGTCCACCTTCGGCCTGTTCGGTGCAGCCTGACGTTGAGACTGTTGCGCCATCTCCTCCTCCGAGCCGCGCACCGGCAGATAGCCCTTGTCGAGCACCTGCAACACCTCGCGATTGACCTTGTCCAGCATCTTGCGGAAGAGCTCGAACGACTCGAACTTGTAGATCAGCAGCGGGTCTTTCTGCTCGTATGATGCGTTCTGGACGCTCTGGCGCAGGTCGTCCATCTCGCGCAGATGTTCGCGCCAGTTGTCGTCTATCGCCGTGAGCATCACTATCTTGCTGAACGTGCGGTAAATCTCGGCCCCGTCGCTGTCATAGCACTTTTTCAGATCGCACGAGACGTTGTAGGCCAGCCGTCCGTCGGTGATCGGGATCAGAATGTTCTCATACTGACCGCCCTGGCCCTCGTAGACGTTGCGGATCACAGGGCGGGCTGTGTTAGCGACGGCTGTAGCGCGGCGGGCGCAGGTCTGACGGATGTCGTCGGCGATGCGGTTCACCAGCTCGGAGCGGTCGCCCTTTTTGTAGAGCGTTTCATCGACGCCGCTCTGGACGGCAACCTGCCTTATCAGCTCGAAATCAAACTCTTCAAGCGAATCGTCGCCGTACTGTTCGACAAAACTTTCGGCAAAGTCGTAGACGATGTTGTTCAGGTCGATCTCTACGCGCTCGCCGTATAGCGCATGGCGGCGGCGAGTGTAGATCACCTCGCGTTGCGAGTTCATAACATCATCATATTCAAGCAGTCGCTTGCGGACGCCGAAGTTGTTCTCCTCCACTTTTTTCTGCGCCCGTTCGATAGCGCGCGACATCATCCCTGCCTGGATCACCTCGCCCTCTTTGAGGCCCATGCGGTCCATCAACCCGGCTATGCGCTCCGAGCCGAACAGTCGCATCAGGTCATCTTCCAGTGATACAAAGAATTGCGAACTTCCCGGATCGCCCTGGCGACCGGCGCGGCCCCGCAACTGACGGTCGACGCGGCGCGACTCGTGACGCTCGGTGCCGATGATGGCAAGTCCGCCCGCCGCCTTAACCTCCGGCGAGAGCTTGATGTCGGTACCGCGGCCCGCCATGTTGGTCGCGATCGTAACCTGCCCGCTGCGTCCTGCCTCGGCGACAATCATGGCCTCCATCTGGTGTTGCTTGGCATTGAGGACGTTATGCTTAATGCCGCGCAGTTTCAACATTCGGCTCAGCAGCTCCGAGATCTCGACCGACGTGGTGCCGACGAGCACCGGACGGCCTGCCTCGACCAGCTTGACAATTTCGTCGATGACGGCGTTGTATTTTTCGCGTTTAGTCTTGTAAATCAGGTCGTCGCGGTCGTCGCGGATCACCGGACGGTTGGTCGGGATCACCACCACGTCGAGTTTGTAGATGCTCCAGAACTCGCTCGCCTCGGTCTCGGCCGTACCGGTCATGCCGCCCAGTTTGTGGTACATTCGGAAGTAATTTTGCAACGTGATGGTCGCAAATGTCTGAGTGGCAGCCTCTACCTTGACGCGTTCCTTAGCCTCGATGGCCTGATGAAGGCCGTCGGAATAGCGGCGGCCGTCGAGAATACGGCCCGTCTGCTCGTCGACGATCTTCACCTTGTTGTCCATGACGACGTACTCCACGTCGCGCTCGAACATGCCGTATGCTTTAAGCAGCTGGTTTACAGTGTGTACGCGTTCCGATTTGAGGGCGTAATCGTTGATCAGTGCATCCTTGCGCGCCACCTTCTCCTCGATCGGGCTGCCGTCCCGCTCAATCTCGGCCACCATCGCCCCCACGTCGGGCAGCACGAAGAAGCCCTCCTCGCCAACGCCATGCGAGAGTATTTCGTGGCCGCGCTCGGAAAGCTCCACCGAGTTAAGTTTCTCATCTATAATAAAATACAGCGCATTATTTCCATACGGTTTTGTGCCTTGTTTGGCTTCGTCCTCCGTCAGGTCGTTGATCAGTTCGGGCATCCGGCGGCTGTTATCCGCCATGTAGGTGTTTTCTATTTTGAGCATCAGCGCCTTAACGCCTGTCTCGCTGAGATATTTGATCAGCGGTTTGTACTTCGGCAACCCCTTGTGGGCGCGGTAGAGCAACCTGCCGCCCTCGTCGTTCCTGCCGTCGGCGATGAGTTTGCGGGCGTCGGCAAGCATCTGGGTTACAAGATTTTGCTGCATCTTGTAGAGCTGTTCTACCGAACCGCGGTACTGCTCGAACATCTGGTCGTCGCCCTTGGGGACGGGGCCGGAGATGATGAGCGGCGTGCGGGCGTCGTCGATCAGCACCGAGTCGACCTCGTCGACGATGGCAAAGTGGTGTTTGCGCTGCACGAGGTCTTCGCGGGCGATGGCCATGTTGTCGCGCAGGTAGTCAAAGCCGTATTCGTTGTTCGTACCGAACGTAATGTCAGCAAGATAGGCCTTGCGACGTGCGTCCGAATTGGGTTGATGCCGGTCGATGCAGTCGACCGACAGGCCGTGGAACTGGTACATCGGCCCCATCCACTCCGAGTCGCGCCTGGCGAGGTAATCGTTGACCGTAACGATGTGTACGCCCTTGCTTGCCAGCGCGTTAAGGAACACCGGCAGCGTCGCAACGAGGGTCTTGCCCTCGCCGGTGGCCATCTCGGCGATCTTGCCCTTGTGCAGCACCACGCCGCCAAACAGCTGGCAGTCATAGTGTATCATGTCCCACGTGATCTCGTTGCCCCCGGCCATCCAGCGGTTTTTGTAGATCGCCTGCGAGCCCTCGATGGTCACAAAGTCGACCGTAGCGGCCAGATTGCGGTCGAAATCGTTGGCCGTCACCTCAACGGTTTCGTTCTGCGCAAAGCGGCGGGCGGTCTCCTTCATGATGGAGAAAGCCTCCGGAAGTATCTCATCCAGAACCTCTTCGATTTTTTCGTCGATGCCCTTTGCAAGTTTGTCTATCTCGCCCGAGATCGACTCTTTCTCTTCGAGCGGGAGGTCGCGCTCCAGCTCGGCCTTCAACTCGACGATACGCGCCTCGTCCGGAGCGATGAAATCGGCAATCTTCTGTCGCAAAGCCGCGCTGCGAGCGCGCAGTCCGTCGTTCGACAGCTCCTCAATCGAGGGATATACCGCCTTGATCCTCTCCACATAAGGCTCGATCTCCTTGCGGTCCTTATCGCTTTTGGTGCCGAAAAACAATTTCAGCAAACCCGATACAATATCCATAACATGAGTTTTTAACCCGCGAATTTACCAATAATCTTTTACATTATCATAATTATATGGTATCTTTGTGTCACAATGGGGGCCCTCGGCATATTTCGCGTCGTTGTCGGCAGTGATTTCGAACACTGGTCGCGCTTCGATCTGTTCCTGACCGTGGTCGGCTATGACGCCCGGGGCCAGCGGATTTGCTATTGCAGCTGCCGCGAGCGTCGGGCCGACGGAACTATCGCCGTCGAGAGCCAGCCGTGCTGTTACATAGAGATTTACGCATACGTAATAGCCAACGCTTTCCCCCCGTCCGAACTCATCAGGGACGCCCCGCCATTCACGACCGAACTGAGCGTCTGGCGCGACGGCATGTTGCTGTCGACCGCCCAATACGAGACCAATCAGTGGGGAGGGCTTACCGTCAATCAATTACGGGTTCCGAACGATTAAGCTGGTTCGCCTGCGCCATGCGCAATCTGCTCTCCACCCAGTTCGTCAGCTCCACAAACAGGCTGACGCTCAACGCTTCGGCGCGCATGGTGAAGAACGGATGTTCCTCGCCGCCAAAGTCGCCGAAGACCGCCCTGAGCGCGTTGCGCAGCATCTTGCGCCGCTGTCCGAAAGCCGCCTTGACCACCCGCACGAACAGCTCCTCGTCGCAGTCCAGCCGCTTTACTCCGTTGCGTCTCAGGCGTATAACCGCGCTCTTGACCTTCGGGGGCGGGTCGAACGCCCCCTCGCCCACCGTGAACAGGTACTCCACGTCGTACCACGCCTGCAACAGCACGCTCATGATACCGTAGTCGCGGCTGCCCTCGCGGCCCGCAATACGCAAGGCCACTTCACGCTGCACCATACCGACCACCTCGGGCGCCAAGTCGCGGCAGGCGATGACCCGAAACAGTATCTGCGACGATATGTTATAGGGAAAGTTGCCGATCACCCTGAACCCGCGCGGGAACATGGCGGGCAGGTCAATCCGCAAAAAGTCGCCGACAACAAGCCGCGGGGCAAACTGCGGGAAATGTTCGCGCAGGTAGGCCACGCTCTCGCGGTCGACCTCTACGCCGTGGAGCGTCAGGTCGTTACGCTCCAGCAGGAACTGCGTCAACGCCCCCATGCCGCACCCCACCTCCAGCACGTCGCCCACCCCGCCTGGCGACAAAACCTCGCCGGGCGACAGGGCATCTCCGGACAGCAAAGCATCGTTCGGCAACATGGCGTTTCCGGGCGACAGCGCCTCGACGATGCGCCGCGCCACCGCAAGGTCGGTCAGAAAGTGCTGGCCGAGGCTTTTCTTTGCGCGTACCTTACCTCGAGCCGTCACTGTCTTTGGAATCGTATCTCCCCGCCCCTGCAAGCGTCGACCAGAAGCAGGGGTTTGCCCTCAATGTATCCATAACAGCGCGCCCCTTCGCCCTGCGACAGCCTCGCGCTGTTATCCGACATGCTGTAATCCGCCCTCTTTTCGCAGGCCGAAAAAGCCGGCCCGATCATAAAGAGTGAAACGAGTTTTTTCATGCTATATATTATAAGGTGTAGCTCCCCCCTCGACTTCGCTCGGGGTGACATTTTTTTGCGACAGGCGACAAGCGACAAGCGATTAACTACCTGCCGCCAGTCGCCGGCAGCTAATCATTTTATCACAATCTCAGTTTCCCTGTTCGCAGGTGAATTTGATGCGTACCAGACGGATCTCCTCCTCGGTGTAGTCCCTGCCGAGCTCGGCCAACGCCTCGTCGATCGAGTCGGTCTCGGCGTCCTCCTTGAAGTAGGCGTAGATGTCCTCGATCTTGTCCTCGTCCATCACTTCGGCAAGGTAATAGTTGATGTTCAGACGAGTGCCGGCGTTGACTATCGACTCGATCTCGGAGAGCAACTCGTCGAAATCGAGGTCGCGACTGCGGGCTATCTCCTCGAAGTCGATCTTGCGGTCGATGCTCTGAATGATGTGCACCTTGTTGCCACCGCGGCCCGCAACGCTCTTCAACACAATGTCCTGCGGACGTACTATGTCGTTGTCCTCGACGTAGCGCTTGATGAGGTCGACGAACTCCTGCCCGAACTTTTTGGCCTTGCCCGCCCCGACGCCCGAGATGTTCTGCATCTCTTCGATGGTGATCGGGTACTGAATGGACATATCTTCGAGCGACGGCTCCTGGAAGATGACGAACGGCGGCAGCCCCAACCGCTTGGAGACCTTCTTCAACAGCTCTTTAAGCATCGAGAACAGCTCCTCGTCGGCCGCTCCCCCTCCCTTCGACGGCATTACGGCCTCGTCGTCGGCTTCGGCCTCGTACTCGTGGTCGAGCGTCACCTGCACCGGATAGGGATTGAGGATATATTCGCGCCCGCGTTCGTTGATCGACAGCAGGCCGTAATTCTCTATGTTCTTGTCCGCCAACCCCATGATCAACACCTGCCTGTAGACCACCGTCCAGAACTTTTCGGGCTGGTCGGCCCCCGCACCGAACCACTCGCTTTTGATGTGTCCGTAGGATTTGCTGCTGGCATTGGCGCGCCCGACGAGCAGGCTGGCCAGATAGTCGATCTTGAACTTGTCGCCCACCGCGGCCAACGCTTCGAGGGCCATCTTCGTCTCGTTCATGGCGTTGATGCGCGGCTTGGGGTTGAGACAGTTGTCGCAGCAGCCGCAGTTGTCCTCGGTGTAAGTTTCGCCGAAGTAGTGGAGCAGCGAGCGGCGGCGGCAAATGGAACTCTCTGCGTATGAGACCGTTTCGAGCAGCAGCAACTTGCCTATCTCCTGTTCGGCCACCGGCTTGCCCTGCATGAACTTTTCGAGTTTCTGGATGTCCTTGTAGCTGTAAAACGTTATGCAACGCCCCTCGCCGCCGTCGCGTCCGGCGCGCCCCGTCTCCTGATAGTAGCCTTCGAGCGACTTGGGAATGTCGTGGTGGATCACGTAACGCACGTCGGGCTTGTCGATGCCCATGCCGAAGGCGATCGTCGCGACGATCACATCGACCTCCTCCATCAGGAACTTGTCCTGGTTTTGAGCGCGCAGCGTGGTGTCGAGCCCCGCGTGATAGGCCAGGGCGCGCACCCCGTTAGCAACGAGCAGCTCGGTCAGCTCCTCTACCTTTTTGCGTGACAGACAGTAGATTATGCCCGACTTGCCCTCGTTCTGCTTGACGAAACGGATGATGTCCTTCGACACGTCGTTCTTGGGGCGGATCTCGTAGTAGAGGTTCGGGCGGTTGAACGACGAGCGGAACAGCACGGCATTCTGCATCCCGAGGTTTTTCTGGATGTCGAGCTGCACTTTGGGGGTGGCTGTGGCGGTGAGGGCGATCAGCGGGGCCTTGCCTATCTCGTTGATTATAGGACGGATGCGGCGATACTCCGGACGAAAGTCGTGGCCCCATTCCGAGATGCAATGCGCCTCGTCGATGGCGTAGAACGCGATCTTGATCTTGTGCAGGAACGACACGTTGTCCTCTTTGGTGAGCGACTCGGGGGCGAAGTAGAGCAGTTTGGTCTTGCCCGCGAGCACATCCTCCTTGACCTTGGCGACGGCGGCCCTGGTGAGCGACGAGTTGAGGAAGTGGGCGACGCCCTCCTCCGAACTGAACGCGCGCATGGCGTCTACCTGGTTCTTCATCAGCGCGATAAGGGGCGAGATCACGATGGCCACCCCCTCCATCATCAGCGCGGGCAACTGGTAGCAAAGCGACTTGCCGCCACCGGTCGGCATCAGTACAAAGGTGTCGTTACCCGCGAGTACGCTGCCGATCACCGCTTCCTGGTTTCCCTTGAACGACGAGAAGCCAAAATACTCCCTCAACTTGTCGTACAGTAGGTTATTTTGCTGTTTTTCCATATATTCACTCGATTTCCAAAGATAAAATTATAAAAATTTTCAAGAATTATCTAATTTTGTATGAATTTTTCATCATAAAATTTCATGAGGCTATTCACGAGCGACCTTGTAAAGCGCTACAAAACTCGTACCGTTGTCGATCATGTGTCGATAGAGGTGCGTCAGGGCGAGATCGTAGGGCTGTTGGGCCCCAACGGTGCAGGCAAGACCACGACGTTCTACATGATCGTCGGATTGATAAAACCCAACGACGGCCACATCTGGCTCGAGGGGAACGGCGTCACGACCGAGCTCACCTCGCTGCCGGTCTACCGTCGCGCCCAGATGGGGGTGGGCTATCTGGCGCAGGAGGCGTCGGTGTTCCGTCACCTGAGCGTCGAGGACAACATCCGCGCGGTGCTCGAAATGACCGGACACCCAAAGGATTACCAGCGCCATCGGCTCGAGGGCCTCATCAATGAGTTCCGGCTGCAAAAGGTGCGCAAGAGCATGGGCATTCAGCTCTCCGGCGGCGAGCGGCGGCGCACGGAGATAGCACGCGCGGTGGCCATCAACCCGAAGTTCATCCTGCTCGACGAGCCCTTCGCCGGGGTCGACCCGATAGCGGTCGAGGACATCCAGAGCATCGTAGCCACGTTGAAACGCAGCAACATAGGGGTGATCATCACCGACCACAACGTCCACGAGACGCTGTCGATCACCGACCGCACCTACCTGCTTTTCGAGGGCAAGATCCTCAAAGCCGGTTCGGCCGAAGAACTGGCAAACGACGAGCAGGTGCGCAAGGTTTACCTGGGCAAGGAGTTCAAGTTGCGATGATCGTCCGGATCGGCCCATCCCCCGTTGCGGGCAGCATCGCCGCGCCGACCTCCAAGAGCTTCGCGCAGAGAGCGATAGCCGCCGCGTTGCTGGCCGGCGGACAGAGCGTTCTGCGCGCCGTCGAGCCGAGCGGGGATGTGTCTGCCGCCCTCGACGCCGCCCGCGCGCTCGGAACGGCGGTCGGAGCACAGGGGGTTGCGTCGGTCGGGTCGTCCGTCGGAGCGGCAGGGGCTGCGGATGTCGGGGGGGATACCTATAATATAACGGGAGGGCTTTCGCCCGACGCTGCAACCGTCAACATCGGGGAATCGGGGTTGTCGGCACGGCTGTTTATTCCCGTTGCGGCCCTGTGCGACAGAGAGATAACCGTTACGGGGCGCGGGTCGGTACTCTCGCGACCGTTCGGCATGGTCGAGGCCCCGCTGCGCTCGCTCGGGGTGGAGGTGCGCACGTCCGAGGGACGTTTGCCGGTGGTCTTGCGCGGCCCTCTTCGCGGCGGCGAGGCTGCGGTCGACGGGTCGGTGAGTTCGCAGTTCATCACGGGACTGCTGACCGCGCTGCCCGTGGCTTCGGGCGACAGTGTGCTAAGGGTGAGCGCGTTGAACAGTCGCCCATATATAAATATGACGCTCGATGTGTTGTCACAGTTCGGCATATCGGTGGAACACAACGATTTTCGCGAATTTCATATCCGCGGCGGGCAGCGTTACCGCCCGACCGACTACCGCGTCGAGGGGGATTGGAGCGGCGCGTCGACCCTGCTGGTGGCCGGGGCCGTCGGCGGCGAGATATGCGCGACCAACCTCAACGTCGCCTCGCAACAGGCCGACGCAGCCATTCTGGAGGCGTTGCGGCTCTGCGGGGCGTCTGTTTTTTTAGGGTCAGACAGCGTGCGGGTCGTTCGTAACGAGCTGCGCGCCTTTGAGTTCGACGCCACGCACTGTCCCGATCTTTTTCCCGCGCTGGTCGCGCTGGCGGCAAGCTGCACGGGGGTTTCGGTGTTGCGCGGCGCCTCGCGTCTGGCACACAAGGAGAGCGACCGCGCCGCCGCGCTGGCCGCCGAATTTGGGCGGATGGGCATAGCGATAGATTTGTCGCAGCCTGACGTTATGCGCGTTACGGGCGGCCTCATGCACGGGGCGGAGCTCGACAGCCACAACGACCACCGCATAGCGATGGCCGTCGCCGTCGCCGCGCTCAATGCCCGCGGCCAAACCACGATAGCCCGCGCCGAAGCCGTCGAAAAGTCATACCCCGCATTTTGGAACGTATTGAAAAACATCACGATATGAACAGTTTCGGCAGCAAATTCAGGATCTCGATATTCGGCGAGTCGCACGGGACGGCCATCGGGGTGGTCATTGACGGCGTTCCGCCGGGGGTGGAACTGTCAGAGGACGACCTGAGGGGGGATATTGCCCGGCGCAAGAGCGGCGCGCGCGGCACCACGCAGCGCAAGGAGGCCGACGTACCGTACATCCTGTCAGGCACATACAACGGACGCACGACCGGCGCGCCGCTGACCGTCCTGTTCCACAACAAGAACACCGTTTCGGGCGACTACAAGAACCTGGCCGACCATCCGCGCCCGTCGCACGCCGACTTTGTCGCGGCGCGCAAATATCTGGGTTTCAACGACCCACGCGGCGGCGGACACTTTTCGGGACGCATAACGCTGCCGCTGGTCGCGGCGGGGGCGGTGGCGAAGAAACTGTTGAAGGGGATAAGCATCGAGGCTCGTACCGTGGCCATTGGTGGCAGCAGCGATCCGGTGCAGTTCGACCGCATTGTTTCGGCTGCTCTGGCCGACGGCGATTCGGTGGGCGGCATTGTAGAGTGTCGCGCCACGGGGCTGCCGGTGGGGCTGGGCGAGCCGTTCTTCGATTCGGTGGAGGGCCTCGTAAGTCACCTCGTTTTCGCCATTCCAGCCGTGCGCGGCATTGAGTTCGGCAACGGTTTCGGGGCGGCGGCGTTGCGCGGATCGCAGAACAACGACATGATAGTCAGCGAGTCGGGCCTCACGGCGACGAACAACGCGGGGGGGATCAACGGCGGCGTCACCAACGGCAACGACATGGTTTTTCGCGTTGCGATCAAGCCCACGCCGAGCATCGCACTGCCGCAACAGACGTTCAACACCCGCACGGGGCGCGTCGAAACGCTCGAGATCCGCGGGCGACACGACGCATGCATAGCCCTGCGCGCACCGGTGGTGGTCGAAGCTGCGCTGGCTATCGCGCTGGCCCAGTTTATTTAGTGACTGTCAGCGCGCGGCGAGTTCTGAGATTACTCGTTCAGCGCGGCAAGTTTCACGCAAGCGCGAAATTACTCGTTCAGCGCGCGTTCAATCGCCTGCCTGTACTCCTCTTTGGAGGCCGCGCCGACTATCCCGACAGGTTCGCCCTTTACGGGCAAAACCATCACAAGCGGTATTGAACTGATGTTGAGAGACATTGCAAGCGCGCGGGCATTATCGACGTCGACCTTGTAGAAGTCAACCCGCCCGTCGTACTCCGCCGCCAGCTCCTCGATAACGGGGGCGATCATCTTGCACGGGCCGCACCAGTCGGCGTAAAAGTCGACCAGCACGGGCTTGTCCGAGAGCAGTTTGCGCTCGGCGGGGGCCTTTTTATAGTCGAACACCGTAACGGCGAACTCCGTCTGCGTCAACTGTTTGGGCTTGGCGACGCCGGCGGTCGGAACAGCCGACGGTTTTCGCGTGCCGCCGCACGATACGGCCACAAGGGCCAGGGCGATGATCAACCTTTTCATAAGTAGCATGTTTTCGGAACAAAGTTAATATTTTTCCTCCCGCTTTTACGGCTCCGGCGCAAAATAATTATCTTTGCAGAATGTACGGTCAACAGGACATATCGCGGCTCGTCGACGAGTATATGGCCAACCTGCCGATCCCCTGCGCGCCGCAGGGGATCTACGTGCCGATGGCCTACACGCTGGCCGAGGGCGGCAAACGACTGCGTCCGACGCTGGTGTGCGCGGCGTGCAACATATTCTCGGACAACATATTGCAGGCATTGCCACCGGCGGCGGCGGTGGAGGTATTCCACAATTTTACCCTCATTCACGACGACATCATGGACAACGCCACGTTGCGCCGCGGCCGCGAGACGGTTTTTCGGCGGTGGGGGGCCAATACGGCCATCCTGTCAGGCGACGCAACGCTGATCTTCGCCTACATGCTGTTGGGCAACACGCCGCGCGAGCATCTGGCGGCAGCGCTGGCGCAGTTCAACCTGCTGGCGCTGGAGGTATGCGAGGGACAGCAGTACGACGTGGATTTCGAGAGGGCCGACAGCGTCTCGACCGACGACTATTTTCACATGATCTCGCTCAAAACCGCCGCCCTCATGGCCCGCGCGCTGCGTATCGGGGCCATCGTGGGGGGGGCTGGCGAGGCCGATTGCGATGCGTTGCAGGACTTCGGCCTCAACCTCGGCCTGGCGTTCCAGTTGCAGGACGACCTGCTCGACGCTTACGGCGACGCGGCCACCTTCGGCAAAAGTATCGGCGGCGACATCCTCGAACGCAAAAAGAGCTACCTGATGATATGCGCCCTCGCTCAGGGTTTTTCCACGGAAATAGAGACGATACTGTCTAACGGCGCGCTCTCCGACGAGGCCAAAATAGCGCAGGTGAAGCAAATTTACGACCGCGCCGGGGCGGCGGCGGCGGCCCGCGAGGCCATAGAACACTATACATCGCTGGCATTGAAAGCGCTGGAACCGCTGTCCGTAGCTCCGGAACGTTGCGACGTGCTGCGCGCCATCACCCTCGAACTGCTAAACCGAAACAAATGAACGCCATAAATACATTATTGACAACTGCGGCATGTCTGTCCCAGGGCCTCGCAATGGCGGAAAGGGTTATCGAGCCGACGCTCGGACTGACGCCGATCCTCGATTCGGTCGAACTGCGGCGGGAGTTGCAGGAGATCGACCGCGTCAGGCAGCAGTACGGCGATGATTGCGAGAAACATCTGACCGCAAGGCAACGACATGTCTATTGGCACGACTACGAAGAGCGCGAGGATCTCTGGGAGGTCGGCGAGATAGGCGACGGATGGTACAACTGCGCCACGGCGAGCGTCTCCGCCACCTCCGCACACCGGCCCGCGGGAAACATAACCTACACAGCTGCCAACGCCCACGATTTTTCGCTCGGTACGGCATGGGTCTGCGAAGGCACGGGCGAAAGCATCACGTTCCGGATCAACGCCGACGAAGAAAACGAATGGGAATGGGAGCACGGGACGGTCACTACCGTGTTCATTTACAACGGCTATCAGAAATCCGCCAGGACATGGCGCGACAATTCGCGCATTAAACAGTTCCGGCTCCATATCAACGACAAGCCATACGCGCTGCTCAACCTGCGCGACACCACCGCCGTACAGTGTTTCGATATCGGGCAGCACAGGGCGCAGCGGTGCGCGCTGCGGTTCGAGATAACGGAGGTCTATCGCGGCAACCGCTGGCCGAACGACGTGGCCGTATCGGAGATAGAGTTCGACGGCGACGGGTGCCTGTGTTTCGGGGCGGGGACGATGATTGCCGTGCCGGATGGCGAGAAGGCTATCGAGCAGATAGTTGCGGGCGACGTGATCCTCGCGCCCGACCCTGCCTCGGGATGCTTGGCCCCTGCGACGGTACTCGGCACGGCCCGTCGCAATCATCGCCTCTACCGACTCGGATTCGACAGTGGGTTGAGCGTCGAGGTCACCGCCGACCACCCGCTGCTGTTCGACGGAGACTACTACTCCATAGCCGAAAACGCCCTCTACGGCCTGCAAACCAGGCAGTTGGCAGTTGGGCAGCAGTTGAACGTTTTCCGCAACGGCCACATGGAAGCCCTGACGCTCAGGTCAATAACACCGCTCGACGGACTGCGCGCAAGCTATACCATAACCGCCCTCGACCGTGGCGGGCTGTTCCTGGCAAACGGGCTGTGCGCAGCAGTGGAAGCAGTGGAGGCTGTGGAGACTGCGGCTACAACGGAGACGACAGGACGATGACCCGGCGCGATATAGAGCTTATGGCCCCCGTGGGGTCGTTCGAGGCGCTTTGGGCGGCCATCGACGGGGGCGCAGACGCGATATATTTCGGCGTGGGCGGGCTGAACATGCGTTCGCGCAGCTCGGCCAACTTCTCGCCGGATGACATGTCGCGGATCATCGCCGAAGCCCACGCCGCAGGGCTGCGCGCCTACCTGACGCTCAACGTGATACTGTACGACGACGATCTGGACGACATGCGCCGCACCCTCGACCGCGCCGCCGCCGAGGGCGTCGACGCAGTCATCGCGTCGGATCAGGCGGCCATCCATTACGCCCGTCGGCGCGGGGTCGAGGTGCACCTGTCCACGCAACTCAACGTCTCGAACACCGAGACGCTGCGTTTCTACTCCGCGTGGGCCGACGTAGCGGTGCTGGCGCGCGAACTCACTCTCGAACAGGTTGCCGCAATAAGCCGCGCGGGCGTTTGCGGCCCATGTGGACAGCCGGTGCGCATTGAGATGTTCGCCCACGGCGCACTCTGCATGGCCGTTTCGGGGCGGTGTTACCTCAGCCTGCACGACTGCGGCGAGTCGGCCAACCGCGGGGCCTGCCGTCAGATATGCCGCCGCTCGTTCACCCTGCGCGATAACGACAGCGGGGCAGAGATCGCCGCCGACGGACAGTGGCTGCTCTCGCCCAAAGACCTGTGCACCATAGAGTTCCTCGACCGGATGATTGCCGCCGGGGTGAGCGTGTTGAAGATCGAGGGGCGCGCCCGCCCGCCCGAGTACGTTCTGAGGGCCTGTCGCTGTTACGACAGGGCGCTCAGGGCGCTGGAGGCGGGAGAGTACACCCCCGAACTGGCTGCGGGGCTCAAAGCCGAACTTGCCGAGGTCTTCAATCGCGGCTTCTGGGGCGGCTACTACCTCGGCGCACCGACGGTCGAGCTCAGCCCCCGTTACGGCACGTCGGCCACCACGCGCAAGGTCTACGTAGGCAGGGTGACCAACATATACAAGCGTATCTCCGTGGCAGAGATACAGATAGAGGCCTCGCCGCTCGAACGCGGCAGCCGCATTCTTTTCACGGGGGCTACCACCAGGGCCGTAGAGGCCATGGCCGACGAGCTGTGGCTCGACGACCGTCCCGCATCACTCGCGCCGCAGGGGACGCTCTGCTCCGTCAAGATTGCCGCCACAGTCCACCGCGGAGACCGGCTGTTCAAGATTGTGAAGGCTGATTAACAGGCAGTTCCTCTCCCAGATATTTTTTTGCCGTGTCCAAATCCCCCATGAAAACCATCCTGCCGTCCGGAGCAAATATTACTATTGTGGGGAAAGCATTTACTCCGAGCTCTTCCTTCAAAACCGCATCGTCCATATCCATAGACAGGCAGGGGAATGTGTATCCCCTGTCTCGAAATGTTTCGTCCCAGCCTGCCGGCGTTTCGCCCCGACCTGTCAACCGGCAGTAGACGGAATAGAACGCAATACGGTCATTATGGCTGTCGTAAAACTTCTGCACATCGGGGAACTCTTTGAAACATCCGCCGCAATGAGAATACCAGAAATCCGGCACGAGATATTTCCTCCAAGCGAGTCGAGGGTAATGTTATTACCTTCTTCGTCCTGAAAAACCACCGGCGAGGCGATTGTCCGATTGACCCTGCCGAAGAATGTGCCGAAACTCAATTTGTGAATCCATGCAAGACAGGCGTATCCGGCCATAAAAGCGCACAGCGACAGGGTGCACACGACGATCAATATACGACCATATCCAGAAACCATAGCCGGCAAACAGGCCTGTCGCGCGCAGAATGACTTCGGGCAAACTGATCTCCGTATTGGGGGAAAACCGTAAAGGCAAATTAAATATCAATCATCCGCTCAGGGCGGCCAGCAGCGCCGTCCGCCCTTTCATCACACCTTTACGCTTCAGGCACAGGTACATGTAAACCCCCAATACAACAGGCGCAATCGTGCATGAAAGCCGAAAATCGACCCCTCACAGCGGAGCGAGCACTGTGTCCAACACCAGCGCGCCGAGCGCAATCCATACAAAACAATGTCGATTTTTATTTTCCGGTTATTATTATAGACACTTTAATTGCTTAGACAGTGAAAACGACCCTGCGCCGCAGGGGGCGCAGGGGGCGCAGGGCCGTAAACCCTACCACACCTTTTCGAGGTGGCTGCGCATGGCCTCCACGCCGGGGAAACCGGCGCACTGGAATGTTTTGTGCCCGTCGCGGTCGAAAATCATGTATTGCGGGATGCCGTTTACGTCATACTTGTCGCGCAACACACCCCACTGCCCGTCAGTCAGGTAGTAGTGTACGCCGCCGATCTCGGGTAGCATCGGCAGCCATTTGGTTTTGGGCGAACCCTCGTAGGAGATGTAGACGACGCTCACCCCGTGCTCCTTCATTTCGGATTTGAGCGGCCTCATGGTCTTCATGGCCTGCAAACAGGGGCCGCACCACGTGGCCCAGAAGTCCACGAAGAGCGGTTTTCCCTTGTGGGCGGCCACGATCGCGTCGAGTATTGCCGCGGCCTCCACCTCGGGTGTGGGCGCAATCTCGTAGCCGCCCGCCCTGGCCGCCTCCTCGAGCATCTTGCGCGCCCTGTCTGCCATTAGGGCGTACGCCTCGCCGTAGAAGGGGTTCGAAACCGAGGCGAGGGCGGATTTCTCCCCTGCGGTCGGCTCTTCGCCCGCAGAGGCCTTGACGCAGGCCGGTTTAACCTTGCGAAGGTCGTTCAGCAGCCCCGTCTCCGAGCCGGTGAGCCGGACGAGGGCCTCGTCGGAGAGCGGTTTGAAGAACTCGGACAGGTAGTAAAACTCCTGCGAATAGGCCAGCCGCGGATCGCCAGGATCGGCAAAACCGAGCGCGAGCAGCTCCTTCTCGCCCACTTCGGGCAACGTCGCGCCGGCAAGTTTGCTGCGGTCGCCATTGTTGCGAAGCAGGTACAGATGCGCGTAAAGCCTGTTCATGCTGCCAGCCATGCCCGCCACCGCGCAGCGCAAATCGGCCTGAAACACCTGTTTCGTCGCCACTGGCAGGTCGGAAGCCTCGATGAGCGCCATTTTTTCGTCGTATAGCGACCGCGCCAGGGCGAGGAACTCCTCCGCGCTCTTGTCGCAGATGGTCGTATCTGTGGAAAGTTTGTTGAAATCCAAGCCGAAATCGTATTTCGGATCGCCCTCCTCGCCGGAAGCGGGGTTTGCCTTACGGTACGCCTGCGCAAGGCTGCGGTTCAATCCGGCAAACCGCCCCTTGAAAGCGAACAGGGGCAAATCCGCCTGCCGGTGCAGGCGGGCGGCGAGCAGCGACATGGCCCTCATGTCGACCAACACCTCGGCCTTTTCGCCCGGGGCAAGGATAACGGGAGTTATGTGCACGTTGTGGCCGACCATCACTGTGCCGACGGTCGTACCGTACTGGTCGAACTCGAAAACGCAGCGTCCCTCGGCGTCGGGCGCGGCCTCCATCTCGTCGCGGTTGCCGGTCAGATAGTTATTTGTCCAGAGCCGTACGGGCGCGACATAGCCCTCTCTGAGCCCCATCAGGCGAACCGTGAGGGTGGTGCGGCCCGTTTTCAACTCAGGCTCGGGCAGCGGTTTGTCTGCGTCCCTCACGTCGGTGGCCAGCGAGGCGGGCAGCAGCGACTTGTGGGGTTTGGTGCGGCCTGTGAGGTCGACGTCCCATATCTTGAAACAATCGTCGCAGTCCGACTCGATGAAGTCGAACGTTTTGGTACCCCGAGGCAGCGGGGGGAAGGTCAGCCTGAAATGGGCCTCGCCGCTGGCCGGCATCCAGAGGTTGCTGTCCGGTACGACGCCTTCGGCGGAGGTAAGCGTCAGTTTCTCGCCTTTGGCGCGCAGGTAGGTGTCGGAGGCGATGCGGATCCACCAGTGTGGACGGAAGTATGCGTCGAAGCAGAGCACGGTCGAGGTGTCGGTCAGCTCCACACGATCGATTTCGAGGGTTGCGGTGTTGCGCAGGCCGTGCATCGGACGGTCGACGGTGCGCGGACGGGAGTCGTCGGCACAGCTGCCCAGGACGAGGGCAAAGGTCGACAGCGCGGCAAAAACAGGCAGCAATTTCATAATGGTTGGGGGTTAGTGGTTATTATGCAATATGTGGTCGCTATATTCTTATTGTCCCTGCCGTGACACGCAGCCCGCAGCGGCGCGGAGGGCAGGTCGGCTTGGCGTAAAGGGCTGCCCAAGTCGGTTCGGCGTGGAGAGTTGCGCGGGTTGGCTTGGAATGGAGAACTGTCCAAGTCGGTTCGGCGCAGATTGTTGCCAGGGCTGGCCCTGTGTAAAGGGTTGCACAAATTGGCCCGATGCGAAGAGCTGCACAAGTTGACCCCGTGTAAAGGACTGCACAAGTCGGTTCGGCGTGGAGGGCTGCGCGGGTTGGCTTGGAACGGAGAACTGTCCAAGTCGGTTTGGCGCGGAGGGCAGGTCGGTCAGGTGCGGAGAGTTGACCAAGTCGGCCCGCAAAAAGACGCTCGCCGTTCTCCCTGCCGTTCTCCTTCCTGCATGTCGCCCTGCAAAGTTTTATGCAGGCATGACCCTGCCCTCGTTCCTGCGTCGGGCCGACCTCAGGCCGCCTCCTTCGTCTGCAAACCGTTCCAGCCATTTGCGCCCGCCTCCGCCGTCTGCGGGTCGTCCCAGCCATTTGCTGCCGCAGCGGCACCTGAACTCATCTATCCGAAATACTCTTCCCTTGTCTTCCTCGGCAGCTTCCTGACCACCTCGTCGTAGGAGTGGTCTATCAGTTCGCGTATCACGCCATCCGGCACATCGGCCTCGAGGCGCACCGTATTCCAGTACTTTTTGTTGAAATGATAGGCCCCCTCCATCCCGTCATAGCGTTCGCGCAGCTCCACCGCCAGCTCAGGGTCGCATTTCAAAGCGATCTGCGGCTCGTCGGCGTCGAGCGGGATCAGGGCAAACATCTTGCCCAGTACCTTCACCACCAGCGACACATCGTCGAACGGAAAGCACTCCGCGCTCCCCGCCTTCGCCAGACAATACTCGCGAACCTGTTCAATATCCATAATTAAGGGTTGGAAATAATATTTGATGTTTTAGAGCCGTGAGGTGATTTTCGGCCCGCGGTCGGCAGAGGATGTTCGAGCAGCGCGAGAGCAGCCCTCCGCATCCGGCGGCTGCGGGCTGCCGACCTTGCTCCGCAAGGCAGGGCAAAACAATAAGCGAATAGTGCAGGGAGGTAGCATATTAACGATAAGTGAGTAGTGAGAAATATTCGGAGCGGAGAATAATCGCTGACCGGAGCAGTCCGGTAGCCGGTGGGCGGCTAAATTTTAGTTAAAAACGGCCTTGCTTAGCAAGGTCGGCTGCCCGCTGCCGCTCCCGGCGAAGGGCTGCCCGCTCTGCCTACGGCATCGCGACATCCTCCGCCGACCGCGGGCCGAAAATTGCATCGCAGTAGCGCCGATGGGCAGTGCAGTCACCGTGCGGCGGCGGGCGGTTAATATTATTGCCCTGCGATGTCTCCTTTTGCCAATGAAAAACGGCATATTGTTGCCATTCGGGGTTGCCCGCGGCTTTTGCGCGCTGTCTCGACATACTCCTCAAACGGTCTCCCCGCTGCCCTTCTCCCTGTCGTTCAGCATAGCTCAAACTGCGTTTGCTCTCGCCTCGTTCCTGCGTCGGTTCGACTTCGCTTCACTGCGTCGCGCTTCGCCCTGCATGACTTTTTTATATCTAAACTATCAATTTACATCACTATTTTTATGCAAAGATAGAAAATGTTTTTCTAAAATCCTCTGAAAAATAACATCTTGAACGCAAAAGTATCCTCAATGGGTAACGATTTAGGCACGGAAAGTATTCCGAAAATACGCCTGAAACCGCATTTATGCTACCCTATAGCCGAAAGCAAACAAAGATACTTAATGGCAGATACCGAGTCGTTTACCTGATTTTGCAGGTTTCTGCGCTTTTGAGCGGTCTTTTTCAAAAGTAACTAAAATTTGAGTAATTTTGTCGAACAATCCAACAATTATGAACATCGAGAAAATCAAGTGTCTGATCATAGGCAGCGGGCCGGCGGGGCTGACGGCTGCGATCTACGCCTCGCGGGCCAATCTTGCGCCGACGCTCTACGAGGGGCTCGACCCGGGCGGCCAGCTCACCCGCACGGGCGACGTGGAGAATTTTCCTGGCTATCCCGAGGGGGTCGGCGGGCTGCAAATGATGGACGACATACGCCGTCAGGCCCTGCGTTTCGGCGCCGACGTCCGCACCGGTATTGTCACCGAGGCCGACCTCTCGCAGCGTCCGTTCCGTATCACGGTCGACGGAAGTTTGACGATCGAGGCCCAAAGCGTCATTATCGCAACAGGGGCGGCGGCGCGCTGGCTGGGGCTGCCCTCCGAGCAGCGTTTCGTGGGCTCGGGCGTGTCGGCCTGCGCCACCTGCGACGGGTTTTTCTATCGCGGGCAGGATGTGGCGGTGGTCGGCGGCGGCGACACGGCCTGCGAGGATGCGCTCTACCTCGCCTCGCTCTGCCGCACGGTCTACATGATAGTGCGCAAGGACTATCTGCGCGCCTCGTCGGTGATGCGCGACAGGGTGCACGGCACGCCGAACATCACGATGCTGTACCGGCACGTCACGGTCGAGGTGCTGGGCGACGAGAGCGGCGTGACGGGGCTCGACGTTGAGGATACGGAGGGGAACAGGCAGCGTCTCGACGTTACCGGCCTGTTCGTCGCCATCGGCAACGACCCCAACACGGCGCTGTTTGCCGGCCAGCTCGACCTCGACGAACAGGGTTACATCCGCACCGTGCCCGGCACGTCGCGCACCAGCATTCCCGGCGTATTCGCCGCAGGGGACGTTGCCAACCCACAGTACCGCCAGGCTGTCGTCGCCGCGGGCAGCGGCTCCGTCGCCGCCCTCGACTGCGAAAGGTTTTTACTGCACGGCGAATAATATCCCGTGCCGTTCGGCCCTGCCCTGCGCCCGGGCGCGGGCAGGGCCGCAGAACGCCATTCACATAACCGTTATGAATATGGGAACACGTTACGCTATTGCCATCCTGCTTGCTGGAACGGCCTTTATCTCCTGCTCACGC
The DNA here is from genome assembly GCA_031256675.1 of Rikenellaceae bacterium. Taxonomy (GTDB): domain Bacteria; phylum Bacteroidota; class Bacteroidia; order Bacteroidales; family Rikenellaceae; genus JAIRQC01. The sequence continues at coordinate 69,750 of JAIRQC010000027.1, forward strand.
AGCAAGGAGGGGTACAACAACGACAGGCCTGACGAAGTAATGCGGCTGACCATCGCCACCGACGGCAACACGGGGTTTTCGATGAACGGCCTCGGCGCCGCCGGCGTCGACTGGGGCGACTCGTCATACGACACGAAGCAGCTTGCATCCGATCCTGAAATCGACCAGACGATGTTCAGCCACAGCTATTCCGCCCCTGGCGAATATACGATAAAAATATATGGCGGGAACATCACGACGCTGGACTGCTCCGGCTACGAACTGACGGGGCTGGACGTTACGGACAATCCCGCCCTGACGCGCCTTAGCTGCGGCGCAAGCGAGTTGTCTGCGCTGGACGTAAGCCACAATACTGCGTTGACGTATCTGGATTGCAGCGGCAACAGCCTTACGGGGCTGGACGTAAGCAGAAACACAGCCCTTGTCGAGCTGGGTTGCGGCTACAACCGGTTGACGGAGCTGGATTTAAGCAAAAATGCCGCATTGCGCCTCCTGTGGTGCAGCTTTATGGAGTTGACGGAGCTGGACACAGGCGCAAATCCCGCCCTGACCTATTTGGCCTGCGGCGGCAACCGGCTGACGGCCCTGGATGTGAGCGGTAATGCCGCGCTGGCGGAGTTGCATTGTCAGGACAATCTGCTGACGAACCTCGACGTGAACGCAAACCATGAGTTAAAGGTTTTGGGATGCCATAACAATCAACTGTCGACGTTGAGGCCGGACGCCGCCGCCCTCAGAGTACTGTTTTGCGACGGCAACAGTTTGACCTCCCTTGACCTTACGGCGTGCATCGCATTGAGTAGCGTCCTTTGTCAGGACAACCTGCTCTCCGCCGTGGCGTTAAACGACCTGTTCGGGACGCTGCACGCCAATATTGTCGCAGGCGGCAAATTCATATACATAAATGGCAACGACGGCACGGACAGCTGCGACCAGAGCATAGCCGCGGGCAAGGGATGGACGGTGGACGTAACCGATTGACCGGCATGCTCCCGCTCGACGACATACTCTCCGTCCGCTCCGAGGCCGACTTCCGGCGGGCGGCGATGGAACTTTTTGAGTTTCAGGCCAGGGAGTGTGCGCCGTATCGGGAGTATATCGCGCTGTGCGGGATTGATGCGCGGCGGGTGAGGGAGCCGAAGCAGATACCGTTCATGCCTATCGGACTCTGGCGGAGCCACAGGGTCTACTGCGGCGACGGGGAGCCGGAGATCGTTTTTACGAGCAGCACGACGGGCGGAACGGAGCCCTCGCGCCACTTTATGGCCTTCGAGCAGGACTACCGCGCGACGTTCAGGCGGGCTTTCGAGCTGTTCTACCCGGGACGGAGGAGCATTTACGCGCTGCTGCCCAACTATTTGCAACGCACGGGGTCGTCGCTGGTCTTCATGGCCGACGACCTGATCCGCCGAGGCGGCGGCGGCTTCTATCTCGACGACCACGATGCGCTCCTGCGCGACATGGCGGCCGACCGGGGCGGGAAGATACTGCTCGGGGTGAGCTACGCGCTGTGGGAGCTGGCCGAGAGAGGTTGTGTGTGCCTTGAAAACACGACAGTTATGGAGACCGGCGGCATGAAGGGGCGTCGCGAGGAGCTACCTAAGGAGGAGTTCCACGCGCTGCTGTGCAATGCTTTCGGGGTGAGCGAGATAGCGTCGGAATACGGCATGGCCGAACTCTCGTCGCAAGCCTACTCGTCGGGCAGGGGCATTTTCCGCACCCCGCCGTGGATGAGGGTGCTGGCGCGCGACATAAACGACCCTTTCTCGCGTCCGGAACCGGGACGCAGCGGCGGCCTCGACATTATCGACCTGGCCAACCGCTTCTCCTGCGCCTTTGTCCAGACCGACGACGTGGGGCGGGTGTGGCCGGAGGGGAGTCTCGAGATTCTCGGCCGTATTGACCACAGCGTGGCAAGGGGATGTAATTTATTGGTTGACTGATGGATATAGATTTCGTAATAGCCTGGGTAGACGGGGCCGACCCTGCGTGGCGGGCGGAGTTCTCCCGATACAGGGCGGCAGACGGCGCGGCGGCGGGCGAGTTGACCGACGCCTCCGTTTCGCGCTACCGCGACTGGGACAACCTGCACTACTGGTTCAGGGCCGTCGAGCGGTTTGCGCCGTGGGTGCGTCGCATCCATTTCATTACGTGGGGCCACCTGCCCGCGTGGCTCGACGCGGCCCACCCGAAACTGCATGTCGTCCGGCACGAAGAGATCCTTGATGCGGCGTATCGCCCGACGTTCAATATCAATCCGCTGGAGCTGTCGCTGCACCGTATTCCGGGGCTGGCCGAACGGTTCGTATTCTTCAACGACGACATGTTCCTCGGCCGTCCCGTGGGGCCCGAACGCTTCTTCCGCTGCGGATTGCCGTGCGACGCCGCCCGCCTGAGCGTCATCGCCCCAAGCTCTATCGCCCATATCCTCCTCAACGACGTTGCGCTGATCAACAGGCGGCACAGGAAACAGGTACTCAGGCAGTTCGGAAAATGGTTCAACCTGCGCTATTCGCTCGCGGACATGTTCAAGAGCCTGACGCTGCTGCCGTGGAGCGCCTTCGCCGGCTTCAAAGACCCCCACATGCCGCAGCCATTCCTCAAAGCTACCTTCGAGCGGCTGTGGGCCGAAGAGGGGGAGACGCTCGGAGGGACGCTGCCGCACCGGTTCCGCTCGCTGCTCGACTTCAATCAGTACCTGATGCGTTACGAGCAGCTTGTGACAGGCTGTTTCGCACCCGTTTCGTACCGCGACGCCCGTCTCGACACCCTCGGCGAACAGAGCATCGAGCACATCTGCCGTTTTATCGCCGGGCGTCGCTATGCGATGTTCTGCCTGAACGACAGCGAGGCCATAGCCGATTTCGACGCGCTCCGTGCCCGTCTGTGCAGTGCATTCCAACAGATACTTCCCGAAAAGTCGAGCTATGAACTGTAAATTCTCGGTGATAATACCGCTCTACAACAAGCGGGACGACATTGCCGCCACGCTTGCCTCCGCCCTCGCCCAGAGCTACCCGCCGCACGAGATTGTGGTGGTTGACGACGGCTCGACGGACGGCTCGGGCGACGTGGTGCGGACGTTCGACTCCCCGCTGATCAGGCTGATCTCCCAGCCCAACGCAGGGGAGTGCGCCGCCCGCAACCGCGCCATGGCCGAAGCGACGGGCGAATACTTCGCCCTGCTCGACGCAGACGATCAGTGGGAGACGGGCTATCTGGCCACGATAGCTTCGCTGATAGAGAAATACCCCGACTGCGGGGCATACTGCACGGCATTCACAATAGTCGGCGCGGGGGGCGAGAAACCGAGCCGGTCGCCCGAAAAAGAGGGGATTGTAGACGACTATTTCCGCCGCGCGCTCGAATGCCATATACTGCTCCCCTCCGAAACCACCCTCCGGCGCGAGGTTGTGGAGCAGGTCGGGGGCTTTCCTGTGGGTATGAAGCTCGGCGGCGACCAGTACATGTGGGTAAAACTGGTTGCGGCGGGATGGCGTGTGGCCTGTTCGCCGCTGCGGATGATGCGTTACAGCGCCGTGGCGGCCAACCGCAGCTCGGCGATCTACGTCGCCGAGCAGACGGAGCACTCTTTCCGCGACTATTATGCCGAGGGTGACTTCTGGCGCAACGAATATCTGGCCCGCGTGGAGCTTAACAAGGCCATCGTCGTCTCGGCCAAAGGTGGCGCATCGGAGGCGCGCGACACGGAGCGGTTCTACCGCTATACCCGCCGTTCGCGCACGGCATGGTACAAACTCTGGACGCTCAACCGTCTACCCCGCCGCTGGCGCGCCCCGCTGCTCGGGCTCTACAACCGCGCGGCGTGGATCCTGGCAGGGAAAGGGTTCTAATGCCTTAATTCTGCGAGCAGGTCTGCTACGACGAACGAACTGCCGCCGATGAAGATCATGTCGGAGGGCGAGGCGAGCGAGCGGACGGCGGAGTATGCCCCTGCAACGCTTGCGCTCGCCTCGCCGTGCAGCCCCGCCGCCCGACAGAGGCCGGCCAGCTCCGAAATGGTACGAACTCTGGACGCTCAACCGTCTACCCCACCGCTGGCGCGCCCCGCTGCTCGGGCTCTACAACCGCGCGGCGTGGATCGCGGCGTGGATCTTGGCAGGGAAAGGGTTCTAATGCCTTAATTCTGCGAGCAGGTCTGCTACTACGAACGTACTGCCGCCGATGAAGATCATGTCGGAGGGCGAGGCGAGCGAGCGGGCGGCGGAGTATGCCCCTGCAACGCTTGCGCTCGCCTCGCCGTGCAGCCCCGCCGCCCGGCAAAGGCCGGCCAGCTCCGAAGCGGGCAAGGCGCGGGGGGTGGAGGGCTGTGTAAATATATAGTGCGCCTCGCGAGGCAACAGTGGCACGATCTCAGACAGATTCTTGTCGGCCACAAAACCGACGACCATATATAACCGTTCGTACCCCTGCCGGGCGATCTGGGCGGTTACCTCTTTAAGCCCGTGGGCGTTATGTCCCGTGTCGCATATCGTCAGCGGATGGTCGCACAGCTTCTGCCACCGCCCCGAAAATCCTGTCGAGCGGGCCGCCGAGGCGCAGCCGGCAAGTATCGCACCGCGCCCGATGCGCAGCGGCATGGCGTCGAGCGCCGCCATGCAGGCGACCATGTTTTTGCGCTGGTAACCGCCCGTCAGGTCGAGGGCGACCCTGAACGGTGAAAATTCGTCATGGAACGACGAATTTTCACCGCCCGACGGCAGCCCCCCATGCCTCTCTCCGCAGCGGACAAGCTCCATTACCTGCCCCTCCGCTGACGGTTCCGCGGCGACGCACTGCCAAAGGGCGTCGGCAAAGAGCAGCTCCGAGCCGCACTCGCGGGCACGCCGCACGAAAACCCCGTCGTACTCCGGCGAGCTCTCCCCCACCACCGCCGTCACGCCCGGTTTGATGATCCCCGCCTTTTCGGCGGCGATCATCGGCAGCGTGTCGCCGAGCAGCGCCGTGTGGTCGAGGCCGATATTGGTGATGACCGACAGTATCGGCGTGATGATATTGGTTGCGTCGAGCCGCCCGCCCAGGCCGGTCTCCACCACGGCCACGTCGACCCCCGAACGGCGAAAATGGTCGAAAGCCATGCCGACCGTCATCTCGAAGAACGACAGCCCCTCCATCGCCCCGCGCCACCGCCCGACAAACCCCACAACCTCCTCTTCGGAAACCGGCTGCCCGTCGACCCTGATACGCTCGCGGAAATCGACAAGGTGCGGCGAGGTGTAGAGCCCCACGCGATAGCCCGCCGCCTGCAACACCGAGGCAAGAATATGCGATGTCGACCCCTTGCCGTTCGTTCCGGCAACGTGTATCGACGCAAAACTCCGCTCGGGCCGTCCCAGCCGCTCGCAAAAGGCCGCTACACGCTCCAGCCCGGGCTTGTAGGCCTGAGCGCCAACATGCTGAAACTCCGGCAGCGAACCGTACAGATACTCCAGCGTCTGCCCGTATGTCATTCTTGTTCTATATTTATATTGTATGCCGCCATGCCGCAGGCAACCCCCGCATAACAGGCGAAAATCGAGAGGCCGCACCTGAACGGGTGGCGACCTCTCGATTTTGCACGGAAAGAGATACTATATCGGCTTTACGGCCGTGCTGTCGGCGGGCGTTGCGGGTTCGGGGATAAGGCCGCGACCGCGGAGCAGCGGCGTCCGGCTGGGCTCCTGACCGCGGAAGTTGCGATAGAGCGTCATGCCGTCGGCTGTGCCGCCCTTCGAGAGCAGCTCGTTGCGGAAGGCCGAAGCTATCTTGCGGTTGAATATGTCGCCGCTTTGGACGAAGTGGTCGTAAGCGTCCTTGTCGAGCGCCTCCGACCAGATGTAACCGTAATAGCCCGCCGAATAGTCGTCGAAGCCGCCGAAAATGTGTTTGAAGTAGGGATAGTGGTAACGCGGCTCGATCTCGCCCATCAGCCCGCGCCTGGCGCCGAGGGCGTTATCCTCGAACTTGTTCACATCGAACGGCACGTAGGAACTCAGCGTGTGGAGGTCCATGTCGGAGAACGAGGCGGCCAGATATTCGACCGTCGTGAAGCCCTGGTTGAACAGGCGGCTGTTGCTGATCTTCTCGATCAGGTAGTCGGGCATCGGCGATCCGGTGCGATAGTCGAGGGCGTAACTGCGCAGCATCTGCGGTTCGAGGCACCAGTTCTCCATGATCTGCGACGGCAGCTCGACGAAATCGCGCTCCACCTCGCGCAGGCCGCTATACGGCGCGTGGATGAACAGATAGTGGACGGCGTGGCCGAACTCGTGAAAGAAGGTTTCGGTCTCGTCGAGGTTGAGCAGGGCGGGCGCGCCGTTGCCGGGACGGGTGAAGTTGCAGGTGATGTTGATCACGGGCGGGATGCGCTTGCCGTCCTTGTAGTTCTCCTCGCGGAAGAGCCCCATCCAAGCCCCCTGCCGCTTGCCGTCGCGCGGGAAGAAGTCCATGTAGATGATCCCGAGCGAGGTCATGTCGACGTCGAGCGCTTCGTAGGTCTGACATTCGGGGTTGTAGGAGGGTATCAGCGGCGCAGGGCGGAACGTAATGCCGTACAGGCGGTTACACAGGTCAAAGACGCCAGTGCGGACATTTTCAAGCGACAGGTAGGGGCGCAGCATCTCCTCGTCGAGGTCGTATTTGGCCTTGCGGAGCTTTTCGGCGTAATACCACCAGTCCCACGAGGCGAACTCGTCGCTGCCGGTCTCGGCCTTTTTGATCTCCTTCATCTCGCGCAACTCCTCGCCGGCGCGCTCCAAAGCGGGTTTCCATAGCGCGTTGAGCAGCGAGTAGACGTTGGCGGGGTTGGCGGCCATGCGGTCGTCGAGCACATAGTCGGCGTGCGACTTGAAGCCAAGCAGGTTGACGCGCTCGGTGCGCAGGCGGATTATGTCGTTGATAACCTGTTTGTTGTCGAGGCTGTCATTGTGGTTGCACTTGGAGGTGTAGCCCTTGTAGAGTTGCTCGCGGAGTTCGCGGCGGGGCGAGTTGGTGATGAAGGGGATGAGGCTCGGCTTGTCGATGGTGAAGACGAACCTGCCCTTCCTGCCCATCTCCGCAGCTTTGGCCGCGGCGGCCTCTTTGAGCCCGTCCGACAGCCCCTCGACGTCGGACGAGTCGACGGTCATCGTGAAGTTCTTGTTGTCGGCCAGCAGGTTGTTCGAGTAGGTCACCTGCAACGAGGCGAGCTGCGAGTTAATCTCCCTGAGCCGCGCCATGCCCTCGTCCGACAGCCCCGCCCCGGCGCGCATGAACCTTTTATAGGTCTTCTCCACGAGGCGCACCTGCAACGGGTCGAGGTCGAGGGTGGCGCGTTTGTCGTAGATCGTCTTGATCTTGGCGAACAGCCCCCCGTTCATCATTATCCGGTCGCTGTGGGCGGTGAGGATGGGCGAGATCTCCTCCTCGATAGCCTGCATCTCGGGGTTGGTGTCGGCCTCGGAGATCGAGAAAAAGACCAGCGACACGTTTTGCAGCATCTCGCCGCTGCGGTCGTAGGCCAGCATTACGTTGTCGAAAGTCGGCTCGTCGGGGTTGTTGACGATCGAGTCTATCTGCGACAGGTGCAGCATCATGGCGCTGTCGAACGCCGGACGGTAGTGTTCGTTCCTGATCCTGTCGAACGGCGGAACGCCAAACGGAGTGTCCCACTCCTCGAAAAACGGATTGCTCTGAGAGATATTATTCTCCCTGCACGACTGGGCTGCCAGCATAACGGAGCAGATTGTTAGAATTATACCGAACTTTTTCATATTTTTGTGGTTTTAAGTAGGTCGCTGTCCGTAATCGGAGGCTGATCCGGCGGTTTTTCGAGGCCTGCCACAAAAGTATTATTTATTTACATTGATAGCACGCCGACATGCAACTTTTTTTTGTTCCGAACGTAACTTTACCCTTGTGCACCCTCTCCGAGGAGGAGTCGCGCCACTGTGCGCGGGTGTTGAGGCTCGCCCCGGGCGATGTGCTCCACCTGACCGACGGGCGCGGAACGCTGTTCGAGGCGCGCATCGTGACGCCCGACGCTCGACGCTGCGTGGTGGAGATCGTCGGCAGTTTTTCGGATTACGGCCGTCGGCCTTACGCCCTTACCGTGGCCATAGCCCCGACGAAAAATATCGACCGTTTCGAATGGTTTCTTGAGAAGGCGACCGAAATCGGCGTCGACGCCATAGTGCCGCTCGACTGTCGTCACAGCGAGCGGCGAACGGTCAATGTCGAGCGGTGCGGGCGGATTCTGGCCGGGGCAATGAAGCAGTCGTTGAGGTGTTTTCTGCCGCGCCTTGCGCCCGTTACGCGCTTCGAGGCGTTCGTAACCGCTCCGTTCGACGGCGCGCGGCTGATAGCCTGTTGCGGCGACGCGCCGAAGGATTATATCGGCTCGCTGATTGCGCCGGGCGATAACGCGCTGATAATGATAGGCCCCGAAGGCGACTTCTCGGACGGGGAGGTGGCGCTGGCCCTCTCGCACGGTTTCCGCACCGTAACCCTCGGCGAAAGCCGGCTACGCACCGAAACAGCAGCCATCATGGCCGTAGCAGAGGTGGGGATGATAAACAGGTGATACTTTCCGTCCGCAGGCAGCGGGACGCCCGAAGTAGAAAACAGGCGGGAGCCCGCAGTTTGTAACAACTGCTGTTTGCCGATTTTGTTACGCAGGGCTGCTCACTGTTTTGTTTCGCCGCTTTGCGTCCCGCAACGATGGATAACTTCGCCGCAAAGAATGGAGAAGCACAACATTTTTAGAATCTTCCTCATCGCCCCACCTGATTGTTTCACCGCTTTGCGTCCCGCAACGATGGCGTTCCGCTCACCGCGACGCAAAAGTTACCCTATCGCCAAGGCGAGCACGTCGCTGTTGGTGCGAACGTAATGGAAGGCGAGGCCGTCGATGTATTCGGGCTTGATTTCCGAGACGTCCTTGCGGTTGTCTTCGCTGAGGATGATCTCGCACAGTCCGGCGCGCTTGGCCGCCAGGATCTTCTCCTTGATGCCGCCGACGGGCATCACGCGACCGCGCAGGGTGGTCTCGCCCGTCATGGCTATCCGCTCACGGACCGCCTTGCCCGTGAATGTCGACACCAGCGAGGTCATCATCGTGATGCCCGCGCTCGGCCCGTCCTTCGGGATGGCCCCCTCGGGAACGTGGATGTTGATGTCGCACTTCTCGAACTTCTCGCAGTCGATGCCCAGCTCCTCGTAATGGGCCTTGACCCATTCGAGGGCTATCGTGGCCGACTCCTTCATAACATCGCCCAGATTGCCCGTGACGTTCATGGCCCCCTTGCCCGGGGTGAGGATCGACTCGATGTAGAGAATGTCGCCGCCGACCTCCGTCCACGCAAGGCCGGTCACCACGCCGACCATCCCCTCGATCTCGTACTGGTCCAGACGGAACTTGGGCACGCCGAGGATCTTTTCCACATCCTCGGGTGCGATAGCAGGGTCGAAATCGTTGTCGAAGCCGATCTCCTTGGCGCGGTAACGGGCTATCTTGGCTATGTTCTTGTCGAGGTTGCGCACGCCCGACTCGCGGGTGTACTCGGCGATGATCTTCTCTATCGACGTCTCGGGCAGCTTCATGCTTTTGGCCGGCACGCCGTGGGCTTCCAGCTGCTTGGGTATGAGGTGATCGCGGGCGATCTGTACCTTGTCTTCGAGTATGTAGCCCGGGATGTTGATCAGCTCCATACGGTCGCGCAGGGCGGGCGGAATGTTGGCCACGTTGTTGGCCGTGGCGATGAACAGCACCTTCGACAGGTCGAAATCCACGTCGAGATAGTTGTCGTGGAAGGTGGTGTTCTGCTCCGGGTCGAGCACTTCGAGCAGCGCCGACGACGGGTCGCCGTGGGCGCTCGAGGTCACCTTGTCGATTTCGTCGAGGATGATCACAGGGTTGGCTGACCCGCACCGCTTGATGGTCTGTATTATGCGTCCCGGCATGGCCCCGATGTAGGTACGACGGTGGCCGCGGATCTCCGCCTCGTCGTGCAGTCCACCGAGCGATATGCGTCCGAATTTGCGTTTGAGCGACTCGGCCACCGACTTGCCCAGCGAGGTTTTGCCCACCCCGGGAGGGCCGTAGAGGCAGAGTATCGGCGATTTCAGGTCGCCTTTGAGCTTGATGACGGCAAGGTGTTCGAGTATGCGCTCTTTGACCTCTTCGAGGCCGAAATGGTCGCCGTCGAGCCGTTTGCGGGCGCGCGCCAGGTCGAGGTTATCTTTGGTATATTCGTTCCACGGCAACTCGAGCATCATTTGCAGGTAGGTCATCTGCACCGAGTACTCCGCCATGGCCGGATTAAGCCGTTCAAGCTTCGCGACCTCCTTTTTGAACATCTCCCCCGTCTCCTTGCTCCACTTCTTTTTGCGGGCGCGGTTGCGCAGGTCGGATACGTCGTTGACGTCGGGATCGCCGCCAAGCTCCTCCTGAATGGTACGGATCTGCTGTTGAAGGAAATACTCCTTCTGCTGCTGGTCGAGGTCGCGCTTGACTTTGCTCTGGATCTCGCTTTTGAGTTCAACCAGTTGCTGTTCGCGGGCCAGGATTTCCAGCAGGCGGCGGGCGCGGGCCAGCAGCCCCGGGGCCTCCAGCAGGTGCTGGCGGTCGGAGTCGGCAAAGTCGAGGTTGGAGCAGATAAAGTTGATCAGTCCGCGGTCGGAGTCGATGTTCTTGATGGCGAACGACGCCTCTTTGGGTATGTTGTGCGAAATGTTGATTATATTGATGGCGATGTCGCGGATCGAGTCGACCAGAGCGTTGAATTCCAGATTGTTGCTCTCCGGCGCGGTATCCCTGAGAGAGATGATCCTCGCCGTGAAGAACGGGTCGGAGGTGATGAACTCCTTGGCCTCGATCTTGCGTATGCCGTGCATGATGACCGTCAGGTTGCCGTTGGGCATGTCGAGGATTTTGAGGATACGCGCCGCCGTGCCCACGCGGTACATGTCGTCCGGGCCCGGCTGGTCGACGTCGGCCTCCTTCTGCAACAGCGCCCCGAGCAGCCCTCCGGTAGCTTCGACGCTGCGCACGAGCTTCATCGACTTCTCGCGCCCGACGGTAATCGGGGTGATGGAGCCGGGGAAGAGCACCGAACTGCGCAGGGTCAGGATAGGCAGCACCTCAGGGATCTCCACATCTTCGGGCATGTTGTCGTCGTCGCCAGTCACGATGGGGATCACCTGATGGACGCCTTCGACAACGTCTGCGCCAGCAAAATCGTCTCGCGAATATCTTTTTTTCTTATTCATACGCCGCAAAGGTAAAGTATTTATCGGTACATTCCATCTCGCCGCAGTAATTTTGCCGACATTTTAATAACACAGGCAGCAAAAGGGGGCTGCCTGAGCAGGCTATAGGCGTCGAAATGAGGCTGTCGGATATCGACGGCAAGATCGACCAGCTGCTGGCAGGAAGCTCTTTAAGTGAAGATTTGATAGTATTGCCATTTTCGTCTTTCACCCCTGACATCGGTGTCGTCGACGTGAATACACTAATTCCTGTCAACGACGACGAATCATGTTCGAATCCCCCTCTCTCCGCTGGGTGATTGGGTAAATGCAAGTAAAACTGCGTAGATCAAGTATTTACGCGGTCTTTGTTTTGGGGTGTAACGCAAAAAAGAGGGATTTTGAGCAGT
>JAIRQC010000032.1 GCA_031256675.1 Rikenellaceae bacterium
AAAAACGCCTGCAAAGATAACGTTTTTTTTGTTTGCCGCAAACCGTCGCGACAAAAAACCGTGCACGGTCGGAGCAAACAAAAAACCGCAGCACGGTTGCAAACAAAAAACCAACAGCCGCCCGCAAACAAAAAAGCGCCGCACCATTGTGCGACGCTCCTGTTGAGCCACCTGGATTCGAACCAAGAAAGGCAGATCCAGAATCTGCAGTGTTACCATTACACCATGGCTCAATCTTGCGGGTGCAAATATAGGGAGTTTTTCCCGAAAATGCAAGATGTCTGCCCGAAAAAGTTTTTGCACCCGCCTCAAAATATAATTTCAGCGTCATTGCGAGGGCCGAATGAGAGCCGGCAGCCCGAAGAAATCCCCTGCCCGTCACTGCGAGGCGCAGCCGAAGCAGTCCTGTGGCAGACTGTGGCTCACTGGATTGCCTGCGCTTCGTCAGGCTTACTCCTTCGCACCTCGGCAAAGATCACTCTGCTTTCGGCTTGTCATCGGCTGCTGCGGGCCGAGAACCCGCTTGCAATGACGGTGAGGCTATTTTTCTTTGCTGCCAAAATGATATTTCAGGCCGATGTGTAATCCGAGGTTATTGAGGCTCTCTTTTTGTTTGTCGGGGAGAGTTGTGGTTTGGCTGTTGCCGTTAGCATCGGTGACGGTTATGCTGCCGAGCGCGCCTTCGTCCATGTGCAGCTTGGCTCCGACGCTCCAGCTCCTGTCGAATTTGTAGTCTGCTCCTAGTGCGAAGTTCGTCCCGAAAGTGTTGCCGGAGTGTTTTTCCTGTATTCCGGCGCTATTGGTCCGTTTGGAGACATAACCGATGTAGCCTAAGCCCACCGAGCAGTGGAAACGCCACTTTTCGCTCGGCGAGTAGCTGTAAAAAATCACCTCGGGCCCGACGAATGTGATCCGGTCGCGGGTCTTGAGCCAGAGCCTGTTGCCGTAGAGCGTGGCGTATCCGCTCGTGCCCGCGAGATAGTTCGAACAGACCATCGAGATGCCCCAGTAGTTCTGGAAGTAGCCCAGCCGCCCGCCGAGGCTGTAACCCGACATGAGCCGCCTGGAGTAAGCCTGGGTTTCGGCGTCGGGCTGCTCGATGAGTTCCGCCGCGCGCCATGCAGGGCCAGTCTCGAACTCGGCTATCCACTCCGACCGCTTTTTTACCGGTGGCGGCCCGAACTGAACTTGCGGTGTAACATACTGAGGCTGCAGTGTTAACGACTGTGCTGCCTGCGCGCTGTATGTCGTGTCGCCGGTAGGCCGGTGCAGCGCGGCGAACGGATCCTGACCGGGCGTCGTCTCGGGAGAGATCCTGAGAATGGTGGCGGTGATCTGGTGACACGAACTCCAAATGCCCGATTTGTCATACTGATAGACATACAGTGCGTTGCCGCCCGCCTTCACAGCCTCCTCCTGCGCCAGCGCAAAGACCCGCTCCCTGCCGCAGTTTATGTCGTTGCCCTTGTCGCGCAACGCCACGACGCCCAACGGCTCGGCATTGGAGGGTATCTCCGCGTTGTCGTAGAAAATGCGGAAACGGCTCGTGTCGGCCATCTCGGCGTATCGCTTGGTGATCATCGTCTCGGCCGTTATGGGAGAGCATGAACTTGCCGCTGAAGCCACAGCCCCGCAGAGTGCAACGTGTAAAAAACCTTTTTTCATCGTTAAACGTTTTTTATATGTTTCGTACTACAACTATAATAGATAATGTGAGACAAGAATATGATAATATTAATAAAAATGTAATTTTCCAAATAATTTCGACAAAAAATTACGGCAGGCAACAAAAAAGGGAGCTCCATGAGCTCCCTTTTGCTGTAGCGTCGGCGGCTTTACGCTTTGCCTGCGCTGCCGAGCACGTTGGTCACCTTGTGGATGTAGAGCGCTTTGAGGCTCTCGCGGGCCGGGCCGAGGTACTTGCGCGGGTCGAACTCGGCGGGCTTCGTGGCGAAGACCTCGCGCACGGCGGCGGTCATCGCCAGACGGCCGTCGCTGTCGATATTGATCTTGCACACGGCCGATGTTGCCGCCTCGCGGAGCTGCTCTTCGGGGATGCCGATAGCGTCTTTGAGTGCGCCGCCGTTGCTGTTGATGATGGCTACCAGATCCTGCGGGACGGACGATGCGCCGTGCAGCACGATCGGGAAGCCGGGGATGCGCTTCTCGATCTCTTTAAGGATGTCGAAACGCAGGGGCGGCGGCACGAGGACGCCCTGGGCGTTGCGGGTGCACTGTTCTGGTTTGAACTTGTTGGCCCCGTGCGAGGTGCCGATCGAGATGGCCAGCGAGTCAACGCCGGTCTTCTTGACGAAATCCTCCACCTGGTCGGGCTCGGTGTAAGTGTGGTGCTCGGCCGAAACCTCGTCCTCCACCCCTGCCAGCACGCCCAGCTCGCCCTCGACCGTAACATCGTGGGCGTGGGCATATTCTACCACCTTGCGGGTCAGGGCGACGTTCTCCTCGTAGGGCAGATGGCTGCCGTCGATCATCACCGACGAGAATCCCATGTCGATGCACGACTTGCAGAGTTCGAAGCTGTCGCCGTGGTCGAGGTGCAGCACGATGGGAATGTTCTTGCCGAGTTCCTTGGCGTACTCGACGGCTCCCTGTGCCATGTAGCGCAACAGGGTCTGGTTGGCGTACTTGCGCGCGCCGCTCGACACTTGCAGGATCACCGGCGAGGAACTCTCGACGCAAGCCTGTATGATGGCCTGCATCTGTTCCATGTTGTTGAAGTTGAATGCCGGAATGGCGTATTTGCCGGCAAAGGCCTTTGCGAAGATCTCTTTCGAGTTTACGAGGCCCAGTTCTTTGTATGATACCATAATTATATTGGGATTAAGTTGTTTCGGTTTTGCGGAAGCCGACCTGCCGTTCGGCGAAACAGGCCTGCCCGTCCGGCTTAGTATGGCGTTGGCTGCCCGGTCTTAGCGGCGTTGCTCCGGCCCTCGCATGGTTGCCGCCCGGTCTTTACGTGGTTGCCGTCCAGACTTAATGCTGTTGCCGCTCGCCCGCCGCGCCCTGCCGCATTATTAAATTTTTTGCAAAATTAGGAATTTTTCCGCTCGCAGCAACACGCCGACGAATAATTTTATTGCAATAATTTATTACCTTTGCCGTGATAAAAGGCAAGTGTGGAGATGAAAGAATCGATCATCATAAGAAATTTCGGCCCTGTCGAGGAGGTAGCGATAGACGATATTCGTCCGATGACCGTTTTTATTGGAGAATCAGGAAGCGGAAAAAGCACAATCATGAAAACACTTGTGCTGTTTCGCTGGATTTATAAATGGGTTAATATCAGGTCGTATCTGAGATATTCCAATATATCTCAGTCGCCTTTCAAGTTCGACTTCATATCATATTTGAAAAATGACGGTACTTTTGAGTATCTGAAACCGCAAACCGAGATCATATATCAAAAGGGCAGTGTTACAATTCATTATAAAAATAAACTTGCTACCACCCCAATAGTTCCGGCGGATGAGTTGGGCCTGGATAAAATGTGCTTTATTGGCGACAAGCGAAATACTATTCCTGATATTCTTGCAAATGGGGCAAGCGTTAAAGGTTTCTTTGTGAATGAAACTTACAATGATTTCATGATTGCGTCGAAATGGTATGTTAACGAGTTGGATATTCCCTATTTAGGTGTTAAGTATTTTTCGAAGAAGATGCCGTCCGGAGGCGTAAAATATTATATCGGGAGTATCGGCGACAGCAAAAAATTTCAGATAGGATTGGAAAATGCTTCGTCGGGAATACAGACAGTAACGCCGTTGTCGGTCATAGTTGAATATTTTTCGAAACATTACGATTTGAGCTGGCAGTTCAACAAGGTGATATTTGATTACATGTCCCGGACCGACAGTTTGAAAAATTTCAGGGCACAGCAGAATATAGGCGACGTCAAATACAGGAATGTACACATTCATATCGAAGAGCCGGAACTCGGCCTTTATCCGGAGAGTCAGAGAAGCCTGATCAACTTTATCGTTAACAGATGCTTCGTGCAGAAGCATAACGATTACGGCATGACCCTCATGCTTACGACGCACAGTCCGTACATCATCAATCATCTGAACTTGCTGATCAGGGCCGGCGACAAAAACAGGCTGGTCGAAGGAGCGAAGATCGACTATGACGATCTGTCTGTTTTTGAGGTGAGGGAGGGGCAAATCAGCGACCTGAAAATAGTGAACAAACATTTGATCTATACGAACCCGCTTTCGGATACGATAAATGACATATACGACGAATACAACCAATTGTAATATAGACATGGAGAGTTACCGGTCAGTAATGTTTTTGCCAAAGAACAGATTATTTGCAAAACATGTTTTGAAATCGGGGATGAAAAAGGTGGCGGTATTGCAAAATACAAAAATGAAAATAATAAGGAAGTACACGTAATCAAATATGATGAATTTATTGAATCATTGCCGCCTCGCGTTAAAAGCAGTGATAACGTCGGGAAAGATGTTTGTGATTTCATAGTTTATACTGAAGACGGGCAGTATTTCATGTTGGATGAGTTAACTAACACCGAGCATAAATATATGGAAGCAAAATATGCCAAAGCACGGAAACAGTTGGTGCAATCTTTGAAAAATATTATGAATGTTCCTCGAATAGGCCAATATATCAATGGGTTTGTCGATAAATATTGCTGTTTTTTCAGCAATCGCGCTATTGAAATGCAGGATATAAACGCATTGTCTGCGTTCAACAGGCTGGATTATATTGATGATGGGCCTTTTGTATTGTCATGTGTCGATATGGAAAATTACGGTTTTCAATTCAGGATATATTCCGGCAATCAGACATGTATACTTCAATAAGATTCATATAAAATCATGACCGAATTCAAGTATCAGGAGCCCTACCCTCTGGGCGGGGACGAGACGAAGTATCGCCTGCTGACCACGGATTATGTGAGCGAAGTCGAGTGCGACGGGCGCAGGATCCTTAAAATAGACCCGCGGGGATTGGAACTGCTTGCGCGGGAGGCCTTTGCCGAGGTGTCGTTCTACCTGCGCGGCTCGCACCTGCAAAAGGTGGCCGACATTCTGAACGACCCCGAAGCCTCGGACAACGACCGCTTCGTGGCCTACACCATGCTGCTCAACCAGGTGGTGGCCGCCGACGGAGAGCTGCCCACGTGCCAGGACACCGGCACCGCCATCGCCATCGGCAAGAAGGGCGAGGACGTATACACAGGGGTCGACGATGCGGAATATATATCCAAAGGGGTGTACGATACGTACCGCAACCGCAATCTGCGCTACTCGCAGGTAGTGCCGCTCACGATGACCGACGAGGCCAACAGCGGCACCAACCTTCCCGCCCAGATCGACATTTACGCCACGACGGGGGCCGAATATAAGTTCCTGTTCATGACCAAAGGGGGCGGTTCGGGCAACAAAACGTTCCTCTACCAGCAGACCAAGGCGCTGCTCAACGAGAAGTCGCTCACGGCTTTCTTCAAGGAACATATCAAGGACCTGGGCACCTCGGCCTGCCCGCCCTACCATCTGGCGGTGGTCGTGGGCGGCACTTCGGCCGAGGCCAACCTTGCCGCGGTGAAAAAGGCTTCGGCGGGCTATTTCGACCACCTGCCCACCTCCGGCAACGATGGCGGACGTGCGTTCCGCGACCTCGAATGGGAGGAACGCATCCGAGAGATATGCCGACAGAGCAATATCGGGGCGCAGTTCGGAGGTAAATACCTCGTGCACGACGTGCGGGTTGTCCGCTTGCCGCGCCACGCAGCATCGTGCCCGGTGGGTATCGGGGTGAGTTGCAGCGCCGACCGCAACGTCAAGGCCAGGATCACCCGCGAGGGCATCTTCCTCGAAGAGCTGGAACACGATCCGGCCCGCTTCCTGCCCCGCGAAGCCCCTGCGATGGCCCCGCCCGTGGAGATCGACCTCGACATGGGGATGGACGCTGTGCGCGAGATACTGTCGCGCTACCCTGTCAAAACGCGCCTGAACCTGCGCGGCACCATGATCGTTGCGCGCGACATCGCCCATGCCCGCATCAAACAGATGATCGACGCAGGCGAACCAGTGCCCGAATATTTCAAGCGACATCCGATATATTACGCCGGCCCGGCCAAAACGCCGCAGGGAATGCCTTCGGGCAGTTTCGGCCCTACGACCGCCGGACGTATGGACTCGTATGTCGATCAGTTCCAGAGCCTTGGCGCGTCGCTGGTGATGGTGGCCAAAGGCAATCGCGG
This sequence comes from Rikenellaceae bacterium, assembly GCA_031256675.1. Lineage (GTDB taxonomy): Bacteria > Bacteroidota > Bacteroidia > Bacteroidales > Rikenellaceae > JAIRQC01. Next base: position 6,248 of record JAIRQC010000032.1, read on the forward strand.
CCAGGAGGTTACCGACGCCTGCAAGCGTTACGGAGGCTTCTACCTCGGCTCCATCGGCGGCCCGGCGGCGATACTGGCCCGCGACAGCATCCGCAGCGTCGAGGTGGTCGACTTCCCCGAACTCGGCATGGAGGCCGTGCGCAGGATATATGTCGAGAACTTCCCTGCGTTCATCATCGTCGACGACAAGGGCAACGACTTTTTTGCCGATTTCAAACACTGAAAAGGCGGCAGGTTTTCAAGCGCATAAAAACAGTGGGCGCGAAATTTCAAGGAATTATGACACGGACTGCAAGATTGGCGATACTGTTCACCCTGCTCTCGGCGGTGTGCCTGGGGCAGAAGGTGGCTTTCGAGATCAACGCGCCCAACGTGGTTGGTCGCAGCGAGGTGTTCAAGGTGGAGTTCACGGTCGAGGCCAATGGCCGCGATTTTTCGGCTCCGGACTTTCCGGGGCCGGGTTTCGACGTTATAGCAGGGCCTACCCCGTCGCAAGGACGGATGAGGGCGGTCATCAACGGCAATATCAGCCAGACGGTCAATACCACCATCACCTACGTCCTGCAATCGCGCGGCAACGGCAAGTTCACCATCCCGTCGGCTTCGATCGTCGTCGACGGCAAAACATACTCCACCCGCCCCTTCGCCATCGAAGTGGTGGAGAACGAGGGCGGCGACCGGAAGGCCTCCGGCGGCGAAGGCGCTACGCCAACCAAACTCGGCCGCGACGACCTGTTCGTGACGGTGACGGTCGACAAAAGTTCGGTCTACAAGGGGCAGCCCATCAAGGCGACCTTCAAACTCTACTCGCGCGGCATCCCGAACACTATCGAAGGCTACAAGTTCCCGACCTTCAACGGCTTTTGGAGCCAGGATCTCGGTTCGGGCGAAGCGCGGACCCGCAAGGAGTCCTACCGCAACAAGATTTACGACGTGCGCATCCTGAAAGAGACGCTGCTCTATCCGCAGCAGTCGGGCGCGCTGTATATCGAGCAGTTCGACCTGAACGTTCTGGCGCAGGTGATGGTCACCCGCAGAGGCCAACAGTCGATATTCGACAACCTGCTTGGCGGCGGCTACGACATTGAGCCGGTGCACAAGAAGTTGACCGCCGGGCCGGTGCGCATCAACGTCAACGAGCTGCCCCCCGGAGCGCCCAAGAGTTTTGCAGGGGCCGTCGGGTCGTTCACCATGGAGTGCGACCCGCCCAAGCCGCCAGTGATGACCAATTCGAGCGCCAGCGTGGCGGTCAAAATATCCGGCACGGGCAACCTGCCCCTGATCCAGTTGCCGCGGCTCGATCTGCCCGCCTCCATCGAACAGTACAACACCTCGACCACCGAGCAACTCAACCCTTCGTCGAGCGGTATCAGCGGCCACCGACGGTTCGAATTTCCGTTCATCGCGCGCGCCGAAGGCGAATATACCATCCCTCCGATAGAATTTTCCTACTTCTCGCCCGAACAGATGCGCTATGTCACGCTCAGTTCGGGGCCGATCCCGATGAGGGTGCTTCCCGACAGTTCCGGCGTGCGTGCGGACGGCGGCGGCGGCGTGCTGATGAACGCCCTGTCGAAGGAGGACGTCAAGATACTTGGCGAGGACATACGCTTTATCAAACTGGGCTCGCCGGGGCTCAAGCGGCGCGGCGAGCCGTTCTTCGGCAGCTGGCCATACGTCGCGACGCTCCTGGGGCTGGTCGCGCTGTTCGTGGCGGCGCTCGTCTACCTGCGCAAATATAACCGCAACATTCAGAACGCCTCTTTCGTCCGCGGCAAACGGGCCAGCAAGGTGGCGCTGGCCCGTCTGCGCGCGGCCCGGACGGCGATGTCGCACCACGACCGGCGTGGATTTTACGAAGAGATACTCAAAGCGTTGTGGGGATACGCCGGCGACAAGCTCGACATTCCTGTTGCCAACCTGACTAAGGAGACGCTGTGCGAAGGGCTTGCGGCCCGCGGCATTGCGGCAGCCGAAGCGGAGCGGTACGCGAACCTGATTTCGGAGTGCGAGTACACCCGATATTCGCCCGACGTAAAGGGACATACGATGGACGACGCATACGACGACGCTGTCGAGATAATATCTTCGCTGGAGGGAACTATCAAGAGATGAAACGGCGGCTTTATGTCGCCACGAGCGAAACGAAGTGCGGTCGAACGGGCGAGTGCAATGCCATGCTCGCATGTAACATCGCCGAACGACAGGGAGGAGGCCGCAGGCCGGCTTGAGCCCCGCCATATTAAATGCTGTTTTTCAAGGTAGATGCTTCGACTTATGCGTCGCTTCGCACGAAAAGCGGTATATGCTTTGACTTATGCGTTGCTTCGCACGAAAAGCGGTAGATGTTCCGACCATGCATTGCTCGGCACGGCATGAGATTTGCACTTTAATTAATAGTTTGTATAATACATATAAAGATCTCAATATGAGGATGCTGATATATATATATGCTTTGCTGTCGGCCTTGTCTCTACGGGCCGCCTCCGAGGCCGCCGTTGCCTCAGGGCCTATTGCCTCTGCTGCTGTTGCCGACAGCCTCGTTTCGGCTTCGGACAGTTTGCGCGCGCCTGCTGCCGCCGCGCCCGTCGACACGCTCTCCTTTTGTGGCGATCTTTACGCCAAGTGGGACGCGGCCAACACCGAGTACGTCAACGGCAACTACGCAGGGGCCATCGTCCGCTACGACTCGATAGTGGCCGTCGGGCGCGAGAGCTACAAGCTATACTACAACCTGGGCAACGCCCATTTCAAGGCGGGCCACATTGGGCTGTCGATACTCAACTACCGTCGCGCGCTGCGGCTGGCCCCGTCGAACGGCGACGTGAAGTACAATCTGGCCATCGCCAACAGCTACGTGAAGGACAACATTGAGACTGTGCCGGAGTTCTTCGTGGTCAAGTGGCTGCGCGGGGTGCGGCAGCTGCTCGACGGCAATGGTTGGGCTTGTATCAGCATCGTCGCGCTTGCCGTGGCGCTGTTCCTTGCGCTGATCTATCTTCTGGCTTCCAACATGTTGAGGCGCAAGATCGGCTTTTACGGGGCGATAGCCATGCTCGTGATGTTCATTACCTCGGCCCTGTTCGCCTCTGTCGACCGTCGTGAGGATGTCGAATCCTCCTCGGCGGTGATCATAGACAGGGCCATACCGGTCAAAAGTTCGCCCGGCGATACCAGCAAGGACATATTCGTCATCCACGAAGGTGCCGCCGTCGAGATCCTCGACCGTCTGGGCGACTGGCGCGAGATCTCCATCGCCGACGGGAACAAAGGCTGGGTCAAAGCGGCGGCGATAGCAGCGATCTGATGTCCAGGCTCCTCGAAGATATTGTCGGCGAGCTGTCGCGGCTTCCGGGCATCGGGCGTCGCACGGCGCTCAGGCTATCGCTGCACATATTGCGCATGGAGCCGGGGCCGGTGCACGAAATGGCGGGGGCGATTGAACGCTTCCGCAACGAGATAAAATACTGCTCCCGCTGTAACAACCTGTCCGACAGGGATGTGTGCCCCATTTGCCTTGACGCTGACCGCGACCGTTCGACGGTGTGCGTGGTGGAGAGCGTGGGCGATGTGCTCTCGATCGAGGGTACGCGGCAGTACGGCGGGCTGTACCATGTTCTGGGCGGTGTGATCTCGCCCATGCAGGGGGTCGGGCCGTCGGATTTGAAGGTCGACCTGCTGCTGGACAATATTGCGCGCGGCGAGATCAGGGAGGTGATCCTCGCCCTGAGCACTACGGTCGAGGGCGAGACCACGCAGTTCTACATCGCGCGCCGGCTTGCCAGCTTCGAGGGACTTAAAGTGACCTCCATCGCCCGCGGCATAGGCTTCGGCGACGAAATCGGCTATGCCGACGAACTGACCATCGCCCACGCACTGCATAACAGGATAAGCATTGAAAAAGAGTGATATTTCGTGATTTACCTCATTGCTAACCCTGTTTTTGCCCGTCATGCCCGTCATTGCGAGGGCGGGCATGTGAAACGGGGAGCAGTCTTTTTATTGCGAACCCGAAATGGGAAGCAATCTTTTCTCCGTCTGTGAACGTAGCGAAGCAATCCGGCGAGGCGAATATTTTCCGGAGCGACGTTGCGATGACGAACCGCTAAAAACCGATACCTCTGAAAACTGCCGATTTCAAATACCACATGCTGGCCCTTGTGGCCGTGATAATCTGGGGGACGACGTTCGCCTCGTCGAAAGCGCTGCTTGTCAATGGCCTGACCCCGGCGGATATAATGTTCTACCGCTTTGCGCTGGCATATGCGCTGATGTGGGCGATCGCTCCGCGGCCGCTTTTCGCCGACAGCCTGCGCGATGAGCTAATGTTCCTTGCGGCGGGCCTGTGCGGCGGGTCGGTCTACTTTCTGGCCGAAAATACCGCGCTGATCTACACCCAGACCACCAACGTTGCGATAATCGTCGCGACAATTCCGCTGCTGACCGCGCTGCTCTCGCGGGCGCTGGTCCGTTCGACACGCCTCTGCAACCGGTTTGTCGCCGGATCGCTGCTGTCGCTCGCAGGTGTATTATTGTATGAAATGAACGGCGATTTTACCTTTGAAATCAATATGTTGGGTGATTCGCTTGCGTTCGTGGCCGCGCTGGCGTGGGCGCTGTACAACATTGTGGTTTTCCGCCTCTACAACACCTATTCCACGCGCTTCATAACTCGCAAAGTGTTCTTTTACGGCCTTGCGACACTGCTGCCGGTGTGGATCGCCGAGGGCGGAGGCCGCAATCTCGCCCCTCTGGCCGTGCCGACGGTGATATGGAACCTGCTGTTCCTCGGGCTGCTGGCTTCGTTTGCGTGCTACATAATGTGGAACCGCGCCATTTCGAAGATCGGTTCGATGAAGGCCAGCAACTACATCTATCTCTCGCCCCTGGTGGCCTTCGTCACGTCGCAGTTGGCCTTTGACGACGAGGCCATTACGTGGGCTTCGATACTCGGCGGCGCGGCTATACTCGGTGGGGTCTATATCGCCGAGAACGCATCGCATTTTGGTCGGAAGTATAAATAAAAAAGTCCGTTTGAGGCATTCAAACGGACTTTTTTGACGATTTTCACGACCGAACAGACTATTTTTGCAAGTGCACGTCGAGTTGCGGGAACGGGAAGTTCAAACCTCTGGCAGGCAGCGTTTTATATATCTTTTCCAGAACGTCGAAGTAGACGTTCCAGTATTCCGCCGCCGGAACCCACGCCCGCGCCACAACTGTTACCGAGCTGGAGGCCAGAGAGCTGATAGCCACCAGTTTGTCGCGCTTCTGCACCACGCGCCCGTCGGCTTCGAGAATATCCGTCACGGCCTGCCGCGCGAGGTCGAAATCGTCGCCGTATGAGATGTCGAAAGTCCATTCGAGACGGCGGTCGGGTTCGGCCGAATAGTTGTTGACTATGCCGTTGGAGATCAGACCGTTGGGTATGACTATCGTCTTGTTGTCGACGGTGTTGATGCAGGTGTGGAACAGCCGTATCTCCTTCACGGTGCCGGCCTGCCCCTGCGCTTCGATGTAATCGCCTATACGATAGGTTTTTGTGAGCAGAATCATCACCCCGCTGGCGAAATTCTGCAACGTGCCGCTCATCGCCATACCGATACCGAGGCTGGTGGCGGCGAAGATGGCCGTAAGGCCTGTGGTCTTGACGCCAATGATGCTGACGATGCACACCAGCAGCAGCGCCGTCAGCGCTACCTGCGTGCAGCTCAGCACGAAACGCTGCAACGACATGTCGACCTGCCGCCGCTTCATCACCCGTTCCAGCGTCCGCCGGATGATCTTTATCGCCAGCCGCCCGAGGTAATAGAACAGCAGAGCGAGCAGCATGTTGCCCACCGTGATCATGATAGAACGGGTGAGGTCGCCGGCGATCTCGTGCAACGACTGCTGCGACAACTCTTTGAGCATTGAGATCACATTTTCCGGCTTGACCGCCTCGGCTGTCTTTGCAATAACGTTTTCTGCCTGAACCATAGTCGATTATAAAATAATATTTGATATTAAGTGTTTTACGGATAACATGCTTTTGTACAGACGGATCGCATGTCGCCCTCAGTGCAGTCGACCTACCGCCGTGCTTTGCTTTTCCCGCCGGAAAAAATGAAAGTTTCCAGCGCCAAAACAGTTGTTTTATGCCGAAGTACCGCTGTCGCACAGCAACCTCAAATGCAGCAATCCCAAATGCAGCAACCTCAAATCCCAAACGACAGGCGAACCTTTCGATTCAGCCAACTCAGAATGACATGAATTGTTCCGCTTCGTGCGACATGCCCTTGTCCGTCGCAAATTTTATGTCGTCTATCAGGTAATTGCCGTCGCTCCCTGCCAGTTGCAAAACAATGGAACATCGGTCGCCGTCATACTGCACCATATAATAACGGTCTGCTTGTCGGATGTTTACATACTTTGCTATTGGACGGATGTCGAGCGTCCTTATTCAGCTTTCACGGCAATGTTGAGAATCGACCAGCAGTTCGTAATTCACCCCACCCCACCGCAGCCGTTCTCGAAGTGTCACGGTCAGATAACGACTTTCGAGCGCGGCGACCGTCTCCTCATCGACCGGCCGTCGGCTGAACGTCTCGATGTACTTTGTGTAAAACTCCGTCAGCCTCCCCACCGCGTCGAACATGTGTGCCTGCCCGTACCGCTCCTCCTGCCGCCGCCTTATACGCCTTAATATTCTTCTGCCAACATAGACGGCTAATATCGCGCCTGAAATGACTCCGGGCAATATTCCATTCTCTCCTCTCATAACCCTGCTTCCGAAACTTTTTTCAGCCCCATCTCCTGCGCGATGCTCTCCATCAGGGCGTGAGCCTGGTCGAAGTCGTTGGCTATCAGCCCTTCGAGAATGGCCTCCTTGATGCGGGACTTGATCTCCCCCACTGCGCTGCACGGCGGCAGGCCGTAGATGGACATTATCAGTTCGCCCGTTATCGGCGGCTGAAAATTGCGTATGCGATCCTTCTCCTCTATTTCGCGCAACTTGGCGCGGACCGTCTCGAAGTTGTGCAGATAGCGTTGCACTTTCGAGTCTACGCCCGAGGTTATGTCGGCCTCGCAGAGGGTCATCAGTGCGTCGACGTCGTCGCCCGCCTCGAACAGCAGCCTGCGCACGGCCGAATCGGTCACCTCGTCTTCGGAGAGGATGATCGGGCGCAGGTGCAGGAAAACCAACTTGCGCACGAACTTCATCTTCTCGTTCAGAGGCATATGCAGCCGGCGGAATATCTCCGGCACCAGCTTCGATCCGAGCGTTTCGTGGCCGTGGAAACTCCACCCCGCGCGCGCATCGAAAGCCTTGGTGTCGGGCTTGGCGATGTCGTGCAGCAGCGCCGCCCACCGCAGCCACAGGTCGTCGCTCCTGACTGCCACGTTGTCCAGCACTTTGAGCGTGTGGACGAAATTGTCCTTGTGCCCCTTGCCGGCGATGACCTCTACCCCTTTCAGCCGGTCGAGTTCAGGGAAGATGAGTTTCAGCAGCCCCGTCAGGTCGAGCAGTTCGAAGCCGATCGACGGACGCGGGGCGGCGATTATCTTGTTGAGCTCGCCGACGATGCGCTCCGGCGAGACGATCTCTATCCGCTCGCGGTTGCGCTCGATGGCCTCGAACGTTTCGGGCAATATGTCGAAACCCAGCTGCGTGGCGAAGCGCACGGCGCGGACCATACGCAGCGGATCGTCCGAGAACGTTATGTCGGGGTCGCCCGGCGTGCGAATAATGCAACGGTCGAGGTCGCCCATGCCGTCGAACGGATCGACCAGCTCGCCGAAGTCGGGGGCGTTCAAAGACCAGGCCAGAGCGTTGATCGTGAAGTCGCGCCGCAACTGATCGTCCTCGATCGTCCCCTGCTCTACCACCGGTTTGCGCGAATCGCGGCTGTAACTCTCCTTGCGCGCCCCGACGAACTCCCATTCGAGCCCACCGGCCCGCAACATTGCCGTGCCGAAGGTCTTGAATATCGACACGCGCGTCCGCAATCGCCGTCCGAGTTCGGAGGCCAGCTCCACCCCGCTGCCCGTCGTGACTACGTCGATGTCGGTCGAGGGGCGACGGAGGTAGTAGTCGCGTACGTAACCGCCTATCACATAGGCATGTTGTCCGTGCGCGGCGGCTATCTCGCCTATCATCCGGAATATCGGACTATCAAGAGGGTTACTCATGTTTCAGGCAGCGCAAATATAACTGTATGGTATTTTCCAGCCCCAGATAGAGCGCGTCGGAGATCAGCGCGTGGCCTATCGAGACCTCGGCCAGCGAGGGAATAGTCCGGGCAAACCAAGCGAGGTTGTCGAGGTTGAGATCGTGCCCCGCGTTGACGCCCAGACCGTAACGCGAGGCCTCCAACGCCGTGGCGAGGTAAGCGGCAATGGCCTGTTCGCGGCCTGCGGCATAACGGGAGGCGTAACTCTCGGTGTAAAGCTCTATGCGGTCGGCCCCCGCCTCGGCGGCATAGGGTACCATTGCGGGGTCGGGGTTGAGAAATATCGAGGTTCGGATGCCCTTCGCCCTGAACGCGGCGATCACCTCGCGCAGGAACGGCAGGTTGGCGCGCGTGTCCCAGCCGTTGTTGGAGGTGATAGCGTCGTGAGCGTCGGGCACGAGGGTCACCTGCTCCGGCACGACCTCCAGCACGAGCGCGACGAAACGCTCCACCGGATTGCCTTCGATATTGAACTCCGTCTTGACTGCCTGCCGCAGTTCGCGCACGTCGGCATAACGGATATGCCGCTCGTCGGGCCGCGGGTGGACGGTGACGCCCTGCGCCCCGAAACGCTCGACATTGACGGCCGCTTCGACCACGCTGGGCGTGTCGCCGCCGCGCGAATTGCGGATCGTGGCCACCTTATTTATGTTAACGCTGAGTTTTGTCATACTAAAATCCCTATATTTGCACCGAATTTCCGGAGATTTGGAAGTTTCCGATGCAAAGATACTAAAAAATGAAAATCGCGCTATTCGCCTCGCCCCAAAACGACCACTCGCCCGACGAAGTGCGCCGCCTGCTCTCGGCAATGACCTCGCACGGCGTGGAATGCAGCGTCAACGCTCCGTTTGCCGCCATTCTGCCGTGGCTGTGCGGCATCGAGGCCGAGGCTTACAATCCGCCCGCGCTGCCCGACGGTTGCGAGATGATGCTCTGTTACGGCGGCGACGGCACGTTCCTCGACGGCGTGCGGCAGGCGGGCGGATCGGAGACGCCGCTGCTGGGGATCAACTCCGGCCGCCTCGGTTTTCTGGCCAACGTGCCCCGCGACGGAGTTGAACGCGCATTGGAGGCTATTGCCTCGGGCGAGTTCGATATTGAGAAGCGCTCCATGCTCCGCATTGACGGGCTGCCGGAGGAGGGGGGCTATGCCTTTAACGAATTTACCGTTCATCGCGGCGACGGGGCGATGATCGCCGTCGAGGTCTATGTCGACGGCGAAATGGTGGGACGCTACCGCGGCGACGGGGTGATACTCTCTACGCCGACCGGCTCCACCGCCTATTCGCTCAGTGCAGGAGGGCCGGTGGTGGCCCCGGGCTGCGAGTGTTTCGTGATCTCGCCCATCGCTCCACACAACCTGACGATGCGCCCGGTGGTGATCCCTGACAGCTGTACGGTCGATTTCCGCGTCGCCTCGCGCGAGGGGTCGCTGAGCGTGTCGCTCGACAACCGCAGCTACTCCGTCGAGGGGGCCTCGACGTTCCGTGCAACGAAAGCGGAGCGCCGCGCGAACCTCGTGCGGCTGCGCGGCAGTTCATTTTATGACACGCTGCGCAACAAGATGATGTGGGGTTTCGACCGCCGCGACGAAAAAAATTAACAGGGAAAAGAGGAGTTATTCGCGGATTAATGCTATCTTTGTAAATTATTAAGTAATCTGGTGTGTTATTGTCATGCCGTTTGCCGTTTATCGCGATATGGGCCTTGTCCCTGCTCCGAGGGAGCGTGGCGGGCCATGTGGCTGAGGGTAAAGGCAAAAGGCGGTAGCAAAAGAGAATTAACAGGTTGAAGATCACTTAGGGTTCGAATATGGAGCAGAGGAGCAGCCTGCCCGAACATGTTGCGATCATAATGGACGGCAACGGACGTTGGGCGCAGTTGCGGGGGCACGAGAGGGCTTACGGCCACACTGCGGGGGTCGAGAGCGTCCGTCGGGTGATCAGGGCCGCCGCCCGCCGCGGGGTGCGCTACCTGACGCTGTATACCTTCTCGACGGAGAACTGGGGCCGCCCGGCCGAAGAGGTGGAGGCACTCATGGAGCTCTTCTGCCGCTGTGTGATCGACGAGACGCCAGAGCTGCAACGCGAGCGCACCTCTGTCCGCATCATCGGCGACCGCAACGCCCTGTCGGAGCGGGTGCAAAGCCATTTGGCCCGCATCGAGGAGGATACGGCGGGCGGCGACAGGCTTACGACGCTGCTGGCCATCAATTACAGCGCGCGGTGGGAGATTGCCGAGATGGCCCGGCGGGTTGCGGGGGATGTGGCTTCGGGCAAGCTCGACAACACGAAAATAGATGCGGCGGCGGTGGCCTCGCGCCTATCTACCGCCGGCATTCCCGACCCCGACCTGCTGGTCCGCAGCGGGGGTGAGATGAGACTGAGCAACTTTCTGCTGTGGCAGTGCGCCTATGCGGAGCTGTACTTTACGGACGTTCTCTGGCCCGATTTCGACGGCGAGGAGTTCGACAGGGCGTTGGAGGTCTACGCCACACGCAAACGAAGGTTCGGATTATTAATTTAACAGGATGAACAGGAACATGATATTGGCCGCCCTTGCTTTCACGCTCTCGGCAGGCAGCGTACTCGGACAGCAGGCCGACACGACGGCGAGTGTCGAGGGCAACACGACGGGCATGGCAGCGACCACGGCCGTAACCTCCGCAGAGACAGACGATGCGGCAGCAGTTGCGCCGAAGGATTCGGTGGATGTAAATGCGCCGATAGCCGACTACTCGGCCCCGAAACGCTACTACATCAACAAGGTGGAAGTGAGCGGCATAAAGTATCTCAACAGCGAGATCCTCGCCCAGTCGACCGGCTTGCAGAGGGGCGATTCGGTCTATCTGCCGAGCAGCTACATCTCGCAGGCCATCACGCGCCTGTGGAGCCAGCGCTACTTCTCCGACGTCAAGGCCGTGGCCACGCCCGTGGGCGACAGCCTCAATATCACCTTCGTACTCGCCGAACGGCCGCTGGTCTACCGCTGGAAGATCGAGGGCACACGCAAGGGCGAGGCGACGGAGCTCCTGGAAAACATGAAGCTCAAACGCGGCACCGAACTGTCGGATTTTGTGCTCGCCAACAGCAGGAACGCCATTCAAAAGTTCTTCGTCGACAAGGGGTTTCGCAATGCGGCGGTCGAACACAAAATAACGACGGACACCTCGGCCCGCAACGGAGTGCAGGTGACTTTCGTGGTCGACAAGGGCCACAAGGTGCGCATCGGGGCGATCACTTTCGACGGCAACATTGCCTTCAAGGATCGCAAACTGCGCGCGGCGCTCAAAGAGACCCACAAGAAAGACTGGCGGTTCTGGCACAACTCCAAACTGAGGGACAAGGAGTTCGACAAAGACAAGGACAACCTTATCGACTTCTACAATTCGAAGGGCTACCGCAACGCGACGGTGGTGAGCGATTCGGTCTACGCGATCAATTTCAAACGCATAGGCATCGACATCCGCGTCGACGAGGGCAACAAATACTACTTTCGCAACATCAGCTGGGTCGGCAACAGCAAGTACCCCACCGAGCAGCTCAGCCTGATGCTGGGCATAAAATCGGGTGATTCATACGACAAAAAGATGCTGTACAAGCGTCTGGGCATCGGCAGGGAGGACAATCCGGACGACATGTCCGTCTCGTCGCTCTACCAGAACAACGGCTACCTATTTTCGCAGATCGAAGCCTCGGAAACCATCGTCGGGGCCGACTCCATCGACTTGCAGGTCAAGATATTCGAGGGCAGGCAGGCGACGGTCAACGAGATAAAGATCAGCGGCAACATGACCGTCAACGACGAGGTTATCCGCCGCGAGATCGGCGTCATGCCGGGCGAACTCTACGACCGCTCGATGCTCATGTACACCATCCGCCAGCTCTCGCAGATGAACCACTTTAACCCCGAAGCGTTGCAGCCCGACATACAGCCCGTTTCGGGCGAGGCGGTCAATATCGGATGGCCGCTGACGGAGCAGGCTAGCGACCAGTTCGAGGTGTCGGGAGGCTGGGGTGCGGGCATGTTCGTATTCTCGATCGGCGTGACGCTCAAAAACATCTCGCTCAAAAACTTCTTCAAGGGCAGCGAGTGGCGCCCATTCCCGCGCGGACAGAACCAGCAGTTGTCGGTCAAGGCGCAGAGCAACGGCTCGTACTATAAGGCCTTCTCGCTCAGCTTCCTCGAACCGTGGCTGGGCGGTCGCAAACCCAACTCGCTGTCCGTGTCGGCCTACTACTCCGAAGAGACCAACGCCTACTACATGTACCAGAGCGGCAACAAGCACTTCCGCACGCTGGGTATCGCGGCAGGCATCGGACACCGCCTGAAACGCCCCGACCCCTACTTCACGATCAATTACGAGGCCAACTACCAGGCCTACAATCTCAAAGACTGGGACTACTTTATAATAAAGAACGGCACGGCGAACATCTTCTCGCTCAAAACCACCCTCGGGCGTTCGACGGTCAACCAGCCGATCTACCCGAGCAGCGGTTCGGAGTTCTCGCTCTCGGTGGCCGCCACCCCCCCGTGGTCGCTCTGGGACGGCAAGGATTACGCCAGCACATCGCTCTCGGAACAGGACAGATACCGCTGGGTGGAGTACCACAAATGGAACTTCCGCAGCAAATGGTTCTATCCCCTCTCGCCCAACAACAAGTTCGTGCTTATGGCGCGCGCCGAACTGGGCTATCTGGGCTACTACACCAAGAATAAAAAATCGCCTTTCGAGGGCTTCGATCTCGGCGGCGACGGCATGGGCGGATACAACCTCTACGGTGTGGAGACCATCGGACTGCGCGGTTACGAGAACAGTTCGCTCACCCCGGGCGGCAACCGCACGGGCGATTACGCCAGCGTCTACGACAAGTTCACCGTCGAGCTCCACTACCCGTTCATCCAGCAGCCGAGCTCGACTATTTACGGCCTGGTCTTCGCCGAGGGGGGTAACGCCTTTTCGGGCTGGAAGTCGTTCAACCCCTTCCAGTTGAAACGGTCGCTGGGCTTCGGCGTGAGGCTCTACCTGCCGATGATTGGCCTGATAGGCGTCGACTGGGGTTACGGTTTTGACGCGCAGGTGGGCGAATCAAAGAAGCACGGCGGACAGTTCCACTTTACGATGGGGATGCAGTTTTAGGCGGCATGTTCGTCATTGCGGAGGTTTTAACTAATCGTCTCTTGTGTTGTCTAACATATATAAACCTAATATCAATGACTATGAAACGGAAAATATTTTTTGCAGCGATCGGCGCTCTGATGTGCGCCTGGGCGTCGGCCCAGAACACCATGGTGGTCAACAGCGAGAAAATATTCAAGGCCCTGCCCGCCTACAACACCGCCGTCACACAGCTCGACAACATGTCGAAAGACTATCAGAAGAAGGTGGACGACGCATTTGCCGCCGTACAGCAGATGTACAACGACTATCAGGGCCAGCGTCAGTACCTTAGCGACTACGACCGCAAAAGCCGCGAAGACGCTATCATCTCGCGCGAAAAGGAGGTGACCAAAGCGCAGCAGGACTTCTTTGGCCCCGACGGCGAACTGATGAAAAAGCGCATCGAGATGATCAAACCCATTCAGGACAAGGTGTTCAAGTTCATCACCGACTATGCGATAGCGAGCGGCTTCGGCATCGTCATCGACCAGAGCGCCAACGCCACGCTGCTCTACTTCGCCCCGACGCTGGACAAAACGCAGGATATTATAAATCAATTAAATAAATAATGCTTTTTATGAAGAAAACAGGTTTGAGAACGACATTGACGCTCATTGCTTTCGCGCTGGTCGGCGGCAGCGTCTCCGCCCAGAAATTCGGTTATATCAACTCGCAGGAGCTCATCGCAGCCATGCCCGAACGCGACTCGGCCGAGTTGAAATTCACCGCTTACATGAAAGACATCGAGGAGCAGCTCGACGTTATGCGGGTGGAGTTGAGCACCAAGTATCAGGATTACCAGAAAAACCTCTCCAAGTACAGCGACGCTATTCGCGGGGAGAAGGAGAAGGGGCTGAACGAACTCAGCCAGCGTATTCAGAGTTTCGAGCAGACCGCCCAGCAGGACGCCGCCGAACAGGAACAGAAACTGATGTCCCCCGTTATAGAAAAGGCCACCGCCGCCATTAAATCCGTCGGCAAGGCCAACGGCCTGCTGGCCGTCTTCGACCTCTCGCGCGGCGGACTGCCCTACTACGATGAGGCCAACATGGTCAACATCCTGCCGCTGGTCAAAAAGGAGCTCAAAATCGTCGACAAACCCGCTACCGCCGCTGGCGCTGCCAAGCCGGGCGGGAAGTAAACGTTAAGTGTAGATAAATTTGGCGAGGCGTTGATTGTCAACGCCTCGCCAAATTTTTATGCCTGTGTTTTACGCCGATTTTATAGCCGAAAACGATACCCTCGGCAAAATCCAAAATCATCGACGATGGAATCCAGTCCGGATATAAGCCGACTGAAAAATTTCTTAAAGTCCTGCTGTTGGTTCACAAAGGTCGCCGCCCTGAACAATTATTGTCGGAGGTATTTGACGCTGTTGCGGCCATCCGGCAAGACGACGCTTGCCCGAAGTAATGTTATTTCGAGGGAAAACAACGACGGCAGAAGCCGCAACCGTCATTGCAAGCGGAGCCGGAGCAATCCTCCCGTTACAGATCGTTACCGAAGGCCTCGCTGTGCGCCTCGCCTGCGGCTGAAATCGCAGGGACGATAATTACCGGATAATTGCGGACGTAAAAACAGATTCTGATTATTTCAGTATGCTGTCGATCCGCTGCAACTCCTCGTCCGAGAAGCGGCAGTTGTCGATGGCGGCGAGATTGTCGTCGAGCTGCCGTTCGGAGCTGACCCCCACCAGTACCGACGTCACGCGGTCGTCGCATAGCTGCCACGCGATGGCCATCTGCGCCAGCGACTGCCCGCGCTCCAACGCCATGGCGTTCAGTGCGCGCACACGGTCGAGGTTTGCCGTGACGTGATCGCTGACGAGCGTACTTGCGCGCGCGGCCCGCGAACCGGACGGAATACCGTCCAGATACTTGTCGCTCAGCAGCCCCTGCGCCAGCGGCGAGAACGACACGCACCCTACCTCATGCTTGCGGTGGGCGGCAAAGAGCGCGTCGCCGTTTTCGCGCGCGAGCATCGAATACTTGATCTGGTGGGCTATGCAGGGGGTTCCCAGCGAGCGCAGTATCTCCACAGCGCGGCATACGTTGCGCGCCCCGAACGGACGATGTAGTCGAGCGCGCCCATCGTCTCTTCGAGCGGCGTCGAGGGATCGTAACGGTGAGAATAGAAGACGTCTACATGGTCGAGCCCCATGCGACGCAGGCTCTGATCGCAGCTGGCTATCAAGTGCTTGCGCGAGGCCCAGTCTCCATATGGCCCCTCCCACATGGGGTGACCGGCTTTGGTGGCGACGACGATCTCGTCGCGGTGCGGGCGCAGGTTGTCGCGCACGATGCGGCCGAAATTGCTCTCGGCGCTGCCCGGCGCGGGGCCGTAATTGTTGGCTAGGTCGAAACAGGTGACCCCGCGGTCGAACGCGCGCAGGACGATAGCCTCGCCGCGTTCGTAAGGGTCTGCGTCGCCGAAATTCTGCCACAGTCCGAGCGAGATCTCCGGCAATTGCAACCCCGAGCAGCCACTGTGGCGGTACTTCATGGTCGCATAGCGCGCCTCCGATGCAATGTATGTCATGATCTGAAAAACTTTCCGAATGCCGTTTTTGCGAATTGCGCCGCGAAATATATTTTGTTGCGCGCCGGAATGCGCACAACGTTGCACACCGCTCCGGCCCTGGCGTTGAAAGCGGCCGGCGCAATGGCTTGTACGTCGAATCCCAGACGCGCGCAGAGGCGGAACATCCGCCGCAGGCCGGTGGTCTTTTCGAGCGGCAGGTGCCATATCGGCAACTGTACGTCGACCGGCCCTGTGTTGCGGAATACCACGGGGTTGGTGTTCATGCGCTTGACATATTTGCCGCCGTTGTCGTTGTCCAGCCCAAGTTTCCAGTATATATAGCTCAGGGTGTGGGCCTCTTCGTTGAATTTCGGCAGGCCTGCCGAATGTCTGTCGAGCAGCTGCGGCCACACCTGCTCGAAACAGTCGTATATCTTTGCGACCTGGGCCACGCGGGCCGCGAAGAACTCGCCGGCATAATATTTCGGTATGTCGCAGGGCGCGCGCCCCTCCAGTTGTTCGAATATCGACATCATGTCCAACCGGCTGATACCGTTGATGATGTGTCGCGGCGTGAAGTAGCCGATCTCGCAGTTTATCGCCCCGAACCGTTCGATGTCGGCATACAGCGGCGCGAGGTTGGCCGTAATGATGCAGTCCGAGTCGACCATCAGCAGCAGATCGTCGTCGGCAAAGTCGGGCGAGGTTTTTATGTACTCGAAAATCGAAAACTCGTAGAACTGATTGCGCCAATGGCCGTAATAGCCCGGCGGCGTGCGGTGCTCGAAGGGCGTAGTGCGGAGCTCGACCCCCAGCCGGCTGAGCGTTCGCTCTATGGAAATGCCGTCTATTTCAGGTAGTTGCGCGACGTTAGAGAATAAAACAAGCCTCAGGTCGGGGTTGTGCAGCCTCGCCGAGAAAAACGCCACGCACAGCGCACGCCAGTAGATGGCCTGTATCCTGCGCTCCGACGACAGCCCTCCGGAGGCGGGAAACCACGAGTCGTCGCCCCTCTCGTCGATGCAGATCCATGTCGAAAAAATCTTCATTACTATAATAATATAAATGTTATGCCGGCACAGTTTGGGCCGTCATTGTGAGAACTTTGCCCGAAACACCCCGGAAAAGATCGCTTTGCGCTCGCTTCCCTGCTCGTTTCCCGCTTGTTTCTCGTTTGTTTCGCGCTCGCTTCCCTGCTCTCCCGTCCGTTTTCCGCTGCCAGTCGCGATGTTTGCGGAGTAATGACGTAACTCTCAGTCCATTTTCAGCACGGCGAGGAAAGCCTGCTGCGGCACTTCGACGTTGCCCACCTGACGCATCCGCTTTTTGCCCTTTTTCTGCTTTTCGAGCAGCTTGCGCTTGCGGGTGATGTCGCCGCCGTAACACTTAGCAGTCACATCCTTACGCAATGCTTTGATGGTCTCGCGGGCGATGATCTTGGCCCCGATGGCCGCCTGTACCGCTATGTCGAACTGCTGTCGCGGGATAAGCTCTTTGAGTTTTTCGCACATCTTGCGCCCGAAATTGTAGGCGTGCTCGTGGTAGATCAGCGAACTGAGTGCGTCGACCTGCTCGCCGTTGAGCAGTATGTCGAGCTTGGCCAGCTTGCTTTCGCGGTAGCCGATCTGGTGATAGTCGAATGAGGCGTAACCGCGCGAGATGCTTTTGAGCTTGTCGTAAAAGTCGAAAACTATCTCGGACAGAGGCATTTCGAAGTTGACCTCCACCCTGTCCTGCGTGATGAACGTCTGATTTTTGAGCATTCCGCGCTTGTCGATGCAGAGCTTCATCACGTTGCCCAGGTATTCCGACCGGGTGATGATCTGCGCCAGAATGTATGGCTCCTCGATGCGCGCCACCATCGTCGGTTCGGGCAGTCCGGAGGGGTTGTGAACGTCGACCACCTCGCCGCGATTGGTCGTGACCTTGAACGAAACGTTTGGCACCGTGGTGATTACGTCCATGTCGAACTCGCGGTAGAGCCGCTCCTGGATAATTTCCATGTGCAGCAGTCCGAGGAAGCCGCAGCGGAAACCGAAGCCGAGGGCCATCGAACTTTCGGGCTCGTAGGTGAGCGAAGCGTCGTTGAGCTGCAACTTTTCGAGCGAGGCGCGCAGGTCTTCATACTCGTCGCTGTCGACGGGGTACATTCCCGCAAATACCATCGGCTTGACGTCCTCGAAGCCTGCGATGGCCGTCCTGGCCGGATTTTCGACGTGGGTGATGGTGTCGCCCACCTTGACGTCGACGGAGGTCTTGATGCCAGAGATTATATAACCTACATTTCCGGCTTTCAGCTCGTTACATGGCGCCATTTTAAGTTTTAGTACACCTATTTCGTCGGCCAGGTACTCGCTGCCGGAGTTGAAGAATTTCACTCGATCGCCCTTGCGGACAGTGCCGTTGAAGATGCGGAAATAGGCGATAACGCCACGGAACGGGTTGAACACCGAGTCGAAGATCAGCGCCTGCAACGGGGTCGCGTCGTCGCCTTTCGGGGCAGGGACGCGCTCGACGATGGCTTCGAGGATAGCGTCGACCCCCTCGCCGGTCTTGCCCGACGCGGCGATGATCTCCTCGCGCTTGCAGCCAAGCAACTCGACTATCTGATCCTTAACCTCCTCGACCATTGCCGCCTCCATGTCGATCTTGTTCAGCACGGGGATGATCTCGAGGTCGTGGCCGAGCGCGAGGTAGAGGTTCGAAATAGTCTGAGCCTGAATGCCCTGCGTGGCGTCGACCACCAGCAGCGCCCCCTCGCACGAAGCGATGGCGCGCGACACCTCGTAGGAAAAGTCGACATGGCCGGGAGTGTCTATCAGGTTCAGGATATATTTTCCCGCTTCGACGCCTGCGCCGCTGGATGCTGCCCCGCCTGTTGCACTCGTTGCGCTACCTGTCGCCGCGCCAGCCGCGCTGCCAGAATTGTTGCCGCCAGCCGCGCCGTCGGAACCGCTGCTGTCACCTGCTACGTTGCCGGAACTCACGGAACTGCCGGAACCGACAAGAGCCCCCGATCCGCCGCCGGAACTGCTGCCGGACGCCCCACCGGAACTGTTGCCGCCGTAAAGATACTCCATCTGTATGGCGTGGCTCTTGATTGTTATGCCTTTTTCGCGTTCGAGCTCCATGTTGTCGAGCACCTGCGCCTGTAACTCGCGGTCGGTCAGGGTTTTGGTAGTCTCCAGCAGACGGTCGGCGAGCGTGCTTTTGCCGTGGTCGATGTGGGCTATGATGCAAAAATTTCGTATATTCCTCATTGTGCAGTCTGAAAATTTGCCAAATATACTAATTTTGTCCGTTATTTCGAACAAGAGCTAACCCGATCTGCTGCGAACAGATGAATATTATCGTAAAATATGCTTCGCTGGTGAGATTTCCGCACACCGTTTTTGCCATGCCCTTTGCGATGGTGAGCTACGTGGCGGCGATGTCCGCCTGGCCCGACGTCGAACCCTTCACCCTTCCGGAGAGGGCGCCGTTCAGTTGGTGGCTATTATTAAAAATTGTGCTCTGCATGGTGCTGGCCCGCAACGCCGCCATGAGTTTCAACCGCATAGCCGACAGGGACATAGACGCCCGCAACCCCCGCACGCGAGAGCGCGAAATCCCCTCCGGCAAACTCTCGGTAAGGGCTGCCGGATGGTTCTGCGCCGTCAACTGCCTGCTGTTCGTTGCGGCTGCGGCGAGCGTCAACCGCCTTGCGCTCTGCCTCTCGCCTGTGGCGTTGCTCGTGCTGCTCGGGTACAGCTACACCAAGCGCATCACCTCGTGGTCGCACCTCGTGCTGGGGTTCGCGCTTGCCATCGCGCCCATCGGGGCGTGGATTGCCGTGAGGGGCGGCGTGGCGATCTTCCCGCTGGTCATGGCGGGAGTGGTGCTTACGTGGGTCGGCGGCTTCGACATTATTTACTCGTTGCAGGACAGAGAGTTCGACAAACGTGAGGGGCTGCGCTCGGTGCCGGCCCGCTTTTCGGTATGCGGCTCGCTGGCGATAAGCATAGCCCTTCATGTCGTTTCGGCGTTGGGCGTGACCCTGTTGGGCCGCATGTGGCTGCACGGGACGCTCTACACCGTCGGCGCGACGATCTTCGTGGCCATGCTCGTCGTACAGCACGTCATGGTCACCCCCCGCCGCCTCGAGAGTATCCCCGCCGCCTTTGCGACGGTCAACGGCGTGGCGTCGATGGTCTATTCGCTGCTGGCAATACTCTCGCTGACAACATAATGCCACCATTGCAAGGGTTTCGGCCCGAAACGAAATTTTCGGCCTGAAACTCTCGCAATGACGAACGCCACGTTTAGTAACCCTTGTTGCGCTTGGCCTCCATCAGGATCGAGAAGGCGCGGTGAATGTCCTTGTCGCTGACGAAAACGGTGAACTCGTTGGTGGTGCTGACAACCTCGATGATGTTGATGTTGTCCCAGGCCAGTTCTTTGAAAATGTAGTAGTAAACGCCCGGGTACAGGGTGTTCTCCAGCGGCAGTTTGATGGTGATCGACGAGAGGTTGTCGGTGCGGGCTACGCAGGTCTCGTCGGCGAACAGTTCCTCGACGATCTGCACCACGGAGCCGCTCACCACGAACGTGGTCTCGTAGATGCCCTGCGAGATGGTGCAGAAGACATCTTTCATCTGGCCGATGCGCTCCAAAAGGGCGGCCTGCTTTTCGAACAGGGTCGGCGAATTGGCGTAGGCCAAGTCGGCGAGGTTCGACTTGACGATGATGTCGCCGATGTTCTCGACCACCTTTTTGAATTTCATCTGGGTCATCAGTTCGAGCCGCGGCACGAGACGGTTGAGCGCCATGATGACCGCGCTGTCGTTGACCGTCTTGCCGATCTGCTTTTCGATCTCGGGCCTCATCTGACGCGCGAGGGCCGACAGGTTGACCAGTCCTTCGACCAGCGCCCCTTCGAGGAACGGTCTTTTTTTGATGATCTCCTCGACTGTTGATGGAATTGTTAACATAAATTATATGGTATTAAAGTTTGTCTAAATAATCACAACTTTGAAATTTGATGCAAAAAAACAAAAAACTTCAAAAAGAAACAAACATTCGGTGTAAATTCGCGAAAAAACCTGAAAAAAGATCATTTATGGGTATAGTTTTGAAATTTGGAGGTACTTCGGTGGGTTCTGCGGCCAATATGCGGCGCGTTGCCTCGATCATAAAGGACGAGCGGGCGACGGTCACGGTGCTCTCGGCAATGTCGGGTACGACGGACGCTCTCGTGAAGACGGTGGTGGCCGCCTCGGAGGGCGACGCGGCCACCGTGAAGGAACAGCTGGAGATGCTGCGCCGTAAATATTCGACCTGCATAGCCGAACTGCTCACTGTCAACGCCCCGCAGGCCCTCGAACGCATGGAGGCCTCGTTTGGGGTCATAGAGCGGCAGGCCGCCGCGTTCGAGTGTTATACCTCCGAGCGGACGATAATCTCGCAGGGCGAGCTGCTCACCTCGGCCATTTTCACGCTTCACCTGCTCGAAAACGGCGTTAAGGCCGTGCTGCTCAACGCCCCCGACTTTATGCGCACCGACGACAGGGGCAAAGTCGATACGGCGTTCCTTCGCGAGAAGCTCGAGACGCTGACCTCCGACGGCGATACCTATTATATTACGCAGGGCTTTATCTGCGCCAATCACCGCGGCGAGGTGGACAATTTGGGTCGCGGCGGCAGCGATTACAGCGCGGCGCTCATCGGGGCGGCCATCGGCGGAAGCGAGGTGCAGATATGGACCGACATCGACGGGATGCACAACAACGACCCCCGGTTCGTCACCAACACCTACCCCATTCGCAGGATGAGTTTCGACGAGGCGGCCGAGCTGGCCTACTTCGGGGCCAAGATACTCCATCCGGCTACCATTCAGCCCTGCAAGGAGTTGGGCATCCCTGTGCTGCTCAGGAACACAATGGAGCCCTCGGCCCCGGGCACCACCATATCCGACGACGACGACAGCGGGCGCGACTTCCACGCCGTGGCGGCCAAAGACGGCATCACGGTGATCCGGATCCACTCTACGCGAATGTTGATGGCCTACGGCTTTCTGCGCCAGGTGTTCGAGGTGTTCGAGCGTCACCGCACCCCGATCGACATGATCACCACCTCGGAGGTAGCCGTGTCGCTCACGGTGGACAACGACAGTTGCCTGGAGGAGATTGTCGCCGAACTTCGCACGCTGGGCAGCATCGAGGTCGAGCGCGACAACTCGATCGTCTGCGTGGTGGGCAACATCGGTTACGACAAGCTCGGTTTGGCGGCGCACATCTTCGACAGCATTGCCGGAGTGCCCGTCAAAATGATCTCCTACGGGGCCAGCCACCGCAGCATTGTCGTGCTGATCGACACACGGTTCAAACGTCAGACCCTGCAAAGCCTCAATGACCATCTTTTTTGACGGGCTTTTCGTCGCGGGCGGCAGCCGTTCGTCGTTTGAGGAGGCAGTCTTTCGTCGTTGCGGGGCGGTGGCCTTCCGCCATTGCGAGGAGGCAGCCTTTCGTTGTCGCCCGCCATTGAGGGGCCGAGGCCGGCGCAATTCGGCGACGCTATAATGCGCTGATAATCATGCACTATTCTCAGTAGTTTAATTTTCATTAACCTCTAAACGCTTGTCGTTCGTCACTATTTTGTATCTTTGGAGGCTGAAAAACTGTTGTTATGAAGATTTCCTATAACTGGCTTTGCGACTATATCGAGGTCGACCTCTCGCCCGAGCGGATGGCCGGAATACTTACCGACATTGGCCTCGAAGTCGATGCGCTGGAGCGCGTCGAGAGCGTCCGCGGAGGACTTGCGGGGGTTGTCGTGGGCGAGGTGGCGAGCTGCGAAAAGCATCCCGACGCAGATAAACTCTCTCTGACGCAGGTCGACGTGGGTTCCGAAACGTTGCAGATAGTATGCGGCGCGCCCAACGTCGCCGCGGGGCAGAAGGTGCTGGTGGCCACGGTCGGCGCGACGCTGTACCCTGCGGGCAGCGACGAACCGTTCAAGATCAAACGCAGCAAAATTCGCGGCGTGGAGTCGCTCGGCATGATCTGCGCCGAGGATGAACTGGGTATCGGCAACGACCATTCTGGTATCATGACGCTTCCGGCGGAGGCTCGCGTCGGCGCTCCTGCTGCCGAGGTCCTCGGCCTGCAAGGCGACTGGATGATCGAGATCGGCCTTACGCCCAACCGGATAGACGCTGCGTCGCACATCGGCGTGGCGCGCGATCTGGCGGCATACTGCAAGACCAACGGCATTGCCGCCCGCTTCGCAATGCCGTCGGTCGATGATTTTGTTGTTGACAGTCAGGCTTTACCGATTGCGGTCGAGGTGCGGTGCACGGAGGGCGCGCCGCGCTACGCAGGTGTGAGCGTGACGGGGCTCAAAGCCGCCCCGTCGCCGCAGTGGATGCAGAACTACCTGAAAACCATAGGCATAAATCCCAAGAACAATATCGTCGACATTACCAATTTCATATTGCACGAACTGGGCCAGCCGTTGCACGCTTTCGACGCCGACCGGATTGAAGGGGGGCGCATCGTGGTGCGCACCTGCCCCGAAGGTACGCCGTTTGTGACGCTCGACGGCGTGGAACGCAAGCTCTCGGCTGACGACCTGATGATTTGCGACGCTGCCAAACCGATGTGCATCGCGGGGGTCTTCGGCGGCGCGGGCTCCGGCATCAGCGACGGGACACGTAACGTCTTCATAGAGAGCGCGTACTTCAATCCTGTGTGGATCCGCAAGAGCGCGCGCCGCCACGGGCTGAACACCGACGCCTCGTTCCGTTTCGAGCGCGGCATCGACCCCAACATAACGATTTACGCACTGAAATGCGCCGCGCTGATGATGAAGGAGTTGGCCGGCGGGACGATCAACTCCGAAATCGTCGACCTCTACCCTGACCCGATAGCCGATTTCCGCTTCGACATTTCTTTCGCCAAGATCAACAGCCTGATAGGCAATGAGATACCACCGCAGACCGTTCGTGGGATCATCGCCGCCCTCGACGTTCGCATCGAGCGTGAGGCCGACGGCGTGATGTCGGTCGCCGTGCCGCCATATCGTGTTGACGTACAGCGCGACGTCGATCTTATTGAGGAGATTTTGCGGCTCTACGGATATAACAATGTGGAAATTCCGGCCCATGTGCGCTCGTCGCTCGCTGCCGCGCCAAAGCCCGACCGCGGACGGATGGCGGGCGCGGCCTCCGAGTTCCTCACGGCCAACGGGTTCACCGAAATAATGAGCAATTCGCTTACGCGAGCGGCTTATTATGAGCAACTTGCAAGCTACCCGCGTTCGGCGTGCGTCGAGATCATAAACCCGCTGAGCAGCGACCTGAACGTGATGCGTCAGACGCTGCTGTTCAATGTTTTGGAGGCCGTCGAACTGAACATTAATCGCCGCCGCAACGACCTGAAACTCTATGAGTTGGGCAACTGCTACCGCTACGATGCGGGCGCGGCTTCCGACGATTTGCTCTCGCCTTATGTTGAGACCATGCGCCTGGGCGTCGCCGTCACCGGACAGGAGCAGGCCCCGTCGTGGAACGTGAGCGCCAGACCGTCCGGTTTCTTTACCCTCAGGGCAATAACCGAACGATTGCTGGCCCGTTTCGGGGTCGATATTTACGGGCTTCGTTGCGAAAGTTCCGACTGCGACCTCTTCTCCGAGGGGCTTGTTTTCTCGCAGGGCAACCGTGAGTTGATGCGCATGGGAACTGTGGCCGCGCCGCTTTTGAAGCAATTCGACGTTAAGCAGAGCGTGAAGTTCCTTGAAATGGATTTCGACGCGCTGATGCGCGCCGCCGCCCGCCGAGGCGAGGTCAAGGTACAGGAACTCAACAAGTTCCCAAGCGTGAAGCGCGATCTGGCCCTGCTGCTCGACAAGGGCGTGACCTTCTCCGAGTTGCGCCGCATAGCCTTCGAGACCGAACGCAAACTGCTGCGAAGCGTCTCACTGTTCGACGTTTACGAGGGCGACAAGCTCGAAGCGGGCAAAAAATCCTACGCCCTGAGTTTCACCCTCGAAGATCCCTCGCGCACCCTCACCGACGAAGTGATAGAGCGGACAATGACGGGGCTTGTCAAACAATTCGAAGCGCGCGTCGGCGCAACAGTAAGAACCTGAACAGATTATGGAAAAAATTCTGATCCTCGACTTCGGATCGCAATACACCCAGCTCATCGCCCGCCGCATCCGCGAGCTGAGTGTCTACTGCGAGATTCACCCGTTCAACAAAATACCTCCTATTGACCTCACCGTCAAGGGTGTAATACTTTCGGGCAGCCCATATTCGGTGCGCGACAAGGGAGCCCCTCGGCCCGATCTTACGGCCATCAAGGGGCGTTTGCCGCTGCTTGGAGTGTGCTATGGCGCTCAGTATCTGTCGCATTGCTTCGACGGCGAGGTGGCCCCGTGCGGCACGCGCGAGTATGGACGGGCGATGCTTTCGGTGGTCGAGCCGTCGAACCCGCTGCTGGCCGACATGTCGCCCACGACGCAGGTGTGGATGTCGCACGGCGACACAATAGTCTCTGTTCCTGAATATTACCGCATCATAGCCAGTACGGGGGACGTGCCGGTGGCGGCGTTCCAGATCGGCGGCGAGCAGAGTTGGGGCATCCAGTTCCACCCCGAAGTTTACCATTCGACCGAGGGGACGCAGTTGCTGCACAACTTCGTGGTGGGCATCTGCGGCTGTCGGCAGGACTGGACGCCCGATTCGTTTATTGAGGCAACAGTCAGCGAGTTACGTGAGAAATTGGGTGGCGACAAGGTGGTGCTCGGGCTTTCGGGCGGGGTCGATTCGTCGGTGGCCGCGTTGCTGCTGCACCGCGCCGTCGGGCCGCAGTTGACCTGTATTTTCGTCGATATGGGGCTGTTGCGCAAAAACGAGTTCGAAACGGTGCTCGAATCGTATCGGCATATGGGCCTGAACGTTATCGGCGTCAGGGCGGGCGAAAAGTTCCTCGGCGACCTGCGCGGCGTGACTGACCCGGAGCAAAAGCGCAAGATCATCGGGCGCGATTTCGTGGAGGTGTTCGACGCCGAAGCGCGAAAGATCAGGGAGGTCAAATGGTTGGCGCAGGGGACGATATATCCGGACGTGATCGAATCGGTGTCGGTCAACGGCCCGTCGGCCACCATCAAGTCGCACCACAACGTTGGCGGTTTGCCCGAAGAGATGAACCTGCAAGTAGTTGAGCCGTTGAGGCTTCTGTTCAAGGACGAGGTGCGTCGCGTGGGACGGCAACTCAAACTCGACAGGAATATTCTCGGCCGTCATCCCTTCCCCGGTCCCGGCCTGGGCATCCGCATTCTGGGCGAGGTGACTCCCGAAAAGGTGCGCATTTTGCAGGACGCCGACAAGATTTTCATCGACGCCCTGCACGAAAGCGGCCTGTACGACAGCGTGTGGCAGGCAGGGGTGATGTTGCTGCCGGTGCAGAGCGTCGGCGTGATGGGCGACGAGCGCACTTACGAGAATTGTGTGGCCCTGCGTGCCGTGACCTCCACCGACGGCATGACCGCCGATTGGGTTCACCTGCCATACGATTTCCTGGCCCGCGTGTCGAATGATATCATCAATAAAGTCAAGGGAATCAACCGAGTAGTCTACGACATAAGCTCAAAACCGCCTGCAACTATCGAGTGGGAATAGTGACGAACGACTACCAGCGTGGCGAACTGATTGTTTTTGTATAAGTTGGGGTTATATAATCAATACATAAAAGCGAGTAGTATTATTACTGCAAGCAATAATATATCAGTTTCTCGGATGAAGTATTAAAATAACGCTCATACCCCGGCTGTGCTGACGGTAGGGTTTTATATGCAGCGTGTTGCGAAAGTTGAGTATATATTCGACCATGATCTTTATGCAGGGCGGATACTATACTGACGATAGCAAAAATGATTTGGAACTATTGGAAACTGCCGCTGTCGATGCTTGCGACTTTGAGGATTGCTGAAAAATATGGATTTCAGAGCCAGAACAGTTGCGTTACAGTTTTGCGCAGCTAAAATATCTATACTTGCGGTAGGCAATCCACGACTTTATTAATAGCAAACAGCCGGCCGCATCTACACCCCAATTGAATAGTCGCATCGGCTGGGATATACGATGAGGATTTTTTCGTGATCGATTTTGACGAGGTTCGAAAAATGATGAAAGAGAGGACGATAAATTACGGCGGTGAAGGATTTTCACCGCCGTAATTTTTATTTTTTTCTCACTGTTCCCACCTGTCGTACGATATGGCCGTCGTCGGAGAGCCCCTCGACGATTATATTGTAGACGGCGTCGCGGTCGGCGGCGTAGAACTGCACTGTGGCCCTGCCGGTTGAGTCGCAGCGGATTGACGACTCCCAGTCGATGGTGGTGCGCAGGTCGGGCTTTGAGGCGTTGCGCTCGTCGTCGGTCTCATATTTGGGCTTGTAGAAGTCGGCGGGCAATTTCCAGCCCAAGTTGTCGATCATGGCGATTGATGGCAGGGGATGCACCGTTGACGGTATTTCGGAACCGTCTTTCAACGTAATGAGTATCACCCCGTTGCTGCTGTCGCTGCCAAATACGGCCGCCCCGGGGCCGCTGACGAGATCTATCGAGGCGATTTCGGACGTGGTGATCATCGACAACTCTTCTGTCGAGTTCAACTGCAAGTTGTCCAGATAGATAGCCGGATCGCCCATGCTGCCGCGCACACGGATCGAACCGTCGCCCGACACGTTCACCCCCGGCAACATCCCGATCAGCGTGTAGATACTGGCCCCGGAATAGGCGTTGAGCGTCTCGGAGCTCAGCGAATGTGTAGGTATTGCATTATATAACAGCGATTTGGTTGGTTCGGCGCTCTTGCCTTGCACCACTATCCCCTCCATGTTGACCACCCTCATTCCCCCCTCGTAATAGTAACTCTGCCGTGCCTGATCGAAAAAACCATACGGCACTGATTTAGGCGTTGAACCCACATAATGCGTTGGTATATAGGCGTATGTGCGCGGGAATGTCTCCTCCTTGATTTTGAGCGTAATGGTCTGCTTGGCCCCGCTGCGCCCCATAGCTTGCAGGATGAAAGTCGTGCTGTCGGGGAAGTCGAGATCGGTGAGTGTGAATCGGTTGGTTTCGCCCAGAGAGAAGATGTCGAAGTAGCGGGTCTTGGGACAGAAGATGTTGAGCGCGTGGCGTTTGGCCGCATTGCCGAAAAAGCCAAATATCTCACCTGAAATGGATTGTGTCTGCTCGTAATCGAAGTCATGCGGACGGACAACGCCGCCGAGCGTTTCGGAAAGGTCAAAGCGCGTCCACCCCTGCGTCATCATCAGCAAGTCGAGATCGGCCTCCGCCCCCGGCGCGCCGGAAAAATACCATGCTGGCTCTTCGATGTGGCCGCGGAGGTCGGAGCTGAGCAGCAGATATGATAAAATGTTGTCTCCCAGCGTATCGGCCTCCACTACCCTGCCGTCGGTGACGGCCATCGACAAATTGCCTGCTACGGGCCGACCATCGGAGTCGGTGAGCCGCAAACCGACCGTAACTTTCTGACGGCGACCGTATACCGATTTGTCAGGGGTGATCTCGCAGCGGTAGCCCTCCTGTTCAGGAGCGAAGACAATGCGTTCGGCCAGAGGCTGTTTAATGGCTTTGTCGATGATGCAGATGTGGGTGATCCCGGCCGGGAGCATGGCCATGTCGACGGCGCGGGTGGAGGAGGCCTGCGCAATCTCCTCGGCGGCGATAAGCTGCCCGCGCGAGTGGATCACGAAACCCAGCCGCCGCGGATCGACGTCGGACGAAAGGTCTATCTTGCAGAGTATCCTGTTCCTGATGCGGCAGGTCTGGATGGCGCATCCCGACGCGACGCTCTTCGGCAGTTCAAAACGCTTGACCGTCTCCGAACGCGACGACTTCACTTCGGCATAGTAACGCATCCCCGCCGCGGCGATCAGGCTGAAACGGCCCATCCCCCTGTGCGTTGAGGCGGCCTCAATGGTCTCCTCGCCCGAGCCATCCGAACCGGAACCGAAACCGGAACCCACCGCCCCCGGCCCCTGCCCTGACTTTGAAGCGCTTTCGCGGCGTACCTTCATCGTTACGTCGACCGATAACCCGTTGGAACCTATGGCTTTGAATGCGATGTTCTGTAACATTCCGGCGATCAGGTTGCCCCCTTCGGGGAAGAACTGCACGTCGAAATCCTCGCTGAACGAGGGCAGCGACAGCGTCTTGGCTCCGGTGACCGTCCCCTCGTTGATCGCCACGCCGAGAGTGTTGCCCAGGCCCTCGTCGCGCGGGGGGGCGAAAGATATTCCGAACTGGCCATGCTCGTCGGTGCGGCCGCTGTATTCGCGTGATTTGCCGTCGATTGTGAGCGTGTACAGGAATCGCTGCCCGGCCATCGGCAGGTGATAACCGTTGTGCAGCGTCACCGTGGCCTGCACCTTGCCGTTCTCCTGCCTGCCGTAGGTGGCAGCGACAGTGAATCTATCATCTATCGGATTGACTATCCGAATGTTCCTCGAAAAGAACAGCGCGTTGTCGAAGTTGCGCATCCAGCGGGTGTAACCCCGAACGCAGTAGTCGCCCTGCGGCAGATCGGGCTTGACGTCGATGCAGTTGGCGAACCCGCAGCTGTCGGCCTTGACCTTGATGCGACTCACAAGCCGCTGGCGAAAGTCGATGAGTTCCACGTAGATATAGTTTGACAGCCGCATCGGGGCGTGGGTGATGGCGTTGATCAGGTAGCCCTTGAACCATATCTTTTCGCCCGCGCTGTAGTAGGGCTTGTCGAGGTGCAGGTAGAGTTTTTCCTGTATGCCGCCGCGGTACATCTCCATGAAGCTGCCGTAGACCGCCTCGCCGAACGGAACAGAGTCATTTATAGCGACTTGCGAGGCCGCTTGCGTCGGCTTTGCCTGTGGCCTGGCCGCTGCAAAAAACGCTGCCGAGAGCATCGCGGCGGCAACAGGTAGAATTTTTTTCATATATGTGTTGGATGCGTGATTTCGGCAAAAGTTAATAATTTCACAAAGAAAATGTCACCCGCAAGGTCGAAGTTTTCCAAAAACACGGCTAATCGAATATTTTAGGTTTTTCCGCCGCCACAGCAATGATTGTGAAGCGCTCAGGGAGGAGATATTTCTGCGCCGTGGCGAGCAGTTCGTCGGCGGTGAAACTGCGGATGCGCTCGACAATGCTCGTCAGATAGTCCCACGGTTCGCCGCACTGAATGCTCTCTATCGCCACGTCGGCCACCCCGAACGGCCCGTCGATAATGCGCAACACCTCGCCGACCATGATATTTTTGACCGTTTGCAACTCTTTCGAGCGGACTTTTTCCTGTCGCAGCCGCTCTGTCTCGATGACAATCTGCGCAATGGCGTCGTCGGTGGCCGCGCTTGCAACCTCGGTCGAAATAGCAAGATAACCGGCCTGTTGCATGTTGACCATCGCCGCGTATGCGCCGTAGGTGTAGCCGCGCTTCTCGCGCAGATTCTTCACCAGTCGCGAGGAAAAGTAGCCGCCGAGCGTCGTGGCGACGATCTGCATCGGCACAAAATCGGGATGGTTGCGCGGAAACAGTACTCTGCCAATGCGTAACGCGCTCTGCACCGCCCCCTCATGCAGTGCGAAACCGTAACGTTGGCTGTCGGTAACTTCCACAGTTTCAGGCTCTGCCGCCGGACGCACAGGAAGCCCCGAAACCGTCTGCTCAATGATTGTCTGTTCCGCCTCGCCGATGGCGCCGCTGGCGACGACGAAACAGTTGGATGCGAGGTAGAAACGGTCGTAGAAGTCAACTATTTGTTCACGTGCGAGGGCGTCGTAAAGTTCCGGCCCGCTGCTGACGCCATAGGGGTGGTGCGGCCCGAAAAGCGACGCGGCGAAAAGCTCGCGCGCCTTGAATGCAGGCTTGCTGCGCTCTATTATAAGCGATTGCTTGCGTTTGGCAGCGTAGGTTGCAAGCTCCTTTTCGGAAAATACGGGCTCGATCAGCATTCGGCGCGCAATGTCCATCGTCGGGGCGAAAAATTTGCGTAACATGCAGAAAGTCACCACTGACCAGTCGCGGTCGATCTCCACGCCGAAGTACGAGCCGTAAAAGTCGAGCCGGTCGGAGATCTCCTTCGAACTCATGTCGCGGCTCCCCTCGCCCAAAAGATTGGCGGTGGCTGATGCCGAGAACGGTATGCTCTGCGCCGCCGTTCCCGCCCGAAAAACGAAACTCACCCGGCACACATCGCCCTCGACAGGCAGCGTATGGAGCCTTGCGCCGACTGCCGTCTGCGTCGTAAGCATCTCTGGCATAGGTATTTCACCTGGAATAACTATTTTTGGCCGTTTCATATTGCATGGTATATGAGTGTTGAACTGCTGCGCGGGTCGAACAGCTCGCGGGCGGTGGCGACGACCTCTTCGCGCGTGATTGAACGGTATATATCTACCTCGGTGTTAATGAGTTCCGCCTTGCCCAACATCTCGTAGAAGCCCATGTTCATCGCCTTGTTCATCACGTTCAACTCGCCGAAAATGGTGTTGGCCTCGAACTTGTTCTTGACCTTCTCCATGTCGTAATCCGATGGCGGTTCGCTGTTTAAGGCCTCCAATTCGCTCCACAGCGCGCGCTCGCCCTGCTCGACGGCGGTTTCGGGCAACAGGTGGCCCGTGACGACGAACAGCCCCGGGTCCAACTCGCCGGTCATGTATGCGTTTACGCTGGAAAACAGACGTTTATCCTTGACCAGACGTTGATATAACCGCCCTGAATTGCCTCCGGCGAGGATGTCCGACGCCAGGTCGCAAATGTAGAATTGCCGTCCGGCGCGCGGCCCCATGCGGAAGGCAATGGTGATGGCGTTTGATGGCACGCGACGCTCGACTTCAACTCTTCGCGCCTCATTTTGAGCCGGTTCGGCAGGCAGAACATCTTCGGCGCGCGGCGCGGAGGGAATGCCCCCGAACCACTTCTCGGCAAGGCGGGCCATGCGGTCGTAATCGAGTCCGGCAGCCAGCGACAAAATAGCGTTACATGGCTGATAATAACGCTTGTAGAAAGCCTTTACCTCGGGCGCAGTGGCGTCGCGGATATGGTCGGGAGTGGCGCCGATCGTGGCCCAGCGGTATGGATGCACCTTGTAGGCCATGTCGCGCAACAACATCCATTGGTCGCCGTATGGTTGATTTAGATAACACTGGTTAAACTCCTCTATTACAACTTTTTTCTCTGCTTCGAGCGACTTAAAGTTTATATTTAGTCCATTCACCCTGTCCGCCTCCAGCCACAGGGCCGTTTCGATGTTGTCCTTTGGCAGGGCGATGTAAAAGTCGGTGTAGTCGTTGGTTGTGAAGGCGTTGTTCTCGCCGCAGGCCAACTGAACGGGCGAGTCGAAGTCAGGGACGCGCCGTGTGCCGCGGAACATAAGGTGCTCGAAAAGATGGGCGAAACCGGTGCGCAGGGGGTTTTCGTTGCGCGCCCCTACGCGGTAGAGCACGTTCACGGCGGCCATTTCGGACACGCGGTCGCGATGCAACATAACGGTCATGCCGTTATCCAGCGTCAGTTTTTTATATTCTATCATACTGTAGTATTGCTTATTATGCGAATTTATATTAAATATTACTTCAAATAACACAATCTAACATGTTTGTTCACAGTTTAACAGGCGGCATATTGTTCATCGCCGCCCTGATCCTCGCCGCGCGCCCCTGCATGTATTTCGACGGTCGGGCAAGGTTCATGCGATTGGGGCTGGGCAGGATGGTCGCGATCATCGAAGCGTCGTAACTATTTAGTTCAGAGGCTTTTTTGTTGAAAAAACGCTGCGCCGTGGCCTCGACGCCGTAAACGTTGCGGCGTGTCTCGATGATGTTCAGATAGACCTCCATGATGCGCCGCTTGCTCCACAGAGTTTCGATCAGGATGGTGTAGTAGCCCTCGAAAGCCTTGCGGATGTAGGTGCGGTTATGGCTGCAAAAGACGTTCTTGGCGGTCTGCTGCGAGATGGTGCTGCCCCCCCGGATGCGCTCGGAGCGGCGGTTGTGGCGCATCGCCTCGCGAATGGCTTTCCAGTCGAAGCCGTTGTGTTCCATGAAACGGCTGTCCTCGGAAGCCATCGCCGCCAGTGTCATCGAGCGGTCTATACGGTTCAAACTGCGCCATTTGGAGTAGACGGCCATGCTCGCGGGCTTCTTGTCGAACATGTTGATCAGTTTGAGCGGGGTGATCGTCACAGGAACGACCCGCAGCACAAGAACATAGCTCACCGAAAAGGTCACGAAAAAAATGGCGGTGTAGCAGACGAGCCGGCCTAAATAGCGCAACATAATCACACGATTTGCGCAAAGATAGCTCTATAAATTGCGAATTACAAATTAATATGTCATTGCAGAGCGTAGCGGAACGCGGAAGCGCACTCGAACCGACCTGCGAGCGAGGGCATAGCGACCTGTCGGGTCGCCGAAAGGAAGTCGAAAGGAAGCAGGAAGGAAGCCGAAGGCAAGCATCTAAAACGCAGCGGTGGGCCATTCGACTTCGCTTGCGCTGCATGTTCGTTTCGCCCTGCAAAACTTTTTAACCGTACAGATATAGCATCTTTGCCCGACAAAGCAGCCTCCCGTATGTGTGAAAAAACTAACATCCCTAAATGTGGGGATTCTGGGAAAAAATAGTTACTTTTGCGACCGCCGAGAAGGAAACAGAATAACAAAATAATCTATCAAAAAATGGGACAAAAAAAATTTATCACCTGCGACGGTAACTATGCCGCGGCACACATAGCCTACATGTTCAGCGAGGTGGCCGCCATCTACCCTATCACTCCGTCGTCGACGATGGCCGAGTATGTCGACGAATGGTCGGCCAATGGACGTACCAACATTTTTGGCGACACGGTCAAGGTTGTCGAGATGCAGTCCGAGGCGGGCGCGGCGGGGGCCGTGCACGGCTCGCTGCAGGCAGGGGCGCTCACTTCGACCTTCACCGCCTCGCAGGGGCTGCTGCTGATGATCCCCAACATGTACAAGATCGCCGGCGAACTGCTGCCGGGCGTGTTCCACGTCTCGGCGCGCGCGCTGGCCGCCTCGTCGCTCTCGATCTTCGGCGACCATCTGGATGTTATGGCCTGCCGCCAGACCGGTTTTGCGATGCTGGCCACCGGATCGGTGCAGGAGGTGATGGACTTGGCCGGAGTGGCCCATCTTGTGAGCCTCACCTCGCGCGTACCCTTTGTTCACTTTTTCGACGGCTTCCGTACTTCGCACGAGATCCAGAAGGTCGAGTTGATGGAGATGGAAAGCCTTGCCGGACTGC
>JAIRQC010000138.1 GCA_031256675.1 Rikenellaceae bacterium
GGCCGGCAGCCCGCAGCCGCCGGATGCGGAGGGCTGCTGTTCGCATGTCGCTCACGTGCAGCCTTCCGCCGTCTGCGGGCGGGGAGTGGGCTGGCGGGGGAGGGTGCTTGTGGGAAAAGTTATGGGGCGCGAGTGGTCGCGCCCCATAGCTTTGTGGTTGTGCCCGAACGGGCGTTATTTGAGAGAGTTCGTTATTCCCCACAGCAGCAGGTTGCCGAACAGGCGCGAGTTTGTAACCGTATATCTGGTACCGGTGCCGTAGCCGTAGTTCGGTTTGTCTTTTGGAGAATAATTGTTGGTAGCGTCGAGTAAGAATGGACTATAATAGTAGCCATTCGGATCGTTATTCCTCTGATTGCCGCCGTCGCCGCAGACGAATATCGGCAGGCGCACGTGTCGCCACATGAACACCGCGAGATTGTCCTGGGTTAATGATGGCAAGGTGGTTATAAGGTTACCGCTAGCGTTCTGACCTCGGTTCGTCGAATAATTCCACGCATAACTGTATACTACGATACTGTCCTTAGGATAGTTGGTCATCGAATTAAAGCCAGTATCGTCCTCGCCATTGTATTTGTTGGCGAGGCTGCCGATGTCGGTGCTGAACGGGCCATAGATGATTTCGTCGGCTACATCTTCCATTTTGTACACAGAGCCGGCCTGGTCACCCGTTCTCGAATAATTAATGTTATTGTTGCCGAACAGAGATCGCGCAAATGTCTGCATTCCGGCTGCATACTCGCAGAAAATTATCACAGTCCCCTTAGTCTCAGCATACGTTTTTATTGTCGACGCAATTGAGGAAAAATTTGTGCAGTTATAAGTGAATATGACTATATCCGGCGCGTTTGCATTGGTGAGGAGATTGGCTATAGTCGTGGCACTGTGGGTTTCATTATAGTACGTTGATGGTGACGGTCGCAAGAATTCGAAGCCAAGCGAGTAGACCTTACTGCTTTCAGTCATCCCGAACCCACCCTGATTATTGAGCATCCTTCCCGGACTGTTAGCACCGGCATCGTAAGCTGGGTTCCATTGACCGGTGCCAACGCATAAAATCTTTATTTTCGGCAACGGGAAGATCAGCAGTATCGTATGGTCGGCCACGCGCTTGGGCGTGCCGGTGTCTTCGAGCACTATCTTTATGTTGCCCCAAAAGCCGCGGCTGTTGACTGTGGTGAAGCGCAACGTGTCGCCGACGGTGCTCCCTCCCGTATTGCCCACCACGAGGTTGTGGCCCGACTGCCAGTCGATCACATGCTTGTTTGCATCCACCGCCGCCTGTGGAGCAATGTTCTCGACAACGCTCTTGATGCGCCATGGCACATTGCTCTTTACAATAACCTCGTAGCTGCTGCCGTCCATCTTGTAGCCATTGATGGCGTCGTGATTGTCTATTATCCTGAAATTAAGTTGTTTCAGCAGTACCTCCTTGTATATTGAGGAGACGCCGTTGTTGACGCTGAAGGTCACTTTCGACTCCTTGTTGATAAACGGGTCGCCATTTATCTCAGACTGAGTGAGCACCGGCGGGCGGATGGAGTATGTGTAGCTCTTCATGCCGACGAAAGTTGCATCTGTACTGCCGGCGATAGTAGTGTTGTTGACGGGAGTGAGGTTGCCCGTGCCCGTGCTGGCAGGGAAATCCGCCGATCCGGTCATGTTCACGTTGACATAGAGGCTTGAGGCGGGAGGCGCCCATCTTATTTTCAACTCTTTTGTCTCGGCAACATTGCCGTCGAACACCAGTTCGGTAATCTCCACGTCGGGCCGCGCAGGCGCGTATGGTATGAGCGTCATGTTGGGCTCGATAAGCTGGGTCACCTTCACTGTGTAGAACAGGTTCGCCGACCTGATGGTGATATATGCATTGCGCGGGGTGCTGTTGGGGTTTGCAACGTGCGTCAGCACAACGTCGGTCGGAGAGCCTTCATTCCCGAACGTCGGGGTAGGCGTAAGCCAGCTGACAGGGTTGCCGCCACCGTTGGGCGCATCGGTGACAGACACGATCTGCCACGAGTGCTCCGTCGTGGGATATCCGGCATAGTCGGCATAGACAGTGAAATAGTTGTGCGATTCCTTGACGCTCAGCGCATCGCGGAAAAGCTCGACCTCGCCACGGCTGACGCTAAGTATGTTATAGCCGTTGAAAGCAACGTTGCCCATGCCCGCATCGTTCCAGTTGAGTATGTCAATCTCCATGTTCACAGGGCCCGAATTGAAAGCCTCCTCATGCGTCGGGAAGCCAGGGCCGGAGACACGTTTGATCACAAGCTCGTAGTTGTGGTTGCGAAGCAGCGGCTTATAGTCATAACTGTTTGTGGCGGCGTTCTTGACAGCAAAATCGAGCCGGTAGAAGGTGGTATCGGTCCCTCCCTTATAACGGCCTCCGACAACAATGCAGGTGTGGTCGGGCTGCGTGTTTATGTTTCCCTTTACCGCCTCGTAGGTGTAGAGCGTGTTGACAAAGCGATTATTCGTAAAATCAGGGTCGGCAACGTCGCGTATGTATTTCAACGGCTTGTCAACACCGCTAACCTTGCCGAGAGAAGCAGGCAGGCTGGGATTGACAACAATCCCGTTAGTAATGCCGGAGTTCTGGTTGGGGCAGACAAGCCCACGGGTATTATAGTTGTACAGGTACACGCATTGAAGCTCAAAGTCTGCATCCGCCGGACTCTGAACGAAAAGCTGTACCTTAGCAACCATGCGCGTCATCTTGATGGCGTTGCTGCCGGTCAACGAGGTGTTCTGGTCGTATGTCACCTGATTCTTCTCTCCCCACATCGGTATCAGCCTCAACGGCGGCAAACTGCCGTCAGGCCACTTAGTTGTGCCGTTCGGCCACGCCGAATTCGCCGGAAGCGAACTCGTCAGCGCCGCAACAACCTGTGCCTTTGTCATGCCGGGCGTAAGAGAGGCCGCCTGTATGATGCTGCTGGCATTGGCAACAACCATTATGTCAAGCAAGCCATAGGGAAGCGTCACCTCAAAGTTCTTTACGGAATTGCTGGTGGCCACAATGTTCGTAGCCTGACGGGCATACTTGAACAGCATGTTGGTGCCGTTGAACACCAAAACGTCGATCTCATTGACAGTGCACTCGTCGACATCGCTCATGCCTCGGGTGCCGCCGCTGGTCTCGCCAGGCACCTTGATCGAAAGTTTAACCTCCGACTCCGTCTCCGTGCAGTCAATAAGGTTTCCCGGAGCCTCCTTAACACAGCCCGAAATTGCAATCAACGCAACAACGGCAAGAATAACGTGCACCTTGCGTAAAGCGAGTGTTTGGGTAAATGCAGCAACTGACATAATCGTAGATATTTAATTTGCGGCAAATATATAAACAAATAATGTAAGTTGTGCCTAAAAAAGAAAAAAAAAGACCAAAAAATAAAAAAAAAAGTGAAAAACGGGCTAAAAACGGCAATCAAGGCCACTGTTTTTGCCCCAAAATCAAAAGTACAACACGTTGCAAAATATAAATACGGCCAGTTTTGAGCTCTTTTGTGATATAAATACGGCCCGTTTTGCGTAACAAAACGGGCCTGACAGGACAAAAAGCAGCTCGGCTTCGCGGCTGCACCGGACAAAAAACAGGCCGAACTCGCGGTTCAGCCTGTCTGTTTTTCGAAAAACGCCCACAGATTGTCCCCGGGCGGCGGGGCAACAATACGCAGGAGCTCGTTGCGAACGGGATGGACAAACTCCGTGGCACGCGAGTGAAGCGAGATCCCGCCGCCACGGTTCGACCGCGCCGCGCCATATTTCAGGTCGCCCCTTATCGGGCAGCCGACGGCCGACAGCTGGGCGCGTATCTGGTGGTGGCGGCCGGTCAGCAGCCTGATCTCCAGCAGGTGGCAGCGTTCGCCGCTGCACAGCAGGCGGTAGTCCAGCAGCGCCTCCCTGCTCCCGGGCGTCGGTTTTTCGTGGGCGCGCGAGATGTTAGCGCGGCCGTCGCGGGCAATATAGTGGCGCAACCGCCCCTGCGTTTCGGCCGGCGCACGTTCGGTTATCGCCCAGTAGGTCTTGTCGATACGTCCCTCGCGAAGCATGGCGTTGAGGCGCGCAAGGGCCTTGCCCGTCTTGGCAAAAAGCACAACACCGCTCACAGGGCGGTCGATGCGGTGCACCACCCCGAGGAACGCCTCGCCGGGCTTGCCGCCGCGATGTTTCAGAAAGGCCCTGATCTCGGTCTCGAGGGCCGTGCTGCCATCAGGGTCGGGCTGCACAAGGTCGCCGGCACGCTTGTTCACCGCCAGCAGGTGGTTGTCCTCGTAAAGTATGTCTTCGGGATGGAACATGTTATGAGATAATGTTTGATGCAAATCAAAACTTGATATATTTTATTATATCGCGCAAAAATACAGGATTTTAATACGCCATATGCTGCCTTAATAAAAACGGCATTTCGTGACCGCCAACCGGCAGCGGGCCGCTTCGTCGGGGGTCGCTCCGAAGCCGCAGGCCATAAGACGGCTCTGCGGCTTCGGGTTGCCTCTGCCGTTGGCGGGCAGCGAACCCTTACAGTTCAAATGTGAACGGCAGCAGCAGTCGCGCAGGGGCGATCTCCGCGACGCTCGTTGAGCTGCACATCAGCACGCGCATCGGGGCGCCCTGCCGTTTCTCGGTATCGACGATCACCTGACGGCATCCGCCGCAGGGGTAGCACTCCCGCTCGCCAGGAACGGAGGCGACGGCCAGCGTCTCTATCGGATCGTCGGCGTGATGCGCCTGCCAGTGGAACAGCAGGCTCCGTTCGGCGCATATGCCCGAGGGGAAAACCTCGCTCTCCTGATTGCTGCCGGTGAGTATCTGCCCGCTGCGCAGGCGCGCCGCCGCCCCCACCCGAAAACCAGAATAGGGTGCATAGGCCGACCCGCAGGCCTCTTTTGCGCGGGCGACCAGCTCGCTGTCCGCCGCCGCAAGCTCCGCCGCCGAAGCGTAGCGGCGGTAGTTCAGAATGAATTTTTCCATGTTCATTTATACAAATTGAGAGTTGAAGTTCTGTTCCGTCTTATATATAAGGTATTGTTCTCCGGTTTCGCAGAGGCCGGCCGGCTGTCATAGCCTGTCTCCTGCGCCTTACGTCGAACCGTTTGACCCCCACGATCCGAAAGACGCTCGAACTCAGATTGAGCGCATTGCGTCCGAAAGACGAATAGTGGTGCATGTTGTTCAGAAAAAACAGCGAAACGCCCCAGTTCTCCCTGTTGTAGCCTATCGCTATCCGTGCAAACGTATTGAAACTAACCTCTATGTCGCCCCTGCCGAACTTTTCGACGAGGTTGCCGAAATTGACTCCCCCCGTCAGCGCGCCCGACAGCAGCCAGTGGGCGTCGATGACATACGAGTAGCCGTATCCCGCGTTTGTGCCGAGCTGGATGTTGTTGACAAGCCTCTCGTTGCCAACAAGCAGATCGGGCGGCGAACCGATTCTGGTCAGATAAAAATTTATGCCGCCGATCACGCTCCCCGCCGATCTCAGCTGCTTTTCGCCCTGAGCAAAGGCCGCTTTTGTCGAGAAGCGGTTGCCGTTGAACACATAGGAGTACTCCGCCCCGTACTGCCGGACGGACATGTCTGGATACATCTCAATTCTGTCCGCCGCGATGTAAAATCCCCTGTACTGCTGGAAATACAGGTCGAGAATATACCGTTTCCCGTATGCGTGCAGCTGGAAGTCGACCGTCTTCGACCTTATAATATCCCTGTTCTCAAGCGTGTTGCCCAGTCCCCAGCTGTATCCCAGGTCGAGGAAGGTATTTTTTATGGAAAAACCCAGGCCGACGTTCAGCGGCGTATTGGGCCTTAAATGCTGCTTCGCGTTGCGCAACTGCACATAACTCTTTTGAATAAAGGTCTTTATATTGAACCTTTGACTGTACTGACGTATAAAGGTCGTATCAGTTTGGGCATGAGCAGCAAACGCGCAGGCGCATCCGACCGCGGCAAGCAGGACAGTACGGGCTGTTGTCATGTCACTGTCTCCTTACCATCTTCACCACGTTTTCCACATGATGCGTATGCGGGAACATGTCGACGGGCTGCACGGCGACGAGGCGATACTTTTCGTCCAGCAGCGCAATGTCGCGCGCCTGGGTGGCGGGGTTGCAGCTGACGTAGACTATCGTGCGGGGTTCGGCGCGCAGTATCGTCCGCGCCACCTCTTCGTCCACCCCTGCGCGCGGAGGGTCGAGGATCATAACGTCGGGATGGCCGTGCGCCTCCATAAAACCGTCGGTCAACACCGCCTTCATGTCGCCGGCATGGAACGAAGCGTTCTCGATGCCGTTCAGCGCGGCGTTGAGGCGGGCGTCCTCTATCGCCTCCGGAACATACTCTATGCCGATAACCCGCCGGCAGCGCGAGGCCACGAAGCAGGCTATCGTCCCCGCCCCGGTGTAGAGGTCGTAAACCGTCTCGTCGCCCGTCAGGTCGGCAAAATCGCGCGCTACCTTATATAAATTAAAGGCCTGTTCGGAGTTGGTCTGGTAGAACGATTTGGGGCCGATGCGAAAACGCAGGGGAGGGCGGGGGAGGGCTTCGCCGCTTGTGAAGTCAGGGTGGGGCGGGGCTTCGCCGCCGTCAGGGGTGCTATCCCC
The DNA here is from genome assembly GCA_031256675.1 of Rikenellaceae bacterium. GTDB lineage: Bacteria > Bacteroidota > Bacteroidia > Bacteroidales > Rikenellaceae > JAIRQC01. The sequence goes on from JAIRQC010000138.1 coordinate 6,606, forward strand.
CTCCATTTGTTCATATATATGGTCGCGGCCGCTCCACAGGTGCGCGTCGAGGTCGCCGACGGAGTCGTTGAGTTTGGGATTGACAATGTACATCAGCGAGGTAATTTGCGGAAAGCCTTCGGCGAGCATCTCCATCAGCGCTCCGATGCGCTCACGGTCGTCCAGTGCAAAAACGACGACCACCATCACCTCGCCGGTCGAGGCCGTGCGTACCATCAGGTTGCGCATCAGCCCCGTATGCTCGCGGGCGTTGTGGAAACCGTAACCGTGTTCGATGCAGAACCGGCGGACGGCCAGCCTTATGGCGTTCGACGGCTCCTGTTGCAGCCAGCAGCGGCGAACATCGAGCACCTTGTCGAACATGCCGGGGATATGGAAGCCCAGCGCGGGTCCGGCGACGATCTCCCCCTTTGCCGCTATCTCCTGCTGCGTCAGCCAGCGGCGGTGGGCGAAGGTGTATTCGAGTTTGTTGCGGTAGTGCGTCGTGCGCTCCGAGGCGAGGCAGGGGGCGACGTCGGGCAGTTCTACCCGCGCGATGCGTTCCAGCTGGTCGACTACCTGCTGCCGTTTCTGCCGCAGTTGCTCTTCGCAGGGTATGTGCTGCCACTTGCAGCCGCCGCACACGCCGAAATGTTCGCAGAACGGCTCGACGCGCATCGGCGAGCGTCGCACCCAGCGCGTCACATATCCCTCCATGAACCGCCGCCGCTTCACCCGTACCTGCACATCCACAACGTCCCCCACGACGCACAGCGGCACGAAGACCACCATGTCGTTGTATCTCCCGACGGCTTTCCCCTCGGCTGCCAGCGCCGTGATCTCCAGCGACTCGATCAGCGGATAATTATTCTTTTTGCGGGCCATGAGCGTTTTTTGTCAGTTCCATGCTTCGTTCCCAAAGATTGACGGCGTTGGCCTTGCTGTACGACAGTTCGGAGGAGCGGGCCTCTCTTCCCCTGTCGAAATATTTGCCGGTAACGCCCTCATAACGCGGGCCGGTCATCATCTCGGCCAGCAGTTTGCCCGAGATCTGCGCCGTGCTGTATTTTCCCATAAGGCGGGCGAGCAGCGGGGCGAGGCGTTTGATTATTTTTTCGCCAACGCTTTTTGCACCTCCGCCGAGCCCTGTATCGGCCATGAACCCTGGGTTGAAAGCATTGACGGAGATGTTGTTCACTGCGCGTTCGGCCATTTCGTAGGCGCAGTACAGGTTGCACAGTTTTGTCAGCGAGTAGCGCACGGCATGTTTGTTGCATCGGGAGCGGGCAATGTCGAGTGCGTCGGTATAGCTGATCGTGGCTATCATTCGCGGCGGGTCGTGCTGGTCGCTGCTGACGAAAACGATCCGTCCGCCGCCTTGCATGTTTTTCAGGAGCAGGTTTGCCAGCAGGAAATGTCCCAGATGTCCCGTGGCGAAGGTCATTTCGAAACCATCCTCCGTGTATTCGGGTTTGGAGGGGCCCGAACCCGAAATAGCATTGCAGACCAGTCCGTACAGCGGAGGCAGGTCGCGGCTTGCGAACGTTTCGGCAAAATCCCTGACGGAGGCCTGCGAAGCCAGGTCGAGGGGCATTGCATATATGTGTGGATTTCCAGTTTCACCGGCGATGTTCGCGGCCGCCCGTTCGGACCTCTCCATGTTGCGGCTTGCAATGACGACATGATTGTCGGCGCTTTCCATCGCGATATTTTTTGCGCACTGGCAGCCCAGTCCCGAATTGCCGCCGGTGACGACGAATGTTTTTTTCATGCTGCGGAGGTGTTTGGCGCGAAAATAGCGATAATTTGACAAACATCGGCCAAAATGATTAAATTTGCCGGCAAAATGTTATCGTATGATCACCGTTGCCAGGCTTACTTTCAATCCGTTCGGCGAAAATACATACGTCGTGAGCGACCCGACGGGCGAGTGCATCGTAATTGATGCGGGGAACTACTCGGCCCGCGAGGACGCCGCGCTGGACGACCACATGGCCCGCAACGGACTGCGGCCTGTCATGGCGGTAAATACTCACGGCCATGTCGACCATATTCTCGGCGTGAAGCATGTGCGCGAGACCTACAACGCCAAGCTGGCCATAGATTCGCGCGACGGGTTTTTGCTGGAGTCGGCCCCGATGCACGGACGGCTTTACGGTTTCGAGGCCGCACCGGTCGCCGCGCCGGAGATCGACCTGCAAGGGCGCGAAAGCGTGGAGTTCGGGCAGAGCAGGCTGCAAATCATTCACACGCCGGGCCATACGCAGGGACATGTATGCCTGTTCGAGCCGCAGCAGCGCATACTCTTCACGGGCGACACCCTTTTTCGCGAGAGCATCGGCCGCACCGACCTGCCCGGCGGCGATTACACATGGATCATGAAGAGCATTCTCGAGAGGATCATCCCGCTGGGCGACGACGTGACGATCTACCCCGGCCACGGCGGCGAGAGCACGATAGGCCACGAGACGCTGTATAACCCGTTCGTAGTAGAGGTGTTGCAGGGATGCGTATCGATATAATAACCGTACTGCCGGAGCTGCTGGTCTCGCCGCTCGGCGAGTCGATAGTGAGCCGGGCGCAGCGGCAGGGGCTGGTGGAGATCGCCGTGCACAACCTGCGCGACTACGCCGAGGGGCGTCGCCGTCAGGTCGACGACTATCCGTTCGGCGGCGAGGCGGGCATGGTGATGAAGCCCGAACCGATATTCCGCTGCATCGAGCATCTGCGCAGCGAGCGCGCCTACGACGAGGTCATCTACACCTCGCCCGACGGAGTCCGTTACGACCAGCGCGAGGCCAACCGGTTGTCGACGTTGCAGAACATTATTATATTGTGCGGCCACTACAAGGGGATCGACCACCGCATACGCGAGCATCTGATAACGCTCGAGATCTCAATCGGCGATTATGTCCTGACAGGGGGCGAGCTGGCCGCCGCGGTGATCGCCGACAGCGTTGTGCGGATCATTCCCGGGGCCATCGGCGACGAGGCTTCGGCCCTGACCGACAGCTTTCAGGACGGTTTGCTCGCCCCGCCGGTCTACACCCGTCCGGCGGAGTTCAACGGCTGGCGCGTGCCCGAACCGCTACTCTCAGGCCACGCCGCCCGCATAGCCCAATGGCAGGAGGAGCAGTCGCTCGAACGCACCGCACTGTTGCGCCCCGACCTACTTGAAAAGTTATGAAATACTATCTTATTGCCGGCGAGGCGTCGGGCGACCTGCACGGGGCGAACCTGATGCGCGGATTGAAAAAGGCCGATCCAGGGGCGGAATTTCGCTTCTGGGGCGGCGACCGCATGGCCGAACAGGGCGGGGCGGGGGCCCTGGCGCGACATTACAATACCGCGTCGTTCTTCGGGCTGCTCAACGTCGCGCTGCACATCCGCACGATAGCCCGCCAGATGCGCGAGTGCCGCGAGGACGTGCTGGCCTTTGCCCCTGACGTATTGATACTTGTCGACTATCCAGGCTTCAATCTCCGCATGGCGCGCTTCGCACGGGAGCGCGGCATAAGGACGTTCTACTACATCTCGCCAAAGGTGTGGGCGTGGAAAGAGGGGAGGGTGAAGAAGATCCGCCGCTATGTGGACAGGCTCTTCATTATCTTTCCGTTCGAGGCGGAGTATTTCCGCTCCCGCGGCGTGGAGGCCGTCTTCGAGGGCAACCCCATTGTCGATGCACTGAGCGAGGAGATGGCCGCCATGCCCTCGCGCGAGGAGTTTCTTCGGGCCAACGCGCTTTCGTCGAAGCCCGTCGTGGCGTTGCTGGCGGGCAGCCGCAGCCAGGAGATACGCCACAACCTGCCGTTCATGGCGGAGCTTGCGGAGCGGTTCGCTGATTATCAATTTGTTGTGGCGGGGGTAGACTGGCTGCCGCGCGAACTTTACGACCGGCATAATGTGCGGGTTGTTTTCGGCCAGACATACCCGTTGCTGCGTTATGCCGAAGCGGCGGTGGTCGCCTCGGGCACCGCGACGCTCGAAGCGGCCCTGATCGGCACGCCGGAGTTCGTGTGCTACCGCGTGGACGGATTTTCGATGATGATAGCGCGACTGTTCCTGAAAATCAGGTATGTGTCGCTGGTCAACATCATCATGGGGCGCGAGGTTGTGCGCGAGCTGTTGCAGGAGCAGATGAGCCGCGCCAACGCCGACGCCGAGCTGCGGGCCATCCTCCCCGGAGGCGCGCGGCGCGAGGCGATGCTGGCCGACTTCGACCGGTTGCGCCGTCTGGTCGGCGGCCCCGGCGCGTCGGATAGGTTTGCGGCAAAAATGGTATCTCTTATGGCCCGAAGCCGACAAAGGGACGTTTTGCCTGATAGCCACGAAACCGGAGCCGCCGGCCCCTGCGAGGCCGAAAATACTATATCGGAATGAAAATCATCTGTATAGGCCGCAATTACGTCGAGCATATCAGGGAACTCGACCGCGGCCACAAAAGCGACGACAAAACCGGCGACCTCGGGGATGGCGACGACAAAACCGACCTTCCTGCCGAGCCGATATTTTTCCTCAAGCCCGACACGGCGCTGCTGCGCAACAACGATCCGTTTTATGTCCCCTCGTTCAGCCGCGAGCTGCATTACGAGACCGAACTGGTGGTGCGCATCGACCGCGTGGGACGTTCGATCGAGGAGCGGTTTGCCCGCCGCTGCTACTCTCAGGTGGGGCTCGGCATAGATTTCACGGCGCGCGACCTGCAAGCCGAAGCCATCCGCCGCGGGCTGCCGTGGGAAATTTCGAAAGGTTTCGATCGTTCGGCCGCACTTTCGGCTCGGTTTTTGCTATTGGAGGATTTGGGCGACATACAAAACCTGCAATTCGAGATGCGCCTCAACGGCGAATTGCGCCAGAGCGGCGACACGTCGCAAATGATCTTCTCCGTGGACAGGATCATCAGCTACGTTTCGCGGTTCATGACCCTGCGCACGGGCGACCTGCTCTACACCGGCACACCGGTCGGGGTCGGCCCCGTCCGGCCGGGCGACCGCCTCACAGCATCACTAATGGGCCATACATTGTTGGATTTTGATATAAAATAATGACATGACAACAAATGATTTAACTGCAATTCAATCCGCGACGGGACAGATTTCCCGAAAAAAATAACAAAAAAGGCTTGTTTGGTAAAAAAATTGTATATCTTTGTTTTCGCAAACCAATAACACAAACGGTTATGAAAAAGGTTATTTCGTTCGTTGTCCTGGCCGCAGGGCTACTGCTGGCCGTTCCGCAGGCAAAGGCGCAGTCCGCGCCCGAATGGGCCGACTCGCCGTCCGACTTCCCTCACCATGAGCTTGCCGTCGGGGCGGGGTGGATCACCTCCGACCAGTTCTTGTCGCTTGCCTTCAAGTTAGGCACCTCCATTGTATCGCTGTTCAGCTATTCGGAGCTGGAGTCCAAGTACTCGCAGGCATATAACATCGCCTACAAGTACCGCTTCAACAAAACGATCTCGCTCGGCGCAACATTTGCACACTGCGCCGACGACGCCAAATGTGAATTTCTGTGGGCGGAGAATGAACAGACCAAGAATTTAGGCACGGTCAAAAACACATTCAACTGCTTCGCCGCAGAGATGGATATACGCTATCTGACCCGCAAGTGGGTTTCGCTTTACGCTACGACAGGGCTTGGCCTAACTTTTGCTTCACGCAAGGTTACGCCGACCCCGAACACGGCGGATACCAATCCCGACCACAATTATGATGTGCGGAAGTCGTCGTTTACCTATTTCAATTTTCAGGCAACGCCCATAGGCGTTAAGGTCGGACATCCCAACTTCGGAGGCTTTGCCGAACTGGGCTTCGGTTATAAGGGACTGTTTAACATCGGTGTTTACGGAAGGTTCTAAGTTACATATCATACTTGCCAGCGGGTCGCCCCGGCGTCGTGAACTCGTCGCCGGGTGCGGTCTGCGCTTTACTGTGGCCGACAGGTTCGGCGTAGACGAGCGTTATCCCGCCTCGCTGCCGCCGCACGAAGTGCCGCTGTATCTGGCTCGCCTCAAATCGGCAGGCTATCCGCTGCCGCTCGCCACAGATGATGTATTGGTTACGGCCGACACGGTGGTGATCCTCGACGGGCAGATCCTCGGCAAACCCGCAGGCCGCGATGACGCCGTGGCGATGCTCGCGCGCCTTTCGGGGCGGCAGCACAGCGTGGTGACGGGGGTCGTGGCGCGCTCTGCGGTGCACGAGGAGAGCTTTTCGGAGCGGACGGAGGTGTGGTTCGACGAGTTGGCCCACGGTGAAATCGAGTATTACGTCGACCGTTACCGTCCGTTCGACAAGGCGGGTTCATACGGCGTGCAGGAGTGGATAGGCTACGTCGCCATACGCCGCATCGAAGGGTCGTTCTACAACGTTATGGGGCTGCCGATAGCAACGCTATACCA
>JAIRQC010000047.1 GCA_031256675.1 Rikenellaceae bacterium
GACCATGTCGACGCCGATTGTCAGCAATTGGGCGACGTCGCTGTCGATTCCTGCGGTTCAAATTTGGTAAGATCATGAAAAACAGCAAAACATACAGTGTGCTCCTTGCCATTGCGGCGAGTGTGCTTGCTTCGTGCGGCAAGGAATCGTGGCCGGGCCCGGAAGATAACGAGACGGCGTTGTTCACGCTGGCCACCCCCCTGATAGCTACTGGCGATACGGCCGCCATGGAGGATGACACGAGGTTCGTATTTGACCAAGGCCACTTCAATAGTGGAAGCACCGACAATCGTACGTATGTGTATATACATAATGTTAGCAGCGATAAACCATGGCACGAAATCGGACTGAGCCTGATGACCGAGAATAGCACATCCGTTCCGCACATGAACGGCTATAGCAACCTGTTCACCAGGCTTATCCGTCGCGACCCGGTCAATTACGAGTATGATTACAACAAGTGGGAAGCCCTGCTTCAGAACGGCAACTTTTATGAACAGATCCCCGTTTACAAAAACAAAGGCAAGATAGATATTTACGGCTACTATCCCTACAACCCGTTTGTGACCGACATTACGGCCATCCCGTTCGATGTGTCGGCCGTTGAACAGTATAATTCCAACAAAACGGGCTCGACCGACTACCTGTGGGTTGCGAAAAAGGGCGTCAATCCCCAGGATCCTGCGCAGCTCGCCACGGGAACGATTACGTTCAATCATGTAATGGCGTGGCTGAATTTGCAATTTACGATAGAGGTCGGCGGCGGGCTGCTGTATGTAAGAAAGGTCAGGCTCGAAACTGTCGACGGCGGCGCCTGGCTGCCGAGACGGGGCACTTTCAACGCCACCAATGGCGTTTGCACCACCACCGATATGGTCAGCGAGCTGGAGAGTATCTGCGGATTCCAGTTATATCGCTATATTTATAACGGCGTCAATTGGACGTATTCCACATATCATGTGAATTTTGTATTGCCCGAGATAGCGGTTGCATCCGCCTCCGTCACCAACCGCAAACTGAAAGTAACGGTCTATTTCAACCTCAACGAAGACGAGACCACGCCCCAGTTCAGTGACCCGTTCATAATAGACCTGGCTACCTTGCAGACCTCAAACGGAGACCGCGGCCTGAGGACGGGGTACAGATACAACCTCCCCATAAAGTGTCTCGACTATATCAAATTCATAAACTTCGACGTTTTGAGCGTCGTGCCATGGGGCAGCGAGGATATAGATATTCAAATTTGACGGCATGCCGACGTCATGGGGCCATGCCGTCATTGCTTCGGATAAATGCCGTCGCCATGACGAAAACAGATAAAAACGCTGCACCTGTAATGACAAAAACATCACGGTCATGAAGAAAGAAAACATACTGTCAATTCTCTGTATAGCGTTTGCCGTGGCAATGGCTTCGTGCGCGAAGCAGGGTCCCGTCGCGCCGCAGGAGGAAGAAGAATGGGGCATTGATTTCGACATGTCGACAAGGGCGCCATATCCGGAGAATACGACCTTCGGCTTCATATTATACTATAATTCGAGCAACGAACCGGCACGCGGCTTATACGAGACCGGCACCTATCGCTATGGCACCAACATGAACCACGCAGGGCTGCTTATCCCCTGCACTACGAACGACGACGGAACGCCTGTCTCCCCAACCGCTTACAATCCTGAGAGTGGGCTGTTCTTAAGGGAAAAGAACAATGCTCTTGAGTGCTACATGTACACACCGGGGTTTACGGCGACATACAATAGTGGCGGTTCGGTGCGCATAAAGTACCCATTAACCTCGTCGTTGCAGGTGTCGTCGCAGCCTTTCCCTGTCGACTTTCGTACCCTGGCCAACAATCCGGCCAACACGATCGGCGACTATAACGGCTACAAAAAGGTGCCTGTGCCCGCTTCGCTGACCTTGAAAGATGTGTCGGCCGATTTGAGTTTCGATTTCATTCAGGCTTCAGCGACGAACTTCACCATTGCCAACGCCATGCTGCTCTATCGCGGCGAATATGGATACTATCATCCGAAACTAGGCCTCAACGACGTCGAAGGCCAGGCGACGTCGGCCCCTGTGACCATTACGCTCAATGCCGGCTCGGGCCCGCAGAAATATGTGAGCGCCGCGGCGACGAAGGTCTTTCCTGCCAACTATGCTTTGAGCAACATCATGTCGCTGCTGTTCCGTTTTGACATTACCTACAGTGGCGGCACGATAACCAAGGATATTCCGCTCACCATTACGGTAAAGTCGTCGATGCACTACAATTTCCACATCAACGTCACCACGCAAATGCTCACCGTGACCTACGACTGCCGTCCGTGGGATCCCTACGACGCCGGCAGCATGGACGTGGGCAACACGGGACTGACGCTCCTCGGAACATTCCCCGTCGGCACCTGGACAGAAAACGGCAGCAGCACGACGGTGGACTGAGCCGGTTGACAATAGAGAGAGTACCGTCGTCGCGGGGCGCAGGCCGAAGCGGTCGAAAACAGGCTGTACGCAATTCGGGCAGGGCCCTCGCAATGACGAAAAACATAAGGCAATGAAAAGAACAGACATAATAATTATCGGTTTGGCGGCGACATTGGCGATGGCTTCGTGCACCAAAGATGTGGACATGGGGCAGGAGGCCGTCGTGCCTGCGGGCGAGCGCATAGAGTTGCCGGCAATATTCAGCGTCGACCCGGGCGAGGGCGACGCCCCGTTCGTCGATCCCGACGGCACAAGGGCCCCCGCCTCGGGCATAGACGAGAACTCCGTCACCGACGTGTGGATGTTGCAGTTCGACGGCACGACCGACGCCAGCAAACTCATAACCCCGCCGCAATATTACAGCGTGTCGGGCGGCAGCGCAACCATGTCGCTACTGCCCACTACCGCCAGTTGCCGCGTGGTGGTGGTCGCCAATACTGCCGACCCCGCTTTCGAATGGAACCTTGTGCTGGGCCACAGCACGCTTGCCGACGCATGCAGGATCTACAAAAAGATCTACGCGGAGTCCGATACATATTCGCATAGCAGGTTAACGATGAGCGCGTACCTCGATGCGACGATCAGTTCAGGAACGCCGCTCTCGTTCAACCTCAAACGCAACGTGGCCAAATTGCAGTTCTCCCTGTACAACAACACCGCCTATACGGTACGCTCGGTGCAGTTGTGTTCCGTCCCCGACCGCCTCGACCTGACGGCGGGCGCGACGACCATTGCAGCCGGCGACACCTACCCGAAATATGGCGACACACGCTATTTTGACTATCCCGAAAATACGACTGCCGGCGTAGTGACATACTACTGGTACGTGCCCCGCAACGAGTTGGGGACGAGCGCAAACAGCGACGCCAGGCTCAAAAACCGCTCGGCCAAGCCCAACGCGACCCATGTTCGCGTCGTCACCTACAATGCGGCGACGAAGCAGGAGGTCGTCTACAATTTCTACGTGGGGGAAAACATGATCAACGACTTCAACCTGAAGCCGAACAACCGCTACATCATCAACGTCACCATCAACGGCCCCGGCGATCCGACCGTGGACGAGCGCGTGTCGAACAACGAGGTCGTCGACCGCAGGGGCAAAGCGGCAAACTGCTACATCCTCAACCCGCCGCGCTTGGCAGGAACGGGGGCCACGCGCACATACCGCATCTATCCCGAGCAGATCAACACATTCTGGGACCCCTCCACAAGCAACCTTTACGGACAGGGTTCGGCCAATGCGTTCCTCGGCGCCGCCCCCAACGGAAAGCGCTGGTGGGCCAACCTGATCTGGGCCGACGCTCCGGGCCTGGTAACAACCTCGCGAACCGACGACGGCAAGATCAACCTGCGTCCCGTGGGCTCCTACAATGGCTCCACAGGCTTTCCCGAATACGATCCGACGGGCGTGGACCAGTTCTTCGAGATCGTCGTGCCCGCCGACGCGCCCCCCTGCAACTTTACCGTCGGAATATTCCACAACAACCTCGACCGGAACTACGTGCAGGATGTTAATGAGCCCACCCTGTGGTCGCTGCACTTCTGGGTGACGGACTACGATCCGGACGTGAAGGCGGCCATCAGCCCAACGCAGTATGCCTATGCGGCACGCAACGGCTCGGTGTACCGTTACGGTTACGATTCGCGAGGATACACAGATTATTCTAATCCGTGGCGTCCGGGCGGAATATATGAGAACGCCGTCATAATGGACAGGAACCTGGGTACCTTTGCCGAGTATGAATACTACGAGAAAACTTCGCGGGGACAGCTTTACTATCAGTACGGGCGCAAGGACCCGTTCCCTGCCCCGCACAAGCTCTATACCTTCAAATATACCGCCAACCCGACGGGGACAGGGCCACTCGGCCAGCCGACATATGGCGAGCCGTCGGTCGTCGAGGTAGAGACCTCCATAGCATCGGAGGTCGGCGGCCCGGGCACTGACGCTTCCATTGAGAACTCGATACACTTCCCCCTGACTTACTATTACAGGAATGACAACCTTGTCTGCGACTGGGACAAAACGTCCGAGCCAGGGGCGGGGAACAATCCCATATACCTGTGGAAAGATCCGAATTTGAAGGGCACATTTAGCGCTTTACTCCTGACCACAGGACGCAGCCTCTACGATCCGTGCCCATACGGCTGGCAGGTGCCGAACACGTATACGTACCTTGATTTTTATTGCACTAATTCGAGTTTTAATGGAGCTTCAGAAGGAACGGTGTTCAACTATAATCGCGGACTGGAATTGGTCAAGAATGGCTACCTGTACGCGCGTTACTGGCCCGGCACGGGAATGGCCGATGGAGCAATAGCTTTTCCTTTTACCGGATACCGCAATAGAAGCATCGCAGATCAGATGTCGCCTGATGTTATTGTTGGGCGTACAAATTCCTCCTTGTGGGAGTCAATGCCGCCGTCTTACAGCGGTCCAATAAATGGAGGAATGGTAACTCTGTTTGCGGACGTAGATCCAAATTATAGCTATATGAATGTCAATCTATCTTTTACATCACGCATGGATGGCAGAGCTATCCGGTGCGTAAAGGTGAATGCAACTTTGTGATCACATATATAGTAATGCCATGAGAAGAACAAACATAATATCGACACTCGGTCTGGCGGCGACGCTGATGATGGCTTCGTGCGCGAAGGAGGAGCTGGGAGACTTCAACGCAGGAACAGGCGAAGGGAAGATAAAAATCAACTATACCGTCGAAGAGCCGTGGTCGCAGCGCAGCGACGCCACCGAGACCCGTGCGTCGGGCATCTCCCCCTCCGACGAGCAGGCCATAGCCGACGTGTGGATATTTCAGTTCGACGGAACATCCGAATCAAGCCTCCTTTTTGCTCCTCCGCTCTATCTCTCCGGCGCTCAGGTCACCAGTCCAACCCCGTTTGCCAACGGCGGGTCGACCACTCAGCGTTTCGTCTTCCTGGCCAATCTCGGCGATCCCGAATATCAGTGGAACATGCTCCCCGGACAGAGCGTCCTGCAAGAGTTGAAGAACAAGATCAAGGCCATAACGACCGAGAACGAGCTCTATTCCGGCAACCGCCTGCTTATGGCAGGAGAGATCACATCCACCACCGGCGTGTCCGGCATAACCGTCCAGATGAGGCACTGCATGGCCCGCATTCAGCTCGACCTGACGGTGCCCGCCAGCGCGGGCGTCACGGTCGACGCGGCCCAGTTGTGCAACGTACCCTCCGAGATGTACATTTACGAGTCGCTGTTCTCCCGTTCGGGCATATTCCCTGCCAATAACACCGTTACCGCCATCGACTACGCGCCGAGCGCCTCCAACATACCCGCATCCAACGGCGTGGCGTCGCAGCTATACTGGTACATGCCCGTCAACATGAAGGGCAGCGTCACCAACAGCAACCCCAAACTCAAAAACATCTACGCCCCCGTGGAGGCAACATATATCAAAATCTACGCCCACGACAACAGCAGCCCCGCCAAACAGGTGGTCTACATCTTCTACCCCGGAGAGAACACCACCAACAACTTCGACATAAAGTGTAACGGCAATTACAGGCTCTCGGTCACCATCAGGGGCGTCAACGACTATACCGTGGACAGCCGCATAGACAATATCGGCGTGGTCAGGTTCAGGCAGGCCGCCAACACCTATATCCTCAATCCGCCCGTGGCCAACGCTTCGACCGTCTACCGCATCTACCCGAGCCAGGTAGACAGGTTCTGGGGCGAATTTTACGAGAACGTTCCCTCCAACATGCTGGGCGAGAGCGTGCCTTGGAGGGTGCAGCTGATCTGGCAGGACGAACCGGATATTGTGAGGCCTTCGGGAACCTCAAACATCATCATCAGCAAGTCGACCGGAGCGGGCGTGAGCGACTACTTCGACATTACGGTGCCCAAGAATGCCAAACATGGCAGTTTTGTGCTCGGCGTCTACAAGGACAGCGACCTTACCCTGCCGTTGTGGTCATGGCACTTCTGGGTGACGGACTACAACCCCGATGTCAACCATGTCCCCCCTGTCCCGAACAAGTTCGTCTATCCTGTTGCGGGCGGAGCGGTGCACCGCTACAATACGTCCGTATTCACAGCTTCTAACGGGGTGTTAAAGAACGGTTTCGTCATGGACCGCAACCTCGGGCAACGGGAGGATTATCCGGAGCAAATAGCCTCAACATCCAAAGGTTACTTCTTTTACCAGTGGGGGCGCAAAGACCCGTTCCCGACAAATACCCCGCTGTACGACATTAACGGAGGGTCGGTGACATACTCTAATAATGCCAACGCAACGCAGGCGGGATACGGGTCGGGCAAAGGCTTGGCATACGCAGTACAACATCCGCTGACGTTCATGATGCACAATAATATGCGCTCCTATGACAACTGGGCCGACGGCTACGATTTTGGCGAAGGCGATGCCGTTTATCCACCAATCAGGCGATTTTTTTATTACTGGCACGACAAGGCGACATTGTTAACGTATAATATGTACTATTTTACGATACCGCCGCAAAAAAGCCTTTACGATCCCTGTCCTGCAGGATGGAGACTGGCGCCTAACACATGTTTTTACAACTTTACCGTAGACTCCGATGTTAATAATAACAACCGCACAGGACTCGAGTGGTATCGGGACAACAGGTCGGGCTTGCGTTACTGGCCGATGATCAATGTAGACGGCAACTTTCCGGTGAATGGACGCATATACTTTCCGAGCAACGGCGGCGGCAGAAACACGAATGGTTCGTTCACTGCTTCTAACGGCTCTGTTTATATGTGGTCGTCGTCTATTATCATGTCTGGTTATAGCCCTACTTATAATTACGGATATTTCTTTAGTCCGGGCGCCTATAATGTGTTTACCTCCACGTCTGTATCTTATTCCCTCAATTATCGTAGCTATGCATATTCTGTAAGATGCGTCTCGGACCCGAGTTATGTGCTGTAAGGATCTTTACTGCTGCAAGGCTGCTCGCTCGTACCCCTCCGCCACGTGAACGGGCGCCGCACAATTGCAAGTTTCCCCGTCATTGCGGGGCATAGCCCGAAACAATGACAAAAAGTCAAAAGCCCCTGCCAGTCGGCGGGGGCTTGTTTTTGTGCTAACCGGTCGTTCGGAGAGGTTTTTGCTTGGAGTTTGTCCAATAATTTAGCCTTCAAAATTATCGTGTCACCTCCCCGCACTTTTAACGCCTCTTTTTCGTTACAGCGGATCGGCCATGCGCCATGCAGGAGCGTTGAACCGACGCTCGAAGCGATGAAAGGGCAAGGGCATAGTCCACAGGCGGACTCTGCCGGGATAGCCGCGGGGAGGCCGAAAGCAGCGCGAAGCCAAAGCATCGAAAATAATACTATTTACGCCTGAAATTTAGACAAACTCTTAACTTTGTGGCGTCGGAAACGCCGAGTTTGCTGCCCGAAAATTTTTTCAGGCAGCAAACTCGCCCCTGTTCAGATGAAAATATTTTGGGCCATAACCCTGCTGCTTGTGTCGGCGGCCTCCTGCCCGGGGGCCGTCGCGACCGACCATGCGCCCGAAACGTCCCCTGAAACGTCCCAGGCCCACCCCCCAACGCTACCTAAACAACACTCTGAACCGCGCCCCGAATTGACTACATCCCCCGAACCGCCCTCTAAACGACTCTCCGAAACCCACCCTGAACCGCCCCCCGAAACATCCACTGAACCGCGCCCCGAAGTCCGTCCGGCGCTGCTTCCCGACAGCGTGGCCCTGCCCGCCGATTCGACGGCGACGCTGGATGCGGCGACGCGCGAGGGACGGTTTTTCGATTCGCTGGCCGTCCGCTCGCGCTCGACGTGGCTCTCGCGACTGCTCTACGATGCGATGGTCAGGGGCGGCGGCGATGCGGCGCAAGGCGGTAAGGCACTCGACGAGACCGAACTTTACAAACCTTTCGCAGGGCTGGAGATAGCCTCCGTTACCATCGTGCGCCGCAAACCGTTCGACGATCGCAGCCGGCTCAACCGCTGGGGCAACAGTCTGCACGCACTGACGCACGAAAAGGCGCTGCGACGAAGCCTGCTCTTCCATGAGGGCGAACGGCTCGATCCGGCGGTGATGGTCAAGAATAAACAGCTGTTCGAATCGATGGGTTACATCTATCGGACGGACGTCGACGCGGCCATATCGCCCCTCGACAGCGCGACGGTCGACATAACGGTCACCGTGCATGACAATTGGAGCATCGGCGCCGACGCGCGCATCGATCTGGGTCGCTCGTCGCTAAACCTGTTCGACGCCAACCTCGCCGGAACGGGCAACCGCCTGACCGTCACCACCAACTTCGACCTCAAACGATGGCGTTACGGCGGCAACGAGGCCGAATATTCGGCCTCGAACATCCTCGGTACGTTCTTCCGTGGCAGCATCGGCGGCGGACGCAGTTTCGAACACACATACCTCGGCGGGAACGTGGTCAAGGAGTTGCTCCGCCCCACCGACTTCGCACTCGGGGTCGAGGGCAGGATAGACCGCAACCTCGTGGGACTCAGCTGTGCCGACAGTTCGGCCATGGTCGGCTACGCCGCGGCGAATGCGTGGGGGATCCTTGCGCGAAAGCGGTCGTTCGGCGGCTCGCTATACCTCTCGGCTGCATGGTACGGTACGCGCTTCGACGAGCGGCCAGGAGTGGCGGCGGGGATCAATCCCGCATACCACAATTCGTCGCGGGCGATGGTCGCTCTGGGGCTCTACCGCGAGAAATTCTACACCACCTCGATGCTGTACGGTTACGGCAACATCGAGTACCTGTCGGCGGGCTATCGCGCCGAACTGATCGGAGGGTATGCCGTCGAAGAGTTCGCCGACAACTACTACTGCGGGGCCAACCTGATGGCCGGAAAGCTCTCGTCGCGAGAAAATTACATCGGCGGGTCGCTTGCCCTCGGCGGGTATGTCGACGAAGGGACGCGCCGCTGGAACCGCATGGTCGTCGACCTGAACCTGCGCTCGTTCACCCCGCTGTTCCCCCTCTGGGGATGCAGGGTGAGGCACTTCACGCAGCTCCACTACATGCGCGGATGGAAGAGGATGGTCGGGTGCAACGAGGCGGTGAACTTCGCCCGTCCTGCGTCGCTCGTCGGCTTCAGCAGCCCCTACATGGGGCACAACAGGGCGGCGCTCAACCTCGAAACGGTATTTTTCACCCCTTACCGTCCCTACGGATTTCAGATCACGGTCTTCTCCTACGCTGACGCAGGGGTGCTCGGCGACCATGCAAACCTGTTGCGCGACCGTTTTTTCTCATCGTTCGGCGTGGGGATGCGGGTGCGCAACAGCAGGTTGATATTCCCTGCATTACAGATACGTCTGGGCATATTCCTCGGCCACGGCGGCTGGCTCGAAGGTCGCTGGGCGGAACTGTCTACACAGCAGTCGGTAACCCGTTACCGTTTCGTCCCCTCGTCGCCGGATGTGGTGCAGTTCAGGTAGTTTCGCCGCGGAGGGCGGTAAGCATTTCGTTGGTAACGTCCTTGCCGCCGCGGAAGTTGGTCCACAGCGACCCAACGGTGTGGATTGGCCCCCACGGAAGGCCCCACCAGCCGAACAGCAGCGAGACGAGCGACAGCCAGAGGCCATATTTGATCGACGGCTCGCCGGCCTTGATGAAATAGACGTCGCCCGGTCGTTTGAAGGTCAGCACGACGATGGAGACGCAGTATAAATAGACCACGAAGCGGCCGCCACGTTTGAGCTCATAGTTGATCTGATCTTCGCTCATCCCCTCGATGTTGCGGATATTTATAGCCATAGTTAGAGTTTATATAGATTAATATTTTATGCAAGCAATAATGAATTATCATGTTTTATCTCGGGCATTTGTTGATAAATTTCCCCGCCAATCAATTTACCATTTTCATGTTTATTCCGTTTAACGCCATCGCGGCCCCAAGTGCCCCATTGCTTAAAGAAAAATGCAGATCCTTGTTTTTCTGTCTGTTCTTTAATGGAAAGCACCCATTTTTCTTTCATAGGACGTGCGCTTGTTCCGCTTTCCCCACCGACAATAACCCAATCAATATTATCAAAATTTATTTCGCCCAAATCTTCCAAAAGCGGCTCGCACGATAAAAAACGGATAGGCGCACTTAATGTTCGCAGATAATCAATACGTTTTTTGGCCTCCCGATTTTCTACCGTAACACCCAACCAAACATTATCGGGTATTTGTCGTGTCGAAAAATAGTCAGCCATTCGTTCTACTCTTTTGGTAAGCAGTTGGTATCGGTGTTGCGGCGTTAATCTAATAACGCCGACTACTTGGGTGATAAATTCATCAGGTACATCTTTATGAAACAAGTCGCTCATCGAACATACAAAAATTGTATGCGGCTTTTTCCATTTCAACGGTTCACTCAAAACATCCTTGTGTAATGTCAGATTGAAACCATTTTTATATTTATCCGGCCCCATTGCTTGCAATCTGCGAGCCATCACTTCGGCATAGCAATTCACGCAACCTGCCGAAATCTTAGTGCAACCCGTAACAGGGTTCCATGTTTTATCTGTCCATTCGATTTTTGTTGTCTTCATTGCTAACTTATCTTATATTCAATAATTCGCTTGTTTTTAATTACTTGGTCATAGTTAATCAACGGAGTTCTTTCCGAATAACTAATTAAACTTTCCTTTTTCATCTTTTTCACTTCTTCGGTGGCGTGGGCATCAATATGCCCCTGTTTCAATGTGAACACATAAGCATCTTTATTTGTTTTGATAATCCCATTTAAGATGTTATTGCGCAAAGAGCCAGCAAAACTCTCAATTTTCGTCAGTTTTTTACTTTCAAATAAATCAAGTTGCTGCTTATCTACATCATCATCTATATCAAAATTTGCTTCTCCATTCAGATTGTTTTCTTTCCAAGCAGTTTTTAGAAATTTATCAACAGCAAGAGGATGGCTTGCACCAAAAATTATTCCGTAGACATTTGCACCTTTCTTAATAGTAAACGGATAGAGAGAATATCTTGTGTTTTTTGGCAATTTCTCCCTTAATTGCTCTAAAATGCTCTTATGTATTTATATGGATTTTGTTTTGCTTTGTTCATATCAATATTCAAATTATCTTTAAATGCCTTTTCGTTGCCAAACCGCCAAAAATAAGAAGATGACAGAAAAAAAAGGAAGTCTGTAGTTTTCGTTTTCTCTAACTCCAAGAAATATTTATCAGATAAAAACTTCATTCCATTTTGGTCTAAATAGACTAAAGAAGGATATTCTTGAATGATTTCTATTGCTTCCGGAAATAACTCGGCAAAATCCGCGTTGCGATAATGCACTTCTAATCCGCCTCTTTCCAATTCAGGATTGTTCGATAAAAACTGTTTGCAAGATTCTTCTAAAAGATTATACTTTTCTTTTTCAAACTCATTGAAATAAACATTGATTTTTGTTCCTTTCTTAGGAATATTGCCAATCTGATTTTTGATTTGCTGTAAGATGCGTATCGGACTACCGGCAACTCCGTTTAAGTCGTAACCTGTTCCTGCAAAGAAATCGAATATCCATATTTCTTTTACAGAACCACTCATAACAAAAGTCGGAATCCATTCTTTGGCATAATTCTCAAAGATTTTCAATTTTGTTATTGTTCCTTCATCAAATGGCTGGCTATGTAAATCCTTTCCTGGCATATCTTTTGCTTTTTAATCTTAATCTAAGATCGTTTAATCGTAAACTAAAAGACAAAGATATGAAAATTTTTACACCCGTTTCCGGTAGCTGATTATTGCCAGACCGTTGAGTACGACGGCGAAGAGGCCGAGGGCGAGGAAGTCGCGCCACAGGTCGGCAATGGAACTGCCCTTGATGTAGACCATACGCATGATCTCGGCAAAGTAACGCTGCGGATTGAACACCGTCACCCACTGCGCCCACTCCGGCATACTGGTCACAGGCGTGAAGAAGCCGCTCATCAGCATGAAAATCACCAGAAAAAATATCGTCACGAACATCGCCTGCTGCATGTTCGAAGACGAGTTGGAGACAAGCAACCCCATGCCGGAGATCACCACAATGAATACGGTCGCCCCTGCGTAAAGCGTCAGAAGGCTGCTTTCGGGCCATAAACCGTACAAAAGCAGGGAGAGAAAAAGCGCGACGGTCAACACGATGTAACCGATCGTCCAGAACGGGATAAGTTTGGCGAGGATGAATTTGAATTTGGTGACGGGCGTCACGTTTATCTGTTCAATGGTGCCGGTCTCCTTCTCGCCGACGATGCTCACGGCGGGCATCATGCCGCACAGCAGCGTCATGAGCATCATCATCAGCGCCGGTACCATAAATGCGCGGTAGTCCATGTCCTGATTGTACCGGTTGCGCGTAGCGACGTCTATCGTCGGCGTCTGCGACGCGAAGGCCTCCGCGCCTCGTTCAAGATTGATCTCGCGGGTGACGTCGGCCGTGACGGAGGCAAGATATGAGCTGCCCAGTGCCCCTTTGGTGGCGTTGACGGTGTTGGCCGAGATCAGTACGCGGGCCGAACCCTGCCTGACGAGGTCGCGCTCGAAGCCCTGCGGGATTTCCAGCGCCACGTCGGCCCGCCCGCGCTCGACCTGCCTCTCCAACGCCTGCTCGTAGCTCGCCTCGGAGGCCACCAGCCGGAAATAGCCCGACGAGGCGCTCTTGGCCACTAGCCGTGCGGAGTAGCTGCTGTGGTCGTTGTCCACCACGACCAGATTGATGTTGCGCACCTCGTAATTGGCCGCGTTGGGCAGGATGACCAGCAGAACGACCGGCATTATGAAGATCAGCCTCGGCAATATCGGATTGCGCAGGATCAGCTTGAACTCTTTCTCTATCAGAAACTTCAACATAACTTTGATGTTATGGCTATGCCAGCCTGTTCTTGAATTTCGAAAGGCTGATCCCGATCAGTGCGGCGACCATGCCTGTCGTTATGGCAATCTCGGTAAGCACATACTCTATGCCCAGCCCCTCGATCATCACCTTGCGTATCGAGGCGATATACCACCGCGCCGGAATGATGGCCGAGAGCCACTGCAAGATCAGGGGCATACTCTCCACAGGGAACATCATTCCGGAGAGCATCGCAACGGGCATCATCAGCGCCATGCCCGACAATATCATCGCCACCACCTGCGTGCGCACCAGCGTCGAGATCAGCAGCCCCAACGCCAGCGAGGCCGAGATGAACAGCAGCGACGTCACCCCCATCAGCCACAGATGTCCCGTCACGGGAACGCCCAGCAGGTAGACCGACAACAGTATGATGGTAACCAGATTGGCCGCCGACACCAGCATGTATGGCGCCATTTTGGCCACGATCATGAAGATCGGGCGCATGGGCGACACCAGTAGCACCTCCATCGTGCCGCGCTCCTTCTCGCGGACGATAGACACGGCGGTCATCATGGCGCATATCAGCGTCAGTATGAAGCCCATAATGCCCGGCACGAAGTTGTATGCGCTCTTCATCTGCGGGTTGTAGAGCAGTTTGATCTCCGGAACGATGATCATCGGGGAAGGTGTGACGGACGGCTGTTGTGCAGAGGGCATGAGCGCGCCCTGTATTATATTGGAGGCGTAATAGGTGATCATGGAGGCCATGTTGGGGTCGGCGCCGTCGGCAATAAGCTGCACCTGTGCGCGATGTTCCCGGGTCAGGTCGTCGTGGAAATTGGGGCCGAAGACCAGGGCAAGGTCCACTTCGCCGCGGCGGAACAGAGGCTCGATCTGATCGGGCGTGTTGATGCTGCCCATGAGCGTGAAGTAGCTGTTGGCGCGGAAACTCTCGACGATCTGTGTGGTCGTAGCGTCGCGCGAGGGGTCGAGCACCACCAGCCGGACGTTGCGCACCTCGTTGGAGATGGCAAAGCCGAAGAGGATGATCTGAACGATGGGCATCACCAGCATGATCATGACTGTGCGCCGGTCGCGAAAAATATGGTAGATCTCCTTGCGGACAAAGGCCGCGAACTGGCTGGTACGGTGCATAAAACCAAGTGATTAATTAGTAATTATCACATATAACTGACTTACCCTTCTCCTCTTTGTGCTTTTCGGGCGAGCTGGTGAAACACTCCGTATATGTCCTCTGCGCCGAAACGCTCTTTGAGGCCGGCGGGAGTGTCGAGGGCCTCGATGCGGCCGTCGACCATGATCGACACGCGGTCGCAATACTCCGCTTCGTCCATGTAGTGAGTTGTAACAAAAACGGTTATGCCGCTGTCGGCTGCGGCGTATATCTGCTCCCAGAAACGTCGTCGCGCCGAAGGGTCGACGCCGCTGGTTGGCTCGTCAAGGAATACGATCTGTGGGTTGTGGAAGATCGACACCGCAAAGGCCAGCTTCTGCTTCCACCCCAGCGGCAGCGACCCGACGAGCGAATTGCGCTCGTTCTCGAACCCCAGCGAGGCCAGCACACGCTCGGTCTTGGCAGCGATCTCGTCGCTTTTCATGCCGTATATGCCGGCGTAGAGACGGATGTTTTCCCATACTTTAAGCTCCCCGTACAGGGAGAATTTCTGACTCATGTAGCCGATGTGCCGCTTGATCTGTTCGCTGTGGCGGCCAACGTCGAAACCCGCCACCACGGCGCGTCCGGCGGTGGGACGGCTGATGCCGCAGAGCATCTTCATGGCGGTGGTCTTGCCTGCGCCGTTGGCCCCGAGGAAGCCGAATATCTCGCCCCGCGCAACGGAAAAACCGATGCCGTCGACCGCCGTAAAACTGCCGAACCGCTTGGTCAAACCCTCGACCTCTATAACCGTATCGTTCATCGTCCGTTTTTTTGGTTCTACCTAAATTACTCCTCTGTCATCAGCATGAAACAGTCCTCTATGGTTGGCCTGGCGGGTTCGACCACCACGCCCGTGTGCCCCCGACCGGCGAGATATGAGGCCAACACGCTCTCGGTCAGGGCTTCGCCGACGGTAATGTGGTGAGTGCCGCCCATTGCGAAGCAACTGTGCACCTGCGGGTGGCTGCGCAGGTCGGCCAGCAGAGGGTGCATACGGTCGCTCCGCACGGCCCAGAGCCTCTCGCGGAAGTCGTCGACGACGCCCGCCGGGGTGTCGATTTTCAGGAACCGCCCCTCGCGCACAAGGGCTATACGGTCGCACTGCGCCGCCTCGTCCATATTGGGAGTGGAGACCATTATGGTGATATTCTGCTCTCTAAGTCGCCCCAGCATCTGCCAGAACTCGGAGCGCGACACGGGGTCGACGCCCGTGGTGGGTTCGTCGAGGAACAGCGCCTCGGGGCGGTGGATCAGCGCGCAGCTAAGGGCGAGTTTCTGTTTCATGCCGCCCGACAACGCCCCTGCCCGACGCTTGCGGAACGGTTCTATCTGGCTGTAAATGTCTTTGATAAGGTCGTAATTCTCCTCGACGGTAGTACGGAAAAGGGTGGCGAAAAAGCGGAGGTTCTCCTCGACCGACATGTCCTGGTAGAGCGAGAAGCGTTCGGGCATGTAGCCCGCTATGGAGCGTATGGCCCTCATGTCGCGCACCACGTCGTGGCCCATGACCGTCGCCCGCCCGCCGTCGGGCAGCAGCAGCGTG
>JAIRQC010000054.1 GCA_031256675.1 Rikenellaceae bacterium
CGAGGAGTTCCTCGAGCAGGTGTGGACGGAACGGCTGCGCGAGTTCCCGCTGGAGATGAAGATATGGACGGACGTCCAGCGCACCCGCAAGTATCCCGTCGCCGCTTCCGGCGGGCAGGGCGAAGTAGCGTTCCGCAACGTAGTCGGGGCGACTTCGCCCTCGGGCAGCGTGTTTCAGGAGAGCCATCTGCTGATGGCGGTTTCAAAGTGAGGAGTGAGAAATGAGAAGCGAGAAATGTTTTGAAAAATAAAATGTCATGCTGAGCGAAGTCGAGGCATCTCAAAATGACTGATTGAACGGTATCACCGAGACCTTTCGACTGCGCTCAGGGTGACATGAAAAATGCTCTCAGGATGTCATGATATAAAATTTGAGAAACGAGAAGCGAGAAATTGATTTTATCAGGTATGAGTATGTATAGCTACAAGTCGGCAGTCGCAGAGAAGCGGGGAATGAAATTTCTCACTTCTCATTGCTCATTTCTAATTTTCATCGTGTTTCTCATTTTGATGTCCTGCAATAAGGATGCCACCGACCATCCGGAGCACGGGCGGATAGTCTCGCTCTCCCCCGACTGGAGCGACAGGGGCGAGGGGATAGACGCTCCGTCGGACTACACCGTGGAGGTGGGCGACTATAAGGCGACGCTATCGGGCGCGACTAACCCGGTCGACAACCTCTTTCCTGCGGGACTGTATACAGTCAGGGTGTACAATACCGCCGCTGGCGTTACGGTTGCCGACCGTATCGCCACGGCCAACTACGGCACGGGACAGCTGGGCTGGTTTTTCAGCGGGACGCAGGAGCTGACCGTCGAGAAAGACCGCGACTACTCGCTTGCCGTGCCAATGCGCCAGCAGGTGCGCTCGCTGACCCTCGAGTTGACCGTGACGGGCGACGCAAGCGACCGGCTGGTCTCTATCGACGCATCGCTCTCGGGCGTGGCAGGGGCGTGGAGGATAGACGTCGACCAGCCCTCGGTGGCGGTCACGGTCGCCTTCCCGTTCGCTCAGACAGGGGAAAACAGGTATGCCGCAACCATATGGCTGTTGGGAGTTATCGGCAGCGTTCAGAGCCTCTCGCTGACGCTCGGCTTCACCGGCGGCAATCCTGCTCCGTGCGCCGTCGTCTCCGACCTGTCGGGGCGGCTCTCGCAGTTCAACGTCGACAAGCGTGTGCCGATGACGCTATCTTCGATACTTGTCGCAACCCCTGCCGAGGGAGGGATCGCGACCGCCGTCTCCGACTGGGCTTTGGGAGCAGACGAGGAGGGAGCGGCGGAGTAAGTGATAACGATATTCAGGCAGTTGCATGCACTTTAAGGTGAGGTTTTGTGGCTCGCAGGAGATGGCTGCGGGCCGCGACGTCTTCGAGGTCGAAAAAAGATGATTTAGCAGACTTTTGATATGAACAGCAGATTATTGATAATGACGGTTTTGGCCTCGGCGGCATTGTCTGCGGCGATGACTTCGTGCGACAGGGCTGCCGACCGGCCCGACGAGGCGACAAGTACCGAGCTTCGCCTCTCGAGCGGCGTTGAACTCGAAACGGAGAGCCGCGCGGCTTTCACCTCCGCCGACGTGCAGATACGCGGCGGCGAGAGTGTTGCTGTGTGGGTGGACGAGATCGGCGGGGCACAGCTCTACGGAAACAATATCCTGACCGCCGACGGCAGCGGAGGTTTGTCGGGCGGGGCGAGGATGTTCTTCCCCGAGAACGGACAGAATGTGGACATATACGCCCTCCACACCAACGCAACCATAACCGGCGAGCCTTATCCGTCAACTTCGTTCACCCACAGCGTAAGTGCCGACCAGCGGACGATAGCCGACTATGCAGCCTCCGACATGATGTACGCCAGGACGACCAACGTGGCCAAAACCTCCAGCGCAATCGGCATGACATTCTATCACCTGCTCTCGAAGATACAGATAGCCGTCCGCGCAGGCAACGGCCTCGAAGCGACAGACATCAAGGGCGTGACCATAACCGGCGTCCGGCCCGAAGCGGTCGTCTCCCTCGACAAATCGACCGCCCCCGCCGCGACGACGGTCGCCGCGGCGGGAACGGCAACCGACATTACCGTCGGGGCCGACGTGTCGGAGACGTTTGACGCTCCCGTGTTCAACGACGCGATAATCGTGCCCCAGACGCTGACGGCCGGTACCGCCTTTATCACGGTGCACCTTGCCGGCGGCGACCTGACATACCGTCTGCCCACAACCACTGTCTTTGCCTCAGGCAAGAAGTACATCTACCGCCTGACGGCCAACCTGAACGGCATAACCCTCTCCTCCACCCTCGCCGCCTGGTCGCCAATAAACCCCGTAGACGGAAACGCCGTAATGGAGTGAGAAATGTTTTGAAAAATAAAATATCATGCCGGGCGAAATATATGTCATGCTGAGTGAAGCGTAATGGAATGGAGCGAAGTCTTTCCGACGCTGCGAGCGAGGGCAGAGCCGAACTTGTTCGAGATATGCCGGGCCGCGAGGAGGAACCGGGCAGCGTGGCGAGAGCAGAGGCCGCTCGCGGACTATGCCGAGGTAGCGCGAGGAAGTCGCAGGCAATCCGAAGACAACCATCTCAACCCCACATGTCACCCTGAGCGGAGCGCAAGCGCAGTCGAAGGGTCTCAACAAGACAGCAACAGTCATTTCGGGACCCTTCACTGCGTTCAGGGTGACATGAAAAGAATTTCGCTCAGGGTAACATGATATAAAAATTGAGAAACGAGAAATTGATTTTATCAGGTATGTATATGTACAAGTCGACAGTCGCAAAGAAGCGGGGAATGAAATTTCTCACTTCTCACTCCTCACTTCTCATTTTCAGGAGATTTCTCACTTCTCACTTTCCATTGCTCATTTTCACCATGTTTCTCATTTCCTGCCGCCACGACCAGCCCGACATGGGCAGTGGCGACGCCCTGCGTGTGAACGTAATGGCAAAGGGCTTCAGTTCTGGCGGCAGCGGGACGCGCACCGCGGAGAGCGGCTACCTCACGACCTTTACCGCGGGCGACAGGATCGGCGTCACCGTCATACTCGACGGCCAAACCATACTCGAGGACAATATCCCCTACGAGTACGACGGCTCGGAGTGGCAGCCGGCAGACCCGACAATCGCCGCCCACCGCTACCCGGGCAGCATATCCGCCCTTGTCTACTACCCCTACGACGCTGCGATGGACGGCAAGACGACAGAAACGGAGATGTTTGCCGCCTTTACGCCCGGGACAGACCAGAGCGCGCCGGAGGACTACGCCGCCTCCGACCTGATGACCGGCGTCGGCGCGCTCTCCGGCCCGGCATTGAACGTTACGCTCACCCACGCCCTTGCGATGGTGGAGATAACCCTCGCGGCAGGTTCGACAGAGGCGACACTGAAAATCGACGAGGGCGCGGAACTGAAAGCGTGCAATATCTCAGGGGCGAAGTGGCGTTGCATTGTCAAACCGTCAGAGACGCAGGTCGCCCTGAGCGGACGCTACACCCTCGGCGGGGTGTTGCAGCAGTGGCGGATGGAAGAGGTCGTGCTCGAAGCGGGAAAGTACGTGCCGGTGGGGGTGGTGAACAGCTTCTATACGGGCGGCGTAACAGTAAACTACTCCGACGGCACAAACGAAACGGTGCAGTACGACCATACCACGGGCAACATCCCATTTACCCAAACAGGCAAGACGATCGGGAGCGTCGGGTTGCCCGACGCGGGCGGCGTTACCTACCCGATAGGGCGTGATACATCTGCTCCTCTTGCGCTGAATCTGCACGGCAGCGGGGCCGTGATGCTGCGGCAGGCCGGCCAGAACGGGTTTATACCCATCGGCAGTTACGCGGAGTTCCAACTGATCAACTCCACGGAAGAGACCCTTGCCGGAAAGTACCGGCAGGAGATCGACCTCGACCTGACGGACGAGTTGTGGACTCCCGTTGGCAGTGCGAGCGACCCCTTCACGGGCAACTACGACGGCGACGGCCACGCCATAGCCAACCTTAACGTCAACGCTCCTGCCTCGGATTGCGTCGGGCTGTTCGGTTATATGTCGGGCGACAACGCCCTCATCGGCAATGTGCATATCCTCTCCGGCAGCGTAAAGGGCAACGCCGATGTGGGGGCCGTCTGCGGCAGGTGTAACTACGGGACGATCTCCGGCTGCTACAACGCTGCAACGGTGGAGGCCTCGGACAACCATGCCGGAGGTATTGCCGGATACTGCCGCACAGGAATGGTCATCGCCTGCCGCAACGACGGAACGGTCGTCGGGGCCGACCAGACCGGCGGCGTGGTCGGTTTCGGAGTGACGGCAAGCATAATAGCCTGTTGCAACGGCGGCGAAGTATCGGGGGGTGGTTCGGTCGGCGGAGTAGTAGGTTACAACTTCGAGGGAGGCGTGGGGGCCTGTTACAACACCGGCCCGGTCGACGGCAACGACTGCGTGGGCGGCATAACGGGCGTGAACGACATAGAGTCGCTCGTCACGGCCTGCTACAACACGGGGACAGTCTCGGCGACGATCGATGCGGGCGGCATTGTCGGCGTCAACTTCGGCAGCATCACGACATGCTACTGGTTGCAGGGAACGGCTGCCCTCGGGGTCAACAACTCCACGCGCGACGAATATACCGGCGCGGACACAGATGTTGTCGACTTCACCCTGCCGCCTGGCTTCACACCCGACTCCGCAACTTACCCGCAGTGGGTCGTCGGCACGGGAACGCAGATAAACGAAAACGGAGACGTGGACGGCTACTGGGCAAACTACACCGGCAACGGCGGACTGCCGCAGTTGTGGTGGCAGTGACGGACTGAGAAATGAAAAACGATCTGTAAGTGAAGAGTGAGAAGTAAGAAATGTTTTGAAAATTAGAATGTCATGCTGAGCGAAGCGGAATGAAATGGAGCGAAGTCGAAGCATCTCGAAATGATTGATTTAACAGGACATCCGAGACCCCTCGACTTCACTTCGTTTCGCTCAGGGTGACATGAAAAATGCGCTTAGGATCCCATGACATAAAAATTGAGAACTGAGAACTGTCTTGAAAAATAAAATGTTATGCTGAGCGAAGCCGTACAACGCTGCGAGCGAGGGCAGAAGCCGTAAGCGGCCTCTGCCAAGGTAGCGCGAGGATGCCGGAGGCAACCGAAGGCAACCCGAAGGCAATCATCTATACCTCATGTATCATGCAGGGCTGCGTTCCTTACTATGTCACCCTGAGCGGAACGAAGTGAAGTCGAAGGGTCTCACTCACAATCTTGCCGAGACCCTTCGACAAGCTCAGGGTGACATGAAAAGAGTTTCGCTCAGAGTACATGACATAAAAATTGAGAAGTGAGAAATGGATAAATACGGAAGATTATGAACGATAATGACATGACGATAAGGCGCAGAGGATCTGAAGCGAAGAACTGTGGAGCGAAACTCCTCGTTTCGCACTCCTTATTTCTCATTTTCAAAAGGTCTCTCACTTCTCATTGCTCATTTCTCACATACAGGTCACTCCTCGTTCCTCTCTTCTCATTTCTCATTCTCCTTGTCGCTTGCGACCGGGAGACCGCGCCTGATGAAACCTTCCGGCAACAGCTTGTCCTTGCCTCGCAGACCGAGAACGCCACGAGGGGCACGGTCGACGATACGTGGCAGGGGGGCGAACGGGTGCGGGTAAGTCTCGACAATGGCGCGGCGGAGGTCTTTATCGCCGCAACCGACGGCATGTTGACCCCGATAGCCTCACACTGGTGGTACAGCCAGGCTCAGATGCTCTCGGCGCGTGGGTGGTACCCCGATCCTGTCGATTGGAGTTTCCTCTCCGACCAGAGCGGCGGACTGCAACCTGTCGATTTTGTTTTCGCATCCACCGTTACCGGAATAAAGTACAACAATTATTACGGCAACCCGCTCGTCTTCCGCCACCGCACGGCGCGGGTCACGGTCAACCTCTCGGCAGGGACGGACATAGCCGACGTGAGCGGCGCAACGGTGCTGTTCTACGGCTATACATCCGGCACAATCGACACCTCCGACACGGGCGACGGGGCGATAGCGGGTTCCGGAGGCGGATGGATAACGCCCTGCCGCACCCCCGGCACGGACACATACACCGCCTTGCTGATCCCACGCGACATGACCGGCATAAAGTTCGTCAAGGTCTCTCTCGGCGAGTACGACTACTACTACACCCCTTTGGCAGATCAGGCCGTACTGGATCAAGGCAACGGCTACCTCTACAACATCGCCGTCGGCAAAACCCGCCTCACCGTCGCCGTCGTATCCAACGGAGCGACTTGGGACGCCTCCACAGGAGGAACCGTAACCGCGGAACCGGTTCGGGAGCCATAACCGTTTTCCTGACAGCCAGACAACGGACAATGGGTATCGACATGTCGATACCCATTGTCCGTTTTGTTGATGTAAATGCCCGATTCAAGTATGACGCACTTTACAATATCCCCGTTTAGTTATTGCTTTGTTTTTGTCAACTTTGCGGGCAAAACGAGGGATTATGCATCCGTTAAGCAAAGAAATCTTTAGCGGGATCTTTGAACGCCGGCATCGGAGTGGTTTAAGCGGCAAAGATTTTTTTCGAACGAATCTTGGTAGTTAAATACATAAGATACAGTATGTCGCCATTCGGATCGCAGGCTCAAACAGCGTATACCGGGTTGCTCCACTTGGCCTCACTCAAATTCCAGCTCCAACTGATACGCTTCGGCTTCGGGCTGCTCGATGTGTTGGGCGTTGCTTATGGTAAGTCCCATCAAGCGAACCTTTCGGCCGTCGAACTCCACCGCGTCGAGCAATTCGCAGGCGGCCTGCCAAAACATGCCGAACTCGTTGACGAATCCAGCCATTGTCCGGCTGCGGGTGATCTGCTCGAAGTCGGAATATTTGATCTTGAGCGTTACGGTGCGGCCGTAGAAGTCGCGCTTCGAGGCCCGCCGCCACACCTCGTCGGCCACCTCGCGCAAACGGGCGGCCAGCTCCTCGCCCTTGTCGATGTCATGCAGGTAGGTGTTCTCCGCTCCGATGGATTTGCGGATGCGCTCAGGCTTGACGGGCCTCTCGTCCACGGCGCGGGCAAACTGATAATAGAGATGTCCCATCTTGCCGAAGTTGCCGACCAGAAACGGTTCGGGCAACCGCTTGAGCTCGGCCCCGGTGTGGACGCCCAGATGGTGCATCTTCCCTGCCGTCACCTTGCCCACGCCCCAGAACTGCTCGATCTTCAGCCCCTCCACGAACGCCTCGGCCTCCCTGTCCGTGATAACGAACAATCCGTCGGGCTTGTCGTAGTCCGAGGCGATCTTGGCCAGGAACTTGTTGACCGACACCCCCGCCGAGGCGGTCAGGCCGGTGGTCTCCAGTATGCGTTGCTTGATCTCACGCGCGATTATCGTGGCCGAGGGTTGTCCCGTAACATCCAGATATGCCTCGTCGAGCGAGAGCGGCTCCACCAGATCGGTGTATTCGAGCATGATGGCGCGTATCTGCTCTGACACCTCGCGATAAACCTCGAACCGTCCGGGGGTGAAGATCAGCCACGGGCAGCGTTTGAGGGCCGTTCGCGAGGGCATGGCCGAGTGGACGCCATATTTACGCGCCTCATAGCTCGCCGCAGCCACAACGCCCCTCTCGCCTGCCCGCCCCACGGCCAGCGGCTTGCCCCGATAGTCGGGGTTGTCCCGCTGCTCGACCGAGGCGAAAAAGGCGTCCATGTCTATGTGGATGATCTTGCGCATGGATCAGGTCATAACACTGTTCGATGAATACGGGGCAGCGGAATATACCGGCAACGTATGTTCGTCCGTGTCCAACAAACTCGACATACCGTAGCCTTTCCGCCGATGCAAAGTACGGAAATTTTTCCCGGATGCGGGAAAACGATTGTAAAAATACTGTCCCGTCTGATTAACCTGTCAACTTATTTCAGGACGGGACAAGGACGTAGCGGCGACCTCTCGGGTGACTTATATCGTCTTATGATGCCATACGTCGTCAGTGAATTGTAAAACAGAACTTTATCTGTTTTGCTTGTATATTTTTGGGCGTAGGAATGATTTTCAGCCTCAAAAATTACAACATGTATGGCAAAGCAGACGGACAACAATGTTGTCCCCTCCCTTTCAACTGCCCCACCCGGCGGAGGTTTCGATGACAACAGGACAGGCGCCGTCGTCTCTTCTTCCGTTGATCCGTCCGATGACATCCTCGATGACGTCCGACAGACCTCTTCCCCGGACGACGAGCTGCCGGAAATAGCTTTGATTGTCGACAGGGATCTGAGGAGTGTTGTGGCGGTTTCGGAGGTGGACGGGAACGGCCGGGTGGAGACAATCCCGCAGGAGGAAGTCATGAGCCGACTCTCGGAGGCGAACCGGAACCGAAACGGCGGCAGCAACGGGAACAATGTGAGCGACGTGAATGACGGGGGCAAGGGCGATGTGAGCAATGGGAACAACGTGGTCGACAAGGGCGATGGTGGCGGAAACGACGATAACGAACACAGTGATGGGGCCGGCGATGGCAATGACGACAGGGGCAATGGGGAGGATAATGGCAACGATAATAGTGATGACAAAGACAGGAACAGAAAAAATAACGATATCCGCCCTCCCAATGAACAACGAAACGAGTTTCTGAAATCGGGCCGCGACGGTAGCGTTTGGGATCTGGTCAAGAACTTCGTGACCAATCTCTCCAGTCAGGCGGGTAATCCGACCCGCTTCGGACTGCTGAGGCTCTCGACCAAAGATTTTCTCGAAATGATCGAGGCCATCCGCGATTATGCAGCCGGGATAAACAGTGCCGAGGCAAGAGCGCTCTGGCGCAATTTCGTCTTCGGGGAAGAGGGGCGGGAAGAGGGTCGCGGGCGACGGCAATCTCGAACCCGCCCGTCCACCTCATCCCAACCTGCATCTCAAACCGAAAGACAGGACAGATCCCGATCCGACCAACACGACCGACCTCGCACCGGCATCCAATCTCAAACTCACACCAACAGGCAATCCCAAACTATCAATCAACCCAATATTAATCTTAAAACATCAAAAGACATGGCAAAGCAGGAGAAGGCCTCCAAAGATGAGGCCGGGCAATTCGTTCCGGGGGCGAGCCCCGAGGAGAGGGCAGCTAAGGCGCAGGCCGATGCCGGGCAAACCCAGCCCGACGGCAGGAAGTACCGCTACATCGAGACGATGATCGACTGGGAGCAGCTGAAAAGGTACGGACTGACCAGAGACAGGATCCCCCAGGAGGAGCTGGACAACATGATGACGGGACGCAGAACCTCGAAACTCTTCCCTGTCATCATGAGCGCCTCGGGGGTCACCGCCCGCACGCAGGCCAAACTTTCGTTCATAACAGGCGAGGACGGCAGGCCGCAGCTCATCGTCCACGGCGTGAAAAAGGAGCCGACATTCGACAAACCCTATCACGGGCATGTATTCACACCGGAAGACAAAAAGAACCTGCTGGAGGAGGGCAATATGGGCCGGATGGTCGAACTCAACTACAACGGCCAGCTCGTGCCGGCGTTCATCAGCCTCGACCGCCTGACCAACGACATAGTTTCCATGCGGGCTGACACGCTTCATATCCCCGACGAGATATGCGGGGCGAAACTCTCCGACTACGACAGGATCGACCTTGCCGAGGGCAGGAAGGTCTTCCTCGAAGGCCTTGTCGGCAAGTCGGGCAGGGAGTTCGACGCCCATATTCAGTTCAACGCCGAACGCCGGGGGCTGGAGTATATCTTCCCGAAGGGAGACGTAAAGAACGCCACCAAACTTGGCGGGGTGGAGCTCTCGCCCGAGCAGCGGAAAGAGCTTGCGGCGGGCAAGGCGATACTGGTCGAGAACATGACCGCCAAAAGCGGCAACCTCTACACCAGCTACGTCAAATACGACGAGACTACGGACAAGCTCCAATACACCAGATACAACCCCGACGTGCCGGGTGAGTTCCATGTCCCGAAAGTCCTGAACGGCGTGGAGCTGACGGGCGAGGACAGGGAAGATCTGCGGCATGGCAGACATGTGTATGTCGAGGGGATGGTCTCGCGTAGCGGCGAGGAGTATTCGGGTTATGTCCGGTTCGACGCCGAGGGCAACTACCGCACGGCAAGAACCATCGAGGGACTGGACGAGGAGCGGCAGGTCAAACTGCCCGCCGAAGTCTACGGCAAAACGCTCTCCGCCGACGAGAGGGCGCAGCTCTACGAGGGCAAAATCGTTCACCTGACGGGGCTCAAGGGCAATGACGGCGCCGAGTTCGACCGTTACGCCCGACTGAACTCCCAAACCGGTCGACTCGACTACTACGCTCAGGACCCGGCGCAAAGGCGTGCGGCGACGCAAGGCGCAGGGCAAAAATCATCTGCCGACGGAAAAACAGGGCAGGGGCAGGGCGCTGCGGCTAAACCGACACAATCCGGCAAGCCGAAACAATCATCGCAGAATCCAACGCAAAAGCCCGGATTCTTCCGCAAGCCCGCCGTGCCGAAAATGTAAATGCTCTGATCGCCTCTGCGAGGAGATTAAGAAAAATTATGTCACCCTGAGCGGAACGAAGTGAAGTCTTCCCGACGCGCGAAGCAAGAGCAGAGTCGAGCTTGCTCGAAATTCTGCCTTGCGCGAAGGAGGAAGCCCGAAGGGCAACTTGGGGGCTTGGCAAGATTATGTACGAGATGCTTCGGCTTCGCTTCACTTCGTTCAGCATGACATTTTATGAGTTTGGCTTTTATGTCATGTCGCTATGAACTCATGTCACCCTGAGCGGAGCGTAAGCGCAGTCGAAGGGTCTCGGCGATTAAATCAGCCTTTTTGAGATGGTTGCCTTCGGCTTCCTCCTCGCGGCTCGGCATAGCTCAAACAAGTTTGGCTCTGCCCTCGCTCGCAGTGTCGGTCCGACTTCGCTCAGCATGACATTTTATATTTCAACTGTTAGTTTACATAAACCATTAAAATCAAATGATTTATGGCAAAAAGAAAATATGAACGACCCCGGATTTTCCGCGATGAGGAGATCGACTGGGAGGAGCTTGCCGCCATCGGCATATATCGCGACGACCTCGAGTTGGACGGCTATCTCTCTCCGCTGCTGCGTGGCGAGACGGTCGGGCCGGTGCATCTGTCGCTGACTATGCCCGGCGCAGAGGTTGAGCTGGATGCCATGCTCCAAATCGTGCGCGGCGACAGTAGCCCGGAGATAAGCATCGTCGGCCTCGAAACTGCCGGAACCGGCGAAATAGAGACAGAAACCGAGCCAGGGGCTGAGATTGACGCTGATGCCCATGCCGATGTCGACCTCGATCTCGATACTGCCGACAGTGCTGATAGTGACGCGGAAGCAGAGGCAGGAATTGAAATTGATGTCGATACCGGCATTGATACTGCCGGCGGAGATATTACCGATGCCGATGCTGTCGAAACAGAGGCCGCTTTAGGCGACGAAAGCCTCTACGACGCCAACGACAGTTTAGGCAGTTTCGACGGCGATTAACCTGCAATCATAATCCGCCGCCTCCCGACCCCCGCGGCTCCGGGAGGCGGCTTTTCTTGGAGCAATAGTACCTGCCGGCCTCTACGAGACAGAAAAGCATATATGGCGTATATTCAAAGTTTTACATGCTTGTCGCCACTGATGTTCGAATAACATTATAAACAATCAAATCAATAAATCTCATGATTCTGATCCTAACCGACCGTTCCGGCACAGGGCGGGCGATAGCCCGCTTCGTGGGCGCGAACGAACGTGGCGACGGCTGTCTGCACGGCAACGGCTATGCCGTATGTTGGACTTCCGGCCATCTTGTCGGCCTCGCCATGCCGGAAGAGTACGGCCTGCCTGCCGATATTCCGGCATCCAAGTTGCCGTTTATCCCCGAACAGTTCCGGCTTATGCCGCGCCTGCGCGACAACGGCAGAAGAAGTGCGGCGCACGTAGCTCACGGCGAGCCCGATGGCGCCTCCGGCGCGTTTTCCTGCCGCGCTACCGGCGCGGCAGAGGGTTATACCGAGGCCTGCGGCCTCTGTGTCCCTAAAGGCGAGGCTGTCGCCGCTGACGCTACCGCAGGTATTGCCGGCGGTAGCGTCAAGCCTGATCAGACCGTACCCGAAGCAACAATCGCCTCCGAAACAAGCTCTGCTGCCGGTGGCGGCGGCGAAGCGCATGGCTCCGATCCGACCATCCCCGAAGCAGCCGTTGCCCCAACCTGTCGTGGCAACGCCGACACCGTTTCTGCGAGATGCTCGGCTGCCGCATCATGCCGCGTCCACACCTCCGACTTCACTACCCGCCGCCTGCGCACCATAGCCCGCCTGTTCGAGGAGTGCGAAAGCATTATCGTCGCCACGGCTCCCGACCGCGAGGGAGAGTTGGTGTTCAGATGGGTTTACAGCTACCTCGGCTGCACAAAACCGTTCCGCCGCCTGTGGCTTCCGTCGCTTACCAACGAAGCTATCCGTGCGGGGCTGAACGACCTGAGTAATGGCAGCGGGTTCGACGGCCTTTACCTTGCCGCCGCCGCTCGTGCAAAAGCCGCCCGGCTGGCAGGCATCAACGCCAGCCGGGCGTTGCAGGCTGTAACCGGTGTTCCGAACATATCTCTCGGTCGCGTCCAGACCCCTGTATTGGCAATGGTCTGTCGACGGTTCGTCGAGAACCGCCACCCGAATGGTAAGCCATACTGGAAACTCTACCTCACCCTCGTCAAGGATGGCGTTTGCTGTCGGTTTGCCTGCGACGGCAACTTTACCGAGCGTGTAGCGGCAGAGGCGGCATACGCCTGTCTGCAAAAGCAACCTACGGCGCAGGTTGTCAGCGTCGAGCGGCGCACCGTCAGGCAGTCGCCGCCGCAACCATACGACCTGACCTCGCTCCAAATGGACGCTATCACCCGTCACGGTCTTACCGCCTCGCAGACCCTCGCCGCAGCCCGCAGGCTCTACGAGGCGGGGCTCATCACGTATCCATTGTCCGGCGCAATCATCACCACAGGCGAGTTGGCGGGGGATTGGGCGAATCCGGCAAGGTCGGCAACTTCAACGACCGTGGTCGGCCCGATAACCTAGGCGAGTCAGGCAAGTCCGACCCATCAGGCGAACCCGACGGTCTTCACAACCTCGGTAAGCACGACGATCCGGTCAAACGCAGCAGGCATGACAGCCTCGACAATATCGGCGAACACGCCCGACCCGATGCCATCGGCCAGCGCGAGCAAGTGGTTTACAGCCTGATCGCCGACAGGGAGCGTGAGGCCGCTTCGCCCGATTGCCGGAAGAAATCAGTACGTGTGCGGGTGGTATGTGGAGGAATATCCTTTGCCATGCGGCAGGTACGTGTCGTGGGCCCCGGCTGGCGCGAGGTGTCGAACCGCGCATCCGATGCGGAGCAGGACGAGGTAAGCGCCGACGCCGAACCGATGCCTGTTTTCAAGACCGAGGAAACAGTATCGGTCGACGGCTGCAACCTTGCAGAGCTTACACCCCGCCCCAAACCGCTCTTCACCGAAGCAACGCTGCTCGAGGCTATGGCAAACGTCGAACAGGCTTTGCCGGAGGTGGCATTGCCGGAAGCCGGAGCGCCGTCGCAGGCCGAAGGGACAAAGGATGCTATCCCTGTCGCTGCCAAAGATGCGGCGGCGGCAACTGATGCAACCACGCTGTTTGATGCAATGCCGGAAGATGCGCAGCTTGACACACCTGCTTCATCGACTACGACAGTTCCGCCGCAACAGGTTCGGGCTATTCTGTCGGAGGTCGGAGTTCCGTTACAAGTTGTTGAAACCAAATCCGCCGTCCCGACAGCCGCGGCATCCGGTAACGACCGTATCCATACTTACGGCATCGGCGCTCCCTCCTCCCGCGCCTCGATTATCGAAACCCTTATAGCACACGAGTATATCGAGAGGTCGGGCGATGACATAGCGTCGGGCCTTATCCCCACCGAGCGGGGACTGCATCTGTGGGAGGCCGTGCGCACGATGCTGATCGCCGACGTGGGTATGGCAGTCCATTGGGAGAGGCAACTCGCCCTGATCGGGAGCGGAGAGCTGAGTCCGGAGGCATTTCACGAAGAGATCGCCGGCCATGTCC
Organism: Rikenellaceae bacterium; assembly: GCA_031256675.1. Taxonomy (GTDB): domain Bacteria; phylum Bacteroidota; class Bacteroidia; order Bacteroidales; family Rikenellaceae; genus JAIRQC01. The sequence goes on from JAIRQC010000054.1 coordinate 14,096, forward strand.
GCAGGATGACCGCCGAGATACTTGCCATCAGTACGCCGGAAGGGGCGTGGGGATGCTTTCCCTGCCCGAAATGCAAGTCCGGCAAGGTCGTCCTACGCACCCGCTCGGCACGCTGCAACAACCCCTGTTGCGGTCTGGCAATCTACCGAACCATTCGAGGCGTCCGCCTCACCGATAGCCACATCGAACAACTGATACGATCCGGCTCGACAGGCCTCATCCACGGCTTCGCCGGCGCCAAAGGCCGAAAGTTCGGCGCAGCCATAGTCCACGACGAAAAGTTCAACCTGAAGTTCGAGTATCCTGAAATGGGAAAACGCGGGAAGAAGTAAAACAAATTATTTATCTGCCGTACCTGCATCTTGGCGATCTGCAAAGCACAAACGCGACCCGAAAAGGTCGCGTTTGTGCTTTGCATCAGGCGATAGGATTTGGTTGCAAAAGCCATGCGCTTTCGCTACTCCGTCAGCATCGCCGCATTGGATATTTCCCGAACGATGACCCCCTCATGCGTGACTTCGTATGCTATTATCCACTGTTTCTCGAACACCGCGCACCGCCAGCCCAACGCCCACCACCGTTTGAAGCGACACAAAGGATAATCCACCTCGGCGCTGAGGGAGCGGATAAATCCCGAAAACCGCGCCTGATAAGCAAACGCCGCCTCTTCGGATATTTTGAGTTCGTCTTTCAGATAGCTCGCCAACTCGGACAACTTGTCCAATACATGAGCAGATACGATAAACCTGCGCATTACGCCTTGTAAGCATTAGTGATAGCCTCCTTGAATCGGGCATCGAACTCCTCCAAGGATACAGTTCCCTCCGCAATGGCCGTTTCCCAGACGCTCTGCCGCGTGCCATTATCCTTTACCACCGTTACGAACGGCAACGTCCTGATATAATCCAGCAACCGCTCAGCCTGCGGGCTGTTGTCTTCTATGATCACCGTCGTCATATTCGCTCTTTTTATGCAAAGGTAGCGATTTTATTGTGACGAACAATATACAGTTTGGGTTGATGCGGATATGGATAGTGGTTTCCCTTTTCGTGTTATGTTCGGTTTCAGGGGCGAAGTTACCGGCGGCAATGCGGAGCGGTCAAGGCCGTGCCCTGCGGGTTGCGCGGGAAAATCTCCACCCTTGCCCGCCGTCGCGCCTGCGCTTCGCTCGGCCGCCGCGGGCTGCGGGTAGTATTTTCCCCGCAAGCCTTGCCCGCTCCACGCCGCCGGACTTCCTGCCCCCGAAACCCGAACACAACCCGAAGGGCGACACGGTGGCGACAGTGTAATTAAGAATTACTGATAATGTGAATTAAAGGTTGAAAATAATGTTTGATATTCAGCACTTTACAACGGCAAGGCTTTATGCAAACATAGTCTTATGTCACCCTGAGCGCAGTCGAAGGGTCTCGGCAATATTTAAGGAACGGTCATTTTGAGATGCTTCGACTCCGCTACGCTTCGCTCAGCATGACATATTAGTTTTCAACTGTTAATCCGCATTAATAATCATTAAATAGCTGACGAATATGAATACCATGATGTTGATTCTGTGTTTTCGGGCGTTCCGGTCTCTGATGCGGATTGTCCGGTTGCTCGTGCCGGCGATACTGGTCGTCGTCTGTATCTGCAAGTTCTGTCTTGGCGGCGGGACAGCAGGAGAAAGCGTAGTAGGTGCAGTAGCCGGTTCCGGCACAGCAAACGCAACTGTAGTGACGGCAATAGCCACGATTGTTCTCGGCCTGTGGACAGTGCGCCTTGTCCTGCGACTGGTGTTGAAGATACTGCGGTTTGCGCTGTCGGTCGCACTGATTGTCGTGATAGTTTATCAGATGGTTATGTGACGCCGATAATCATAACTATAATTGACAGGAGGCAGTTGCCTCCGCCAAATGGCGAGATGATGCAGAACGGAGCATTTTCATTGGCGTTCGTGTGAACATGATTTTTATAACCATATAACTCTAACTTTAATTACAATCATTATGGAACGTAACCCGGTTGCAAAAGATATTTACACGATTCTCAGCCACAGGGTCGAAGTTGTTATTACCGATGTCGATCCGGAGGAAATGACTCCGCATGTCGGGTGCGATTCGCTTACCACATGCTATATCGACGACAGGATTACCGAACAGATCGAAGCAGGTTCTACAAGCGGCCATTTTACCGATTACCCCGATGTAATTCTGCCCGGTGGCAGGAAGGCGACGGTCGAAGTCAAGGGTTACTGGCGGATCGTTCCCGACTTCGACCTGTGGCGGAGGATATTCCTCTGGTCGTACAATCGCAGCGTCGAGCAGTCGCTTAACGAGGAGATGTTCCGCGAGACGTATGGCAACCACACCGGCAGCCATTACTATGACAAGTGGCGCGGTTTCGGGGGCAGTATCGAGAAGATGGCAGGGTATTTCAGCAATGACCATGACGCAGGACAGAAGTTCATGGCGATGGTTATGACGCAGGTTGTCCGATATGAGCAGGAGTTCGAACGGCACAGAGTGTGGCGGAGGCGGGGACAACATTCAAGTAACAATCATGACCATTCGAATCAGGAGCCAGTTCCTGTTCCTGCTCCTGCTCCAGATTCTGATCCCACTCAACACCGACAACATCCCGAACCCGAATAACCGTCCCATGTGGGCGGTTTCTTATTGTTTAACCTAATCCAATCAACCATGCAACAGCAATTTGAATTTGTAAGGCGGCATGTCGTGCCTCCGGGCAGTGGTCACAATGGCCGGAGCAGCGGTCTCATACCGACCAAACGCCGCAAGCCCAGGCCCAGATCGGGACATCAGACCACGATCAAGCCGCTCTACGGCTTTCCTGAGCAGGGAGGGCTGCTGGGGCCTCCCTGCCCGCCGCTGGCGGCATCGTCGCATCGTGTCGTCCACGTGGGCGAGTTTATGACCGCGCTCGGCGCAGTGATCGGACCACCCGAACGGGCGGAAACGTTCCACAAACTGTTCGGGAATGCGGTTCCGATGGCAAAGGCGGTCGTCAATTCCGACCAACATCAAATGCTCTGAGTTATGGCTAACCACTGCATTAACATCGCCCATGCCTCGACCGGCGACCGCGAGCTGCTGGAGGAGTTTATCCGGCTGGTGGAGGAGGAGTTCTCGATTGAAGAGCTCGACCTCCACGGCAGTCATGCGTGCGAGTTGAACTTCATGTCGAGGTATCGTTTTCCGCTGGCAGAGATGGAACGGATCGCCTCCCGTCTGCCCGAGGGCAACGATCTGTACATAAATATCGTCAGCACGGAACGCTCGGAAGGCTACGTCGCCATGCATACGTATCAGCGCGGCGTCTGGACGCAGGACAACGCCGGACACTCTGATTCCGGCAGCGGCGACGGTTCAAACAGCAGCGGTCGCGCTTCCATTCCGGAAACAACCGACCAACATGATTCACCCAATATTAACCCATTAAAATCCAACTGAAATGAGTACACAAACAATTCCCGCCGGAACACAGCGCAAGGCGCGTGGGGCAACCGCAGCCAAGACTGCGAAACCGACCAGGCCGGCCAATGGCAAAGGTGTCGGCAAGGTGCGGGGCGAACAGCCAGCCACCGAGACTGCCGCAATCGTGGCAGAAACCGCTGTCGCGGGACAGCAGGCAGATGCTGTATCCGCTAATGCGGAACAGGTTAAGGAGCAGCCAACAGCTGCCGCGATACATGATCAGCTTCATGCCGCAGCCGTGGCGCTGCTGACCGCCCAACCCGCCGACCAAGTAATGTACCTACCGCTCCATTTGCTCGAGAGCAACCCGTTCAATCCTCGGAAGTCGTTCGACAGGGAGCAGATACGGGAGCTGGCCGGGAGTGTGGCGACGCACGGGATCATCCAGCCCATCACCGTTCGACCTGTGGGTGACGGCAGGTATCAAATTGTTTGCGGCGAGCGACGCTATGCCGCGGCAATGGTGTGCGAGATGGACAGCGTTCCTTGCATCGTCCGCGACGACACCGAAGAACAGGCTCAGGAGGCAAGCATCGTCGAGAACATCCAGCGCGCCGACGTTACGCCCGTCGAGGAGGCCGCGGCGTTCCGGCAACTGATGACCGTGCGGGGCTACACCATCGCCGAACTTTGTCACCGCTTCGGCAAGAGCGACAAGTATATCCGCAGCCGGTTGCAGCTCTGCAATCTTATCGACGAGATAGCGCAGTTGCTCGATGAGAACCAAATCAATCTCTCCGTGGCGTTGGAGCTTGCCCGTCATTCTGCCGATATACAGCGCGAGGCGTACACAGAACATTTCACTCCCGACTGTTACCCCAATTGGACGAAGTTGTCGGCTACCGAGTTGCGTCGGCGTATGGACGACGCCTACAGCATGTCGTTAGGCAACTATCCTTTCGACAAGGCCGAGTGCAATACCTGCCCTCACAACACCGCCACGCACGACCTGTTCGCGGCATCGGAGGGCGCGTGCGGCAACTGCCAGAACATGCAGTGTCTGCAAAGCAGGTGCACCGCTCACATGAAAGCCGCCGTAACCGCCATCGCCAAGGCCAACCCGCAGGCGAACTTCTTCACTCAAAACCTTTCGTCGCTCGACAGCAGCCTGAAAGAGCATGTCGAGGCGATGGGCTTCGATGTTCATGAGAGCTATTATGCCGACACATATCCGGTTATGCCCGATGAACCCAGGCGCGAGGAGTTTGACAGCGACGAGGATCACGAGCAGGCGTTGGCGGATTATCCTGACGCGGTGGACGAGTACCGCCGTGAGCTCTCTGAGGTCGAGCAGGCCATCGCTGATGGCAAAGCGGTCAGGATGTACTGTCTCGACGATCTCGAGCCGGAACTGTGTTACAAGCGCGTGGCCGCCAATGGCAGCCGGGCGGGCGAGACTGTCGGAGCAGCAGGCGGGGCCTCCGGCAGCCATGCCGGTACGGGTTCGGGGGCAGGTTCCGGTTCCGGCGCCGGCATTGCAGGCAAATATTCCGGTCATGGCGCGGTGGACAACGGCGCAATCGCCACATCCCCCGAAGAGGCCATCGCCGAGCTCGAAGCGAAGGACAAACGGTACAACGAAATCCGTATCGAGAAGTCGGTCGAGGATGTGAAGAAGCTGATCCGCGAGCAGGCGACGCCTCAGACGGCGTTTGCCGGGGACGAGGAGCAAATGATGTATTTCCTTATGCTCTCCACGCTGCGCAGCAACAACTATAAACTGTTGGGCGTGGACGAGCGGTGGTACCTGACCGAAGAGCAGAAAGCGCAGGCGGTCGCCTCGCTCACTGAAGATCAGAAGACGCTTATCCGACGCGACTTTCTCATTCACCACCTGACCGAAGCCGCCGGGGTAAATCGCAAGTCGGAATACCTTTTGGCTTTCGCCGCGTTGCACTTCCCGTCCGAAACCGCCGCCCTGCGGCAGCCCCACGACGCCAAACGGCACACAAGTCTGGTGCAGCGTATCGGAGCGATCAGGGCTGTGGCAGGGTTGCCGGAAGCAGGGAGTGAAGCGGGGCAAGAGGCTGAAGCTGTATCGAGAGCAAGAGACGGCGAAGAGGCTCAGGCTCTGCTGAACGACAATACGGCGCAGACAGTCGGAACAGAAGTTGTGGCCGCATCGGACGAGGGCGAGGCTGTTTCGACAAAGGCGGCAGTCGCCACAACCGGCACAAAGGCAGCTATCGCATCCGATGCCGAGCCTCTGCCCAAACCCGACGACCCGTCGACGGCTATACCTGCGCCCGACGAGAAGCCGGATCCCATCAGGATCAACATCCCTGATGGGACACCGGTGCACATAGAAATCGAAGAGCCGGGTGAGGAGCCTGCGGGCGAAGAGAGCGAGCCGGTCGAATTGTCCGCTCTTCAATCCGAGGCGGCAGGAGAGAAATCGTTTGTCGAATCGCCTGTCGCATCCGCCTCGGAAGCCATTCGCGGCACAATAACAGTCGATGCCAAATCCAAACCTACCCCACGGGCGCGCACCTCAGGCGACCACAATCGCCGTGAACAAGATTCGGCCGAAGCAGCCTGACACCGCGCCCCCCAAACAGCGACCCCTGCCCAATGGCGCCCATTACCATATAACCCGTAGGGCAGGGTGCTGTTTCTGTGATAAACTACAAGTCATTAACCTGTCGACAAGCATATTGTCTCATGCCTCCAACAAATCGATATACTGTACGTCAATATGAATGAACCCCGCAGCCCAAATTGAAGCGCCCGCCAGAGTTTTTGTCCAACTTCTGGCGGGCGCTTCAAATTTTCAGACTGAGGGGTTTTTCATTTCTGCATTCAACCTGAAAACTAAAATCAGGCGCATATTCCG
>JAIRQC010000056.1 GCA_031256675.1 Rikenellaceae bacterium
CGAGGAGTTCCTCGAGCAGGTGTGGACGGAACGGCTGCGCGAGTTCCCGCTGGAGATGAAGATATGGACGGACGTCCAGCGCACCCGCAAGTATCCCGTCGCCGCTTCCGGCGGGCAGGCGAGGTAGCGTTCCGCAACGTAGTCGGGGCGACTTCGCCCTCGGGCAGCGTGTTTCAGGAGAGCCATCTGCTGATGCCCGCGCCGAAATGAGCGGCAGGATGTATCGGAGTGCGGTTGAAGACTGCCCTGTCGGAATTGCTTGTTCACGACCAAAAAGCATTTGACGAGCCGACATGGTGGCAAATCAAGAATATAGCCAATTCGCCGTTAATAGCCAATTTTCCCTCGCTTTGGGAAAATATACGTTTCGTTTCTATCAAACCGAACTTGCACAATTATCTTATGGCGCGATTCCCTGCGATAGACTGATAGAGGAAAGTTTTATGAAAACAGCAAAAAATATTAACCAAATAAATCAAAATTAGAATTAGTAAAAAATATGCTTGCCTTTGCACCGAGTTATTTGAAACAACGGAAAAACGAAGCAGAGCAAAGAAGACCGCTCGTTTCCAAATCGTTACCCATTAAGGATACTCTTTAGTACAAGATATTGTTTTTCAGCGGATTTTTGAAAAACATTTTCTATCTTTGCAATTGTAAACCTTTGAAGTTGCATCAAAAGGAAAATGATGACGATCGAAAAAACAGGCGCGTCGTGGCGGGCGGAGGATTTCACCACCATCGGGCAGGTCAACTGGCAGGAGAGCTACCCCGACCGGCCGGAGGTGCGTTTCGCCGCGGCCCACAATGGCGGCGAGTTGCTGTTGCGCTTCGAGGTGAAGGAGGAGTGTGTCCTGGGGCGCGTGACGGAGGACAACGGTCCCGTGTGGCGCGACTCGTGCGTGGAGTTCTTCGTCGCCTTCGATGCGGACGGCTACTACAATTTCGAGTTCAACTGCCTGGGCAGCCTGCTGCTGTGTTTTGGCGAAGGGCGCGGCGAGCAGCGCGTCAAGGCTCCGGCGGAGGTGCTGCAGGCTATAGGTCGAAAGGTCTCGCTGAATAACCCTGCCGCGGGGTTGGATTCGTTTCAAACGAACCCAACCCCTTTCGGTCTACTCGAGGGCGGGGTGGAGTGGAACCTCGAAGCGCGCATACCCGTGGCGGCGTTCTTCATGCACAGTATAGGGACGCTTGACGGTGTGACGGCGCGGGCAAACTTCAACAAATGCGGCGACGACCTGCCGCGTCCCCATTTCCTGTCGTGGCAGCCCATTTCGACCCCGCAGCCCGACTTCCACCGCCCCGAATTTTTCGGCGAGGTGCGGTTCATGTAGTACCGGCGTAAAACGCAGAGCCGTTTTGGGCCTGTCGCCCTTAGCGAAGCGAACGCAGAAGCGAGTACAATACGCAAACACATAGCACAAGTACAATGCACAAACACAGAGCGCGAGTACAGTCGGAATAAAATGCCGTACTATTTAAGAGGCAGATGCTTCCACTTCGCTCGCCCCACATAACATGCTCTGACTCGCATGGGCCATGACCTTTTTTACGCCAGAAACTTAGAACAGGTCTAAAATTTGCCGCCGAAGTTATCTGCCGGCAAATTTCAGACAAGTTCTTAGACGAGTTCCTGTGCGTAGCTCTCCCATTTGTCGAGCAGCGACTGAAAATCGGCGGGCAGCGGCGATTCGAAGTGGACATTCAGGTTCGTCGAGGGATGGACGAAACCGAGCGTGCGGGCGTGAAGGGCGTGGCGCGGCATAAGGGCGAAACAGTTGTCGATGAACTGACGGTACTTGCTGAACGTTGTGCCTTTGAGGATGCGGTCGCCGCCGTAACGCTCGTCGTTGAACAGCGGGTGGCCCGTGTACTCCATGTGGACACGGATCTGATGGGTGCGTCCCGTTTCGAGACGGCACTCCACGAGGGTAACGTAACCGTAGCGGCGCAACACCCTGTAATGCGTCACGGCACTCTTGCCCTCGCTGCCGTCGGGGAAGACGGCCATCTTCAACCGGTCGCGGCGGCTGCGCCCGATGTTACCCTCGATAGTCCCCTCGTCCTCGGTGAAGTTACCCCATACCAGTGCGTTATAGCGTCGTTCGATGGTGTGGTCGAAGAACTGTCTGGCCAGAAACCGGTGCGCGGCCTCCGTCTTGGCCACCACCAGCAGCCCCGAAGTGTTCTTGTCAATGCGGTGGACGAGCCCCGTGCGAATATCCCCCTCGCCGAACAGCGGCACGTCGCGCAGGCGCCACGCGAGGGCGTTGACCAGCGTGCCGGAGTAGTTGCCGTAGCCGGGGTGCACGACCATTCCCGCCGCCTTGTCGACAATCAGCAGGTCGCTGTCCTCGTGAATAACAGACAGGGGAATATCCTCCGGCACGATCTCCATCTCGCGACGGGGATAGGGCATGACGACTGTCACGCGGTCGAGCGGCTTGATCTTGTAGCTCGACTTCACCGCCGTGCCGTTCACCAGAATATTGCCCCCGTCGGCGGCGGCCTGAATACGGCTGCGCGAGGCGTTCTCCATGCGGCAGGCCAGGAACCTGTCGATACGCATCATGCCCTGCCCCCTGTCGACCGTAAGCGCAAAGTGCTCGAACATACCGCTTTCGACCTCCCCGTATAAAAGTTCGTCATCCTCCTGGATCTCCGATAGCTCCTCCTCCGAACCTTCTGTCAAGCCTTCCAGAGCCAATTTTCCCCGACCTTCCGGATGCAATCTCGCCTGCTCCTCTGCCGGTAACTCTGTCTGCCCCTCCACCTTGCTCTCCATCGGCAACTCTGCCTGTCCCTCCGCCGGCAACTCTGCCGCAGGGTTTTCCTCCGCCCTCTCTGCCGACAGCAGCTCGCGCTCACGGGCTATCATCGTCGCGGCAGGGGTTTGGCAAGTTCCGACGACGGGGCCGTTTCCGCCGCGCCGTCGTCCGTGCCGGCCACGTCGAGCGAATCCTGCGTCAACGCCACCAGCCCTGCGCGTTTGTCGGCCTGGTTGCTGCCGCGGGCTATCTTCGCCTGATCGAGCGTCAGTTTCACATCCACCGTCGAGCCGAGGACCATACGTTGAGGATAGTCGGGGCTCTGCATCCACACCCTGGCGTTCGGCTGGTCGAGCAGCGAGATCTCCGCGTCGTACTCCACCCTGCCCACGTTGAGCCCCGCCTCCCAGATGCGGCTTTTGGCCTCGCCGAGGCCGAAACCCACCACCTTCGGCACAGCCTGACGCGCCCCGCCGCTCGTGCCGACGACGAGCGTCACTCCCGATCCCGTCTCGGCCTGCAATCCGGTGGTCTTCTCTATCTTCCTATCGCCGTACCGCTCTTCCAGAACATTATTGGTCGCCATGTCAGGCTTGTAGACAAGTTTTTCGATCTCGAACCCCGCAATTTCCAGCATGTTCTTGGCCTGGCGCAGCGAAAACCCCGCGACATACGGCACCTCGGCCATCTTTCTGTGCGAAGCGTTGATGGTCAGCAATATCCGTCTGCCCGCCTTGACCTCCGTGCCCGGTTCCGGATTCTGGTCGAGCACGATACCCGCCTTATAGGCAGGAATATATAGCGAGTCGGTCACATCTATCCTGACCAAAGCATTGCGCGCCGCGCGGTGAACATTCCCGATCTCCATCCCTCGAAAGTCGGGCATCGGCCGGTGGGTATTGTGCCGCGTGAAAATATTCAGCAAAAACGTCAGCAAACAGACAGACACCACGATCAGGCACAGAGCCAGCACCAGATTCCGCAAAAAGGGCGAACCGTTGATTCGTTGAACAAGTCCCATAACATTATTATATATTTACATTTTTTTTCGCTTTTCGCAGGCGGCGTTCGACTTTGACCTGCGCTCACGGCCCGTCATGCTCCCCTCGGACAAAGTTTATATTATGTTATAAAATGTATCGCGTTCGGCCAGTGTCAGCCCTGCCGAGGCGGCTATCGTGCGAAGTTCGTCGACGGTCATCGCTGGCGCGCTCTCCTCGGCCCCTGCCATCAAGTATATGCGGGTCGTGTTGTCTATGGTGCCGTCCATGTCGTCGGCGCCGAAGCTGAGGGCCATCTCGGCGGCCTGTCTGCCGTACATGGGCCAGTAGGTTTTGATGTGGGGGAAGTTGTCGAGGAATATGCGGGACATGGCCACGGTGCGCATGTCGTCGACTATGCCCACCTCGCCGAGCGGGGAGAGGCCGTTGTTCGCACTGCGATATTTAAGAGGTATGAATGCGCTGAACCCGCCCGTTCCGTCCTGCAGGGAGCGCAACCGCTCCATGTGGTCGACGCGGTGGGAGAGATTTTCGATGTGGCCGTAGAGCATTGTGGCGTTGGAGGTTATGCCGAAGTTGTGGGCGGCCTCGTGCAGGGCGAGCCACTGGTCGGCGTCGATCTTGTCGGGGCATATCTGTTGTCTTATCTCAGGGTCGAATATCTCCGCCCCGCCGCCGGGAATGGAGGCCATGCCCGCATCGCGCAGCAGCCTCAGTCCATCGGTATAGCTCAGTCCTGCGCGGGAGATCATGTCGGCCAGTTCGACAGCCGAAAATGCCTTGACGACCGCTTCAGGCAGAACTGAGTGCACCAGACGCACCATATCGGCCCAGTAGGCGAGGTCGTGGTGCGGGTGCACCCCCCCGACGATATGCACCTCCGTTACGCCGGCGTCGACGTAACGTCGTGCAATCGCCTCCACCTGCGCCGGCGTAAGGTCCCACGCTTCGGGCGAACCCTCGGGGCGGCGGTAGGAGCAGAAGCGGCAGTTGAAGCGGCAGACGTTCGACGGCTCGATATGGAAATTGCGGTTGTAGTAGACCAGCTCGCCGTTCAGCCGTCGCCTCACCTCCATTGCCAGCGATCCAAGCAGCCACAGCGGGGCCATCTCCCAAAGCAGCAACGCCTCCGGGGCCGATATACGCTCGCCGGAGCGTACTTTATCGACTATCCTTTCCACGGAGACAAAATTACGAAAAAAATTTATACCTTGTCCGGTGAAACATCAAACCTTGTGTTCCACAAAACGTACTACATTGACTGTCAGCTTGGTTGTCGTTTGTGCATCTTAGCAGGCGGACAGGGTTACAGGCTGTTGCGGAGCGAGGGATTCGAACACAACAGGAGGTCTGCACGGCTTTCAACAGAGATATGCTGCCCAAGGATCTTCGGGTTCAGTCATTGTCGGAGCAATAAAAGAAACTCTCCGCCGAGAAGAAACATTACACGCCGCGGGTCTATGAAATATTCATGCAGATGGATTCGCTGCCTCTCGGCACACCCGAGCATCACGTCCTGTCGGACGAACTCTACGCACTGCAACTCGAAGAGCACGATCACACCGACGATGCGGAAAAGATAAGGAAAGGTTTCTTCGAACTCGAACAGGAGTTGATCGTGAAGCCGCAGTTGGAGTATGCCCGACAGCATTTCGACATGGCCGGATATGCCTTATTGATGGACAATATACGAAACGCCTCCGGCTGTCCGATTCCCGAACTTATACGGCCCGATGTGCACCCCATGTTCGACATCTTCTTCGAGACGTATGAGAAGTGACTCCCAACGCGTCCCTACACGTTGAGGATGAAAAGCTATATACAGGCCACGGCTATCAAAGTGGGCAAGCCTTGTCCCGATGTCGTGTTCATGTCAACGGAGAGCGGCGAAAACGTCCCTCTCTCCTCCCTGATTGGCGGCCTGGTTGCACTCCTCCATCTGAGAGGTTTATGGTGCGATCCCAATCGCAGACATGTAAAGTAGATGACACCACTGTTTATATGGTTTAAGTAAGGGAATCGGCAAAAACTATAAAAATAGTCCATTATTTACTTATACCGGCTTCTTTCGGAACACGACAGAAAGGCCGTCCGTTCGGTCGGCGTAAAGGCACGGCTTGAAGTTCTCAGGCTTCGAACACGCCGCACCGGCAGCAGCGGACGCTGCCGAGTACAAGCAGCAGTCGAAACAGCGTGTCCGGCTGCGCCGC
>JAIRQC010000059.1 GCA_031256675.1 Rikenellaceae bacterium
TGAATCAGCAAACGCCTTGCCTCAACACCAACACAGTCTGAACCTCCAAACGCATGGCCTCACAGCCCCGGCCCTGCCGCCTAACGTGAGAAATCACCTCCGTCGTAAGCCCAGCGCACGTATGCCGCGCCCCAGGTGTAGCCGCCGCCGAAAGCTGCAAGGATCAGATTGTCACCCTTTTTCATCCGCGATTCGTAATCCCACAAACATAACGGCAATGTGGCTGCCGTGGTGTTGCCAAATTTTTCGATGTTGATCATGCACTTTTCGACCGGCAGCCCAATCCGCTGTGCCGTGGCCGCAATGATACGCATATTGGCCTGATGCGGAACGAGATAGGTTATGTTTTCGGGCGTCAACCCGTTGCGTTGCATAATGTTGAGTGACACGTCGGACATGTTGGACACCGCCGCCTTGAACACCGCCTGTCCCTCCTGATGGATGTAATGCCAGCGGTTGCGAACGGTCTCCTCGGTGGCCGGATAGGCCGAACCGCCCGCCTTGATGCACAGATGCACCCCTCCGTCGGCGTCCGAGTGGAGGTCGGCGTCGAGCACGCCGGAACCATCCGTGGAGGGTTCCAGAAGCACCGCCCCTGCGCCGTCGCCGAATATCGGGCTGACGCTGCGGTCTGTGTAGTCGACGATCGACGAGTTCTTGTCGGCCCCGATAACCACCACACGCCTGGCCGCGCCCGTCTCGATGTACTTGGAGCCCGTCACCAGCCCGAACAGGAAGCCGCTGCACGCCGCCGACAGGTCGAACGCGAAAGCCTTTTTCATGCCGCACTTGTGGGCTATCAGGTTGGCCGTTGAGGGGAAAAACATGTCGGGCGTCACAGTGCCGCAGATGACCAGATCGACCGTCATCGGGTCGACGTCGCACTTTTCTAACAGGTCATTCACCGCCTTGACCCCCATGAACGACGTCCCTACCCCTTCGCCTTTGAGGATGTGGCGCGACTTGATGCCTATGCGCGACATGATCCACTCGTCCGAGGTGTCGACCATGCGGCTCAATTCGTTGTTGTCGAGTATATATTCGGGCAGGTATCCGCCCACTCCCGTTATTGCGGCCGTTATCTTTGCCATCTTGTCTTCCTTTTACTTGTTACACCCTGCAAAAGCCTCTGCGATGCGGGTGTTGATGCTGCTTTGGACCATCCGTTCGGTCTGGAGGATCATGTTCTTGATGGCCTGCGCCGACGAGCGTCCGTGCCCTATGACCACCGTGGCGTTGACGCCCAGCACCGGCGTGCCGCCGTAAAGCTCGTAGTTGAGGCTGTCGACGAACGTGTCGGCCACCGCGCGGCCCTTTAATATATGGTAAAACCCCTCGGTCTGCTTCAACACTACGTTGCCCACGAAGCCGTCGCAGACTATCACATCGGCCACGTCGCCCGTGAAGAGGCTCTGCGCCTCAACATTGCCTGCAAAACGAAATTCGTCGCTCGAGGCCATCAGTTCGTAGACCGTCTTGGCGGCGTGATTGCCCTTTTCGCTCTCCTCGCCGATGTTGAGCAGCCCGACGCGGGGTTCGGCGACCTTCATCACGTGGCGGGCAAAGAGATTGCCGATAATCCCGTACTGGTAAAGCACTTCGGGTTTGCAGTCGACGTTGAGCCCCACGTCGAGCAGCAGCGTCCGTCCGCCGTCGGTGGTCGGTATGACGGTCGAGATCACGGGGCGGATAACCCCCTCGACCGGTTTGATAGCGAGCATCGACCCTGCCATCATGGCCCCCGTGTTGCCGGCGCTGGCAAAACCGTCTATACGCCCGTCTTTCAGGTGGTTGAACCCTACCGTAATGCTCGAATCGGCCTTCTTGACAAATGCCACGGCCGGATTGTCGTCGAATCCGATGACCTCCGTGGTGTGGACTATCTCGAGCGCGCTCTCCTCAGCCCCCTCCTCGCGGAGCAGCCGCACGATGGCGTCCCTGTCGCCGAAGAGCACGACCCGTCGTTCGGGTCCCAGCTCTGCGGCGGCCTCGACAGCCCCGCGAACCACCACCTGCGGGGCATGGTCCCCGCCCATAGCATCAACGCCGATGCGGATCATTACTCTGCCCTCTTCTCGATTGCAAGTTTACCTCGGTAGAAGCCGCATTCGGGGCATACGCGGTGGTACATTACGGCCGAACCGCAGTTGGAGCAGACAGCAATAGTGGGTGCAACAACCTTGTAATGAGTTCTTCTCTTATCTCTCCGCGTAGAAGAGATCTTGTGTTTGGGATGTGCCATTTTTCTATTTTTTTACCTTAATTATATGTCATATTGTGCAAAGCCAACCTCAAATTTATGTTTTGTCGAGCAAAATTGCCTTTTTGGACGGGACGAAACTGCCTTGTCGAGCAAACCTGTTTTGTCAAGCGGAGCAAACCTTTCATGTCGCGCAAACCTGTCATTTTTTTTGGACAGGACGAAACTGCCTTGTCGAGCAAACCTGCGGTGCGCGGTCGAAACTTATCTCTTTTCAGAGCAAAATTCGACTTTGCCCGGGCAACATTCCATCTGCACTTTGAAACGACAACTCTTTTCGTCAACTTGCCGCTCCCGCCCTTAAATCCCCTCCTGCCGCTAACTTGCCTCCCTGTGTTTCACCTCAATATACCAGTCTCTTTCGCAACCTAACAATCTCATCCTGCCGCTACCGTCCTTTACCTCAAAACTGCCATTCCCTCCTGCCGCAACTTGCTATTTTGTCTCTTCCATCAGCTTGCGCAGTTTCTCCCACTCTGCGCCTTTCGGCGGGTCGGAGGTGGCGGCCAGACGGTCGAACTCCTCCTCTGTCACCACTCGAAACCGTTCGAGCATGGCCGGGTCGCAGCCACCCTCGTCGTGCACCCGCCTGTATGGCAGCGCAAGTATCACGCTTTCAAACAGCCAAGCCGACAGGTCGATCTCGCCGTCGCGCCCTGCAATACGGAACGCCTCGCCGTCATACCCCTCTTCGGGCCATTCGTCCGTGCACTCCGTCACCTCAACGTCGCCGTCGAACTCCACCGGCAGCGACAAATCTTCGAGACAGCGGTCGCACTCCACCGTTACAACCCCGTCGAGATGCGCCTCGACGCTCATCCGCTGCGGCGCGCGGGTGAGCGTCACACGGGCCCGCACCCTCGCATCCTTTACGTCGGGCGAGTCGAAAGCCCTGAACAACAGGCCGTCAAGCTCGAACTCGAAGTCATGTTTGCCGACC
>JAIRQC010000067.1 GCA_031256675.1 Rikenellaceae bacterium
ACGTTCTATATTCTCATCAAAGAGCGCTAATGCAGATACGACTACCGTAATAAAAATATTTACCCATATAATATTCAAAAACCCACGAAAATACAAACTTAAATAAATCTTGAACAAAAAAATTGTAAAGCCATTAATCTTATGAATAATGTATTTGGGGAAAACAGTGCTTTTAATCTCATCGTAAAATTACGTCATTTTCAGGCTTGTATTGAACATAAAATCAATAATATACAAAACAAAAAATAATTTTCTCAATCAAGTGGCGTAATTTAGAAAAGACAGGATTATAATATCCAAAGAAAACATATCACACTAATATATTGTTATAAATATGGTTGTGTTGTGCAATTATAAATACATGAAGATTATCTGTTATACCGTAATAATATATGATATACTTAAAAATACGTTAATGTCATCAAAATCGCCTTATCGGATCGCGCAGGCGACACGCTTAATATAAATATTATTTCAAATCTGCAACCGTGTCGATAATCGTTTTCTCATGGCAATAGACAATTCTTTGATCTGAACCTCTTTCGGATTGGCGCCGTCAAATTCGAGTTCCGTCCTTATGTCGGGCTTCTCCAAACCGGTGTAGAAATGACAGGTTATTCCGTTGGCAAGCATGCCGAGTTTTGCCATAGAACACCAATGTAGCGCAGCAATTGGTCGTTCAGATTTTGCCCCGATGTTTGCGCTCGTTCAAGATTGTCGGTTTGCCGTCCCGAATAATGGCGTGGCTAATCTTCTCGCACCCTTTCTGCTGCCGACGTTGCACACCATCTTCGGCGTAACCTCCAACGGATTGAACACGTCGTCGCTGAGCAGATTAATGAAAGGCATGATAAAGGCGTTCTCGTCGCCTCCTTTGTAAAAATTTGCAATCCGCCCTTGCTCAACTGTTTGATTTGCTCTTTGAAGCCCTGAATTTAAATGTTCGGGCATAAAAGAAAGTACGGATAAACCGCCCAATGCACTGCGGTTGCAGAAAACCGGAATCAGGGGAAAAGTTATACCCATGCCTATGCACAGGCATTTGCGACATATTCTCTCGGATAGCTGCATGAAACGTCCTGCGTTTCATGCATATAGAATAATAGATCAATTGTTTTTTGCGCCCCGCGCAATTTCATGTCATATTCAGCCTGTTTAAGGGCCTGCTTGCAAATATGCAAATACAGTTTATTCTATTTCCAGGTCGAGTTCGCGGCGGAGGGTGGCTAACAGGGGGTTCTTCTCGGTGAGGAAACGCAGTTTGTCCTCGACTTTGATGGGTTTGAGGGCCGCCTTGTCCTCGCGTACCTCGATGCGCAGTTCGAGCACCCCGTCTATGCCCGCCGCCGAAGCCAGCGCGGTGAGCAGTTCGGTACGGTTGCGCATGATCTCGTCGTGGAGCGACTCGTTGGCCGCGACGATCGAAACGATGTTGCCCGCCACCTCCATATTGGTGAAAGCCATCGCCATACGCGGACGCGACAGGTTCAGTTCGGCGATGAACGCCTCGCGCGCGGCGAGAATTTTGCGCTCGCTGTCCGGATCGACCACAACCTCCGCCGCCCCCTCCTCGGCCTCCACCGTCGCAGGCTTCTGGTTGAGTATCGAGGCTATCGACGCGCCGGATATGGAGATCGGCGCACCCTGTTTTTCAGGCTTTGGCGCGGGCATGGAAACCGGCGCCGGTTTTTCTTCCGGCAAAGGCGCGGGCATGGGAACGGGAGCCGCTTTCGCCTGCTGCGAGACAGGCTCACCCCCGATCTCCGGCAGCTCGAACCGCTCGAAGCTACCTATTGGCCCATTTTTTTTTTGACCGAGCCTTGCGAGTTTCATCAGGCCCAGTTCGATGCTTAAACGTTGATTGTATGATGTTTTGAGTGTCCCGTCGATCGCCGTCAGCAGCGATATTGCCCCGAACAGGAACTCTGCGTCGCACTCGTCGCCCTGCCGTCGGTATCGGTCGAGCAGCGTGCCGCTCACTTCGAGCAGCGACAGCGTGTCGGGACTTTTGCACATCAGCACGTCGCGCAGGTGACTGTTGAGCCCCGTCACGAATGTCTGGCCAGAGAAGCCCTTGCCGAGGATCTCGTCGAAATCCAACAGCGCGGCCTTGTAGTCGCCCGCTACGAGATGCGAGACGACCGTGAAATAGGAGTCGTAGTCGAGGATGTTGAGCGTGCGGGCCACTTCTTTGAGCGTCAAGCTTTTGCCGCAGAACGACACCGCCTTGTCAAACATCGACAGCGCGTCGCGCATCCCGCCGTCGGCCTTCTGGGCGATGATATGCAGCGACTCGTCGTCGAAGGCGACGCCCTCCTGCCCCGCTATATATTTAAGGTATCCCACGCCGTCCTCAACGCGGATGCGGTTGAAGTCGAATATCTGGCAACGCGAGAGGATCGTCGGGATTATCTTGTGCTTTTCGGTGGTCGCGAGGATGAATATGGCGTGTGCCGGCGGCTCTTCGAGGGTTTTGAGGAAGGCGTTGAAAGCGGCCGCCGAGAGCATGTGCACCTCGTCGATGATGTAAACGCTGTAACGTCCGATCTGCGGAGGGATGCGCACCTGGTCGGTCAGGTTGCGGATGTCGTCGACCGAGTTGTTCGACGCCGCGTCGAGTTCGTGGATGTTGAAGCTGCGCCCCTCGTTGAAACTGCGGCACGATTCGCACTCGTTGCACGCCTCGCTGTCGAGTGGCGACAGGCAGTTGATGGCTTTGGCGAAGATGCGTGCGCAGGTGGTCTTGCCCACGCCGCGCGGCCCGCAGAACAGGTAGGCATGGGCCAGCTGCGAACGCGCTATGGCGTTTTTGAGCGTCGAGGTGATATGCCCCTGCCCAACGACCGACGCGAAGGTCGCCGGACGGTACTTGCGCGCCGAAACCACAAAACTGTCCATACTTCTCCTTGATTGCAGGAGACAAAAATAGACAAAAAAAGTCAGAATGACACCCTCCGGCTGTCAAAATTTCTTAAAAATACCTTCGGCAGACTTTTTGCACGGGATAATATTGCCATGAATATAAACTTATTGACAATTAAGGCGCAGGAGGCTATGCAGCAAGCTGTGAACGTTGCCTTCGAGCGCGGACAGCAGTCGGTCGAGCCGCTGCACCTGCTTGTCGCCCTGCTCGCCGACGAGGGGGCGATAAGCTCCTACCTGCTCTCGCGAACAGGGGTCAACGTCAAGACGCTCAGGGCCGAGGTGGAATCTGCCGCCGGACTGCTGCCGAGGGTTTCGGGCGGCGGACAGCCCTATTTTTCGCAGGCGACCTCGAACGTCGTCCAGCGGGCGGTCGATTTTACGAAGAATTTCGGGGATAGGTACGCCTCGGTCGAGCATCTGCTGCTGGGAGCGACAGCCGAGGGCGGCGAGGCGGCCAAACTGCTCAAACAGGCAGGGGCGAGCGAAAATGAGCTCGAAAAGGCCGTCAGGGAGTTCCGCAGGGGGGCGAAGGTCGACAGTCAGACCGACGAGCAGACCTTCGACGCCCTGGGCAAGTATGCCGTGAACCTCAACAGGATGGCCCGCGAGGGCAAGTTCGATCCGGTCATAGGCCGCGACGAGGAGATCCGCCGCGTGTTGCAAATACTTTCGCGCCGAACGAAGAACAACCCGATCCTTGTCGGCGAGCCTGGCGTCGGCAAAACCGCCATCGCCGAGGGCATAGCACGCCGGATAGTGGACGGCGACGTGCCTGACAATCTGCGCTCCAAACAGCTCTTCTCGCTCGACATGGGGGCGCTGGTGGCCGGGGCCAAGTACAAGGGCGAGTTCGAGGAGCGTTTGAAGGCACTCATCCGCGAGGTGGTCGACGCCGAGGGGGAGATACTGCTTTTCATCGACGAGATCCACACCCTTGTCGGCGCAGGCAGGGGCGACGGGGCGATGGATGCGGCCAACATCCTGAAACCCGCCCTCGCACGCGGCGAATTGAGGACGATAGGGGCCACGACGCTCGACGAATATCAGAAATATTTCGAGAAGGACAAGGCGCTGGAGCGTCGTTTCCAGAAGGTCACGATCGACGAACCCTCCACCGCCGACGCCATATCGATCCTGCGCGGCCTCAAAGAGCGTTACGAGGGGCACCACAAGGTGCGCATCAGGGACGAGGCTATCATCGCCGCCGTCGAGCTGTCGCACCGCTACGTCGCTTCGCGCTTCCTGCCCGACAAGGCCATCGACCTCATAGACGAGGCGGCGGCCAAACTGCGCATTGAGATGAACTCGGTACCCGAAGAGCTCGACCAGCTCGACCGTCGCGTGCGCCAGCTCGAGATCGAGCGCGAGGCTATCCGCCGCGAGGGCGACAAGGCGCGCGTGGACGAACTCACTCGCGAGATCGACGAACTCAACAGCAGCCGGAGCGACTTCCGCGCGCGCTGGCAGGGCGAGAAAGATCTGATAGCCAAGATACAAAGCAGTCGCGACGAGGTGGAGCAGCTGAAGGTCGAAGCTGCCGAGGCCGAGCGCAACGGCGATTACGGGCGCGTGGCCGAGATCCGCTACGGCAAGGTGCGCGCCGCCGAGGAGCAGATCGCCACGCTCGGTAAAGAGCTGGAGAGCACTGGGGCGTTGATCCGCGAGGAGATCTCCGCCGAGGATATTGCCGAGGTCGTGGCGCGCTGGACGGGCATTCCGGTCAGCAGGATGCTGGCCGGCGAGCGCGAGAAGCTGCTGCACATGGAAGAGGAGCTGCACCGGCGCGTGGTCGGACAGCACGAGGCTATCGCCGCCGTGTCGGACGCCGTGCGCCGTGCGCGGGCCGGATTGCAGGATTCGCGCCGCCCGATAGGGTCGTTCATCTTCCTCGGCACCACCGGCGTGGGCAAGACCGAACTGGCCCGCGCGCTGGCCGAATTTCTGTTCAACGACGAGGCGATGATGACCCGCATCGACATGAGCGAGTATCAGGAGCGTCACTCTGTGTCGCGCCTTATCGGCGCGCCTCCGGGATATGTCGGCTATGACGAGGGGGGGCAGCTGACCGAGGCTGTGCGCCGCAAACCCTACTCGGTGGTGCTGCTCGACGAGATCGAGAAGGCCCATCCGGACGTGTTCAACATCCTGTTGCAGGCGCTCGACGACGGCCGTCTGACCGACAACAAGGGGCGAACGGTCGACTTCCGCAACACGATCATCGTCATGACCTCCAACATGGGGTCGTCGCTCATCGCCGAGAGGCTGGGCAGCCCGTCGGGGGCGTTCGAAAGCGTGCGCGACGAGGTGATGGAGATGTTGCGGCAGACGCTCAAGCCGGAGTTCCTCAACCGCATCGACGAGATAGTAATGTTCGCCCCGCTGGGACGCGCGGAGGTACGGAGCATCGTCGACATGCAGCTTGAGATCATCCGCAGGCTTTTGGCGGGCAACTCCGTCGTGTTAGAGGTGGACGAAGCGGCCCGCAACTGGCTGGCCGATCAGGGTTACGACCCGATGTTCGGCGCGCGCCCCGTCAAGCGCACCATTCAGCGTTACGTCGTCAACGAGCTGAGCAAGCAGATCCTCTCTGGAAACATCGACCGCGAGCGGCCTGTCGTCATCAGCGCGGACGCGGGAGGGCTGGCGTTCTCGAATTAGTTTTTCGACTACTTGCCGGTCACCTGCGCCCGTTGGCCCTCTCCGTCATTGCGGGCGGAGCGGAATGTTCAGGATTTAGCCTCGCCGGATTGCTTCCCGCTTCGCGATGCTCGCGGCCGCAAGATGGAGCGTACAAGGCTTCTTAGGCTGCATCGTGCAATGACGGAAAGGACGGGGCCACACCGTAAAGCCATGACAACGACGAAGATTCTTTCGGGATTCGCAGAGGTCGGCAACTTGCAGACGACTGTGGGCTGCCGTTCGCGCGTAACCTGCGCGCGAACGGCAAGCCCACGTCGGCCAATACAGCCTTTGCCTGTTGTCGCTCATGTACGGCCGCAGCCGCCTGCGAGTTGCTCACATACGCACATGCAGCCGTAGCCGCCTGCGGGGCCGGTTACTGCACCCACGCAGCGCCCACAAGCGCTACTGCACCCATACAACGCAGAAACCCATATCATAGCTGCAGGTTTCGGGACTGTCGCGATTCCGCCATGCAGAACGGCAATACTCTGCATCATTTTGAAATCCACCGCCGCGAACCACGCGGTAGCCGCCCGTGGTACAAACAGGATCCGTGGCCGGCAGGGTGAAATAGTTATCGTAGCCATAACTGTCTTCGCACCATTCCCATACATTGCCGTGCATGTCGTAAAGACCGTAGTTGTTAGGCTGATATGAGCCGACCGCGCATGTCGCGCCCAACCATGTTCCAGCATCATCGTAATATGCGCAGGGAGGATTGTGCGACAGGTCGTAGGGAAAGTGAGCATTGAAACTGGCCATGCCGTCGACCAGCTTCGTGCCGTCGCCGAGGCCGAACGGCTTGGTCGCCGTCTCGGTGGCCTTGTTCGGATAGTCGCCGCGGCACGCATATTCCCACTGCGCTTCGGTAGGCAGACTGCCGCCTGCCCACTCGGCAAAGGCTTTGGCCCCGTACCACGACACGTAAATGACAGGGAAGTCAGCCTTGTCCGGCGCAGGTTCCCAGCAACTTCCGCTCCACGTCATGCCGTTGCTGCCGTCGTCGATGAGCAATATTTCGCCATTTTGGATCTCCGCTTTCGTCCCTGTGCCGTCTATGCCATTGACATTGAGTAACTCCGCATACTGGGCATTGGTTATCTCGTATTTGCCCATGTAAAAATCACGGGTCAAAGTGACCGGATGTTGAACCTCATCCGACCAGCGGCACGGCTCATTGTCGGGGCTGCCCATTTGGAACGCACCAGCCGGAATCAGCACGGTCTCAACCATCGGAGGCTGGCTTACGGCGATGTTCTTTGTCATATCTCCCGCCGTAACCGTGACTGTTGTCTGACGGGCGGCGAATCCGTAATTGGCCATAATCACGACCCTCACCGTAGTGTCGCCGCTGCCTGAGGCGGGGCTGACGGTGCACCACTCGGGCACTTCGACAGTCCAAGCCTGATTGCTCGTCACGTCGAAGGTCATTGTATCCACGCCCCACGAGGCAAAGTCGTAAGTCGTGACGCTCAATTCGAGCGTCAGCGTGGGGGCGGGTTCCGGGGTTGGTGTATGGACGGGAGTTCACTTGCAGCCCATCGCGCAATATTTTTGCATAAAGCACCGGAATTAACATGTCACTCTGAGAGGAGGGCTTACCGCACAGGAACAGATGCTTCGACTTAGCCATGCTCGACATGACATGTACCCCGAGCAGCATAACATATACCCCGTGCCGACGCGAAATGAAACCAGCGTTGCGATAAACCGCGGAGAACCGGTCGATGCTTTCGAACGCTAATTCGCATTGCCCGTGGGCGTTAACGGCGAGGAACTTTTTCTGCACGCAGTTAAAAAAATATAGTATATTTGCCACCGTAAAATTATTGAATAGTATGAAGAAAATCGTAACGTTCGGAGAGGTGATGCTGCGCCTGGCCACGCCGGATTACCTGCGGTTCGGGCAGGCGCGCGAGTTGACAGCCACCTTCGGCGGCGGCGAGGCCAATGTGGCCGTGTCGCTGGCAAATTACGGCATGGAGACCGAGTTCGTTACCCGCCTGCCACAGAACGACATAGCCGACAGTTGTGTGCGCGAACTGCACAAATACGGCGTGGGCACGCGCCACATTGTTTACGGCGGCGAGCGGCTGGGGATATACTTTTTGGAGACGGGGGCCGTGGCGCGCGCCTCGAAGGTGGTTTACGACCGCGCCCACTCGTCGATTGCCTCCATCGAGCAGGGGGTGATCGACTGGGATGCCGTCCTCGCAGAGGCCGACTGGTTCCACTGGACGGGGATAACCCCGGCGTTGAGCCAGGGGGCCGCAGACGTCTGTCTCGAAGCGATCAGGACGGCCAATCGCCTCGGCGTTACGGTTTCGTGCGACCTGAACTACCGCAAGAACCTTTGGAAATATGGCAAGAAGGCCTCGGAGGTCATGCCCGCGCTGGTCGAAGGATGCGACGTTATACTTGGAAACGAGGAGGATGCGGAGAAGGTCTTCGGCATAAAGCCCGACGGTTTCGACGCGGCGCACACCGGCGGCGAGGTCGACGCGGCCGGGTTCGAGAGCGTCTGCCGCCAGTTGCAGGGCCGTTTCCCGCGCGCTAAAAAGGTGATAATCACGCTTCGCGGCTCGATAAACGCCAACCACAACACTTGGGGCGGCGTGCTGTGGGACGGCGCGCGCCTGTTCGCCTCGCCGCGCTACGACATCACACATATCGTCGACCGCGTCGGCGGCGGCGACAGTTTTATGGGCGGATTGATCTACGGGTTGCTCGTCTGGCCGGAGGACGATGCGCGCGCGCTGGGTTTCGCCGCCGCCTCCTCGTGCCTCAAACACACCGTATACGGCGATTTCAACCTCGTAACAGTCGCCGAGGTCGAAAACCTGATGAAAGGCGACGGTTCGGGAAGGGTGTCAAGGTGATCGGTCGGCAGCAGGTTATTGTTCCGGTCGCGGCCCGATAAATGCCAAAAACGGTGTTTATGCCGTAGGAGGCGTAAGTGGTCATTGCCCTGTTGCCGTTGGCTCCACGAACGAAGTCGGCAGGGCCCGAGGTAAGTAAATCCGGTTCAGTCGCCAAATATCGCCGGACAAAAAGCCGCCTTGTCTGTTCTGCCGTTTCAGAAGAAACCGCCGGTATCGAGGTCTATGGCGTTGTGAACCTTTGTATTGCCCCTGGCGCACGGAACCTGACAGCGACGGGGCTTTTGTATTTGTGAGAGGTAACATATAGGCACGCCGTCAATCGTGAGGTTGCCGGAGGCGGGCGTCAGGCCATACTGCCCTGCCGATATGTCGCAGACGCCGGCGGGCGCATCCTCGACATGAAGCCGCCTCCGTTCCGTCTTCGCAAGTCAATCCGGCGGCGGTAATCTTCATCGGAACTGCGGAAAACCGTGCGTATACGCCTGCGGCAACATTGGGCCCAACTCGAAACGAACTGCTTGTCGGCCTCGACTATGGAATGCGCCAACATCCTTGACGCAGTACCCGCCGCGGACAAACTCCTCAGGTATATCACACTGACCATCTCGTGGGTGCGGCGAAGGAGCGGTTTGGCGGTTTTCATATCCGTTGCGGTTTTGTCATGCGATGTACGGATAAATCCGTGAAATTATATAACTTTGTCGACAAATTTTATATGCGATGGCTCAATTTTCAAAGATAGAGGTTATTGCGGCGATGAAGGCGACGGGCATGGTTCCGGTCTTCTATCACAGCGACGCAGAGACCGCGCGGCAGGTGTTGAAGGCCTGTTACGACGGCGGGGTCAGGGTGTTCGAATTTACCAACAGAGGCGATTTCGCCCACGAGATTTTTGCAGAACTGATGCGTTTCGCCCGTCGCGAGTGTCCGGAGATGATCCTCGGCGTGGGGTCGGTGGTCGACGCGGGGACGGCTTCGCTGTATATTCAGCTGGGGGCCAACTTTGTGGTCGGGCCGCTGTTCAACCCCGACGTGGCGAAGGTGTGCAACCGCCGTCTGGTGCCCTACTCGCCGGGCTGCGGGTCGGTGAGCGAGATCGGCGCGGCTCAGGAGGCGGGGTGCGACGTGACGAAGGTTTTTCCGGCGGGCAATGTCGGCGGGCCGTCGTTCGTCAAGAACGTACTGGCCCCGATGCCGTGGAGCCAGATCATGGTTACGGGGGCCGTGGAGCCTACACAGGAGAACCTGGGCGCGTGGTTCAGGGCGGGCGTGCTGTGCGTCGGCATGGGGTCGAACCTCTTTCCTTCAGAGGTTGTCAGGGCCGGACGCTGGTCGGAGATCGCCGACCTGTGTCGAAATGCGCTGGAGATCATCGCCCGCAGCAGGTAGATTTGTGGAAAAACAGATAAATTATTGATATGAGACATTTGACAAAATTTTTGCTTGTCGCCGCGGTGAGCGCGGCGTGGGCATGCGGGGCTATCAACAACGAACTGGACCTTGCGCCCTCCAATGCGGGCCATGACGACATGTCGTCGTCATCCATATTGGACTCGCCGCCCGCAGAGTTCGAGAGCATTGTCGGGCCTGTCGACGAGACCAGGGCGACGCCCGTCACGGAGCCCTCCGCCGACCGCAAGATCATCAAGGAGGGCGACATTCGTTTCCGCAGCGACGACGTCCGCAAGACGCGGGCGACGATCGACCGGGCTGTGGCCGAGTGCAGCGGCTACATCTCCAACGACAACCACGGCGAAGAGAACGGCCGCACCGACTACCACCTCACGATCCGCGTGCCGGCCGAGAATTTCGACCTGCTGCTGGACAGGATATGCAGCACGGTCGACAAACTCGACGGCAAGAGCGTCAACGCGCGCGACGTGACCGAAGAGTACATCGACCTCGAAGCGCGCATCATTACCAAAAAAGAGCTCGAGGAGCGTTTCATCGAGCTGCTGCGCCGCTCGGGCAGCATGGAGGAGGCGCTGAAAGTCGAACGGGAGATAGGCGACCTGCGCACGGAGATTGAGTCTCTCGAAGGCCGGCTCAACTACATGGAGAGCCGCATCGCATACAGTACCCTCGCCATAACCTACTACAACCGCGTCGAGGTCAAGACGGAAAAGACAGGCTTCGGCTTCGGGGGCAAGTTCTTCGACGCCCTCTCGTCGGGATGGCACGTGCTGCTGTGGATTGTTATCGGCATGGCCCACCTCTGGCCGTTCGTGCTGCTGGGCGTCGCCCTCGCCCTCGCGCTGTGGTATATTATCCGCCGTAACCGCCGCCGGAAACAGTAACCAACCTCGTCGTTGCAAGCTGGACGAAGCGCTCCGGAGGTAAATTCTCCGGAGCGCTTTGTTGCACCCCTCAGGGTTCTGTTTTTTATCCGGAATAATTTTGAAGTTAAGGTAAGTTTTATCTTTGGGGCAGATTCGGTGCGAATCTGGGGCGGGTTCGGGGCGGATTGAACGTAAAACGCTCCTGTAAATGT
>JAIRQC010000124.1 GCA_031256675.1 Rikenellaceae bacterium
TATTTCAAAATGTAGTTTATATTTTAATTTTTTTTAACTCTTTTCAACTTTGCGGACAAAATGCGGACAAAAATTCAATTTTTCTAAAAAGCTAAAAATGCCTTAATTGTTTATTATCAGCAAATTAAAGCGTTTTATAAAGTACACGGAGCCGAGTTCATAGAATACAAATGATAAAACATGGAGATAAATATATTACTTTCTCTATGGTTAAGTAAGTAATCTTTTATATCTTTATGATCGAAAATCGCTCTTTGTATTTTGTGTGAAATGAGGTAAAAGAAAGAAATTCGCTCGTTTCTAAATCGTTACCTGTTGCAAAAACTCCATTTACAACTTGCTTGTTTTCAGTCGGAAAGAAAAATTCATATGTCTTGCGAGGTGGAACGTGATGTTGTCCTCCACGCCGCACAGACGGGCGATGATCTTCAATCCCGTATTGAGCGCGCCGTTGGTTGGGACAGGCAGCAGACATCCGACGCGGGCGCAGCCGGTGTACTTCTCAATTATCCTCCGTGCTGGTTCCAGCAGCGGGACGTTGCATTTCACGCCCGTCTTCTGCCTGAATGTTCTGATCCACAAGTTGCCGTCGGCAGCCGCGACGATATTCTCCGCCGAGAGATTGCGCATGTCGACAGGCCGGTGAAGCAGGGCCATAAGGAACATGTCCCGCACGAGCGACAGGGTGGGATCGCCTATACTGCCGTTGATGATCTTCCGCAGCTCGGCTTTGGGCAGGTACTTCCGTTCCGGTTCCGGTCGCTCGACGCGGTATCCGTCGAAAGGATAG
The DNA here is from genome assembly GCA_031256675.1 of Rikenellaceae bacterium. Lineage (GTDB taxonomy): Bacteria > Bacteroidota > Bacteroidia > Bacteroidales > Rikenellaceae > JAIRQC01. The sequence goes on from JAIRQC010000124.1 coordinate 791, forward strand.
CGCGGGATGATCCCCTCCACGACAGCCTCAAGGACAATATTCCTCACCCTTCTCGTGATCTCGATGACAGTGTTCGGTTTCAGCCTCAGGCCGATACTCAGATGACGGTCCAGCCCTCCACGGAGAGCCTTGGGACGTTACACGGCGCAGTTCGGCGTGAGAAGCAGGGTTGACCCTGCCATCTGGGACGTCAAATCGGGACGGGCCAAGGGCAAGAGCCGCGAGGCCGCCCGGATCGATGAGCTGCTTGATAGGATATGCCTCGATATCCACGTCTGATACCTGCGGCTTGCAACCGGGAGCGTCGGCATTACCGCCATAGAGGTGAAGAACACCTTTCAGAATATAGCCTCGACGAGGTTCCCTTCACCGTCCTGACACGCTCGTTTATTGGATATGGCAGCAGTGGTTTGCCTTTGTCGGCAAGCGGTTTCGGCGTTGCATTGCCGTTGGCGCGGCGGGCCGGCTCACATCCGATAACGATACGTCCCAGAATTGGGCAACGACCGTCAACTCCGATCTCTGTCCGTTTGAGGTAGAATAGTACCTTCAGTTTTCTTTCCATAACTCTTTCTGTTTTGGAAGCCTGTTTTTCAGACTCCTGATTCTGCGGCAAAATTGCCTCAAAAGAGTTATCTGAAACTACGCAACAATGCGACCATACGCGAGATCTACGCCATTGCAGCATTTTTCTGCATCCCTTTGTTTCTCCGTTATCCAAACTTTCCTATTTCGACAAGGTTAAAAATCTATGTAAAACGCCGATTGTCTGAAAATAGTTTTTGCAGAACGTGGCATTCTAATATTAAAATCACAAACAGACTAAGAATTATCTGTCGGCAGTTGTTTAATTATTAACCGGTTTGCCGTGCTTCACGACGACAAAGATCCTTGCGACTAATTTTGCCCGCAAAGCGACGAGAACAAGCATTTTGTTTTTGCCATCGGAGACTTTGCGGTCACAGTATTCGCGCAGTTCGCCGTCTTCTTGGTAAGGACGGAAACGGCTGTCATGTGCAGCAGCCGTTTTATGTCCTTATTCGCACGGTGGGAAATTTTGTTTCCGGAATGGACGCTTGTGCCGGAATCCCATGCGAACGGGGCGATACCGGCGTGGGTGCAGAACCTGCGAGGATTGTCGAACTTCGTAAACGCCTCTGTCTTGATAATCATCGCCAGTGCGACAACTCTACCCACTCCGGGGATGGGAGGGAGTTCCATTTGTCGAGCGAGAGTGTCGTAGCTGCGGCAGTATGAAAGAGCCAACGAATTATACTGGTATATCGGATAGTGGACGGAGATAACAGATTTATTGATAAGATATTGCGATGGTGCGAAAAAACGGGTGAAGCAAACGAGAGATGTTATTTACAGTAATTTGCGTCCCTTCAAACTGATATTCAGGTGTAATTCACAATAACTCCAGCCTCCTTAAACAGACATTCAGGTGTTATTTACAGTAATTTACGCCCCTTCAAGCTGATATTCAGATGTTATTTACTATCATTGCATTCCCCTGAGGATAACGAAACCCGCCAAAACCCGCCAGATTTCGCGCACGGAATGCCGCAACCTGCTCGATGGCAAATCCTACGAGGAGATCTCCAAAATGGCATAACTATTGATGCCGGTATTAACAATCACGTTTGTCTATCGAAACCTGATTTCCCCCAAAGATTTCCTCGCCTGAATTTGGCCGCAACGCAAAAAATCCGTATTTTCGTCGCGAGTTGTTCCACACATGCAAAACGCCTAACTTCAAAGTGTTTAACCATGCGCGTAATCGTAAAACGACACAACAACAAGCTTACTCAAACAACTGACTGTCAACAACAGACGGTCATGTGGAACAAATATAGTAATAGTTTTATAGAAACTAAAGTACCAGCATTAAATTGCAGATTTTTAATCTTTAATTGAATAATAAAATGAACTAAGTACCAGGATTTACAGTTATTTTTAGGTACGCATACGGACTTCATAATAAATAACAGCTCATCGTTTCACGACATTTACCCTCGACATGTTGTCAATATACAGGATTCCCTGTTCGGCCAGACGGTCGATGGCTTCGATGACGCCGCCCGGCTCCTCGGCGAAACGGTCGACCAGTTCCTTTACCGTCAGCCGCTCGGCAGAGGCGACGGCGAGGATGCGCTCGTCGAGCGAAACCTCGCCGCGACTGCTGCGACGACGGGCCAGACAAAGGTCGCACACGCCGCAAGGCTGAGCGTCGCGCTCGCCGAAATAGCTCTGTATAAATACGCTGCGACACTCCGTCCGGTTGGCCGCATAGCGAAAAATGCTTTCCAGCCGCTCCGTGGTGCGCTCCTTGCGCATGTGGTAACTCTGGTGCGAGATCAGCACATCGGCCGTCGGCAGCCGCTCCTCGGTCATGATGAGCAGCGGCGAACGGTTGCCGGGGATGTACTTGATGATGCGCAACTGCCACAGCCGCTGCAACAGTTCGTTCACGCGCACGGTGGCGTAACCGGCGCTCTGGGCAATCTCGTCGACGTCTATGGGCTGAAAATCGTTGAACAGCCCCTGATAGAGACGCAGGATTATTCGCAGGATGTGGTCGAGCTCCTCGCGTTCGATGCGCGCCTTGTAGAGGTCGTCGCGGCCGACGGTGAACAGCAGCCGCGGCGGGTTGTCGCCCTCGTCGGTGAGTACCATGTAGCCGTTCTGCTGCAATATCTTGATGGCGTTGACCACCGAGGGGACGAACATGCGGTTGCGCTTGGCAAAGTCGAAGATGTTGAAGGCAAACGACGAATGTTTGCCCTCGCCGACGCCCACTTGCAGGTAGTTGAATATCGCCTCGTAACACTCGCGGATGGCCTCGATGGAGGGAAATTCGAGTTCGAAACGTTTGGCCGCTCTGCCCCTGTCGTCGCTCGCGGCCAGCAGTACGGCGTAAGAGCGGCGTCCGTCGCGTCCGGCCCGCCCCGCCTCCTGATAATACTCTTCGAGCGAGTCGCAAATGTCCCAATGCACCACGAAACGCACGTCGGCCTTGTCAATACCCATGCCGAAAGCGTTGGTCGCCACCATTACACGACATTCCCCCTTAGTCCACGCCTCCTGCCGGATGCTGCGCATGATGTGGGTCATGCCGCCGTGATAACACTCCGCCTTTATCCCCCGCTGTTGCAGCGTTTCGGCCAGTTTCTCCGCCCCGTCGCGCGTGCGGGTGTAGACGATCCCCGTCCCCGGCACATTCTCCACCACGCGCATCAGTTGCCCTTCCCTGTCGTCGGTCTGCCTGACCGTATAGGAGATGTTCGGTCGGGCGAAGGTGCTGCGGACAGTCTGTCCGTTCCTGAAAAGCAGTTTTGCGCACACATCCTCGCAGACCTTCTCCGTGGCGGAGGCGGTCAGTGCAAGGATCTTTACGTCAGGGACGATCCGCCTGATCTCGGCGATGCGCAGATATGTCGGGCGGAAGTCGTAGCCCCACTCCGAGATGCAGTGCGCCTCGTCGACAGCGAGCAGCGTGACGTTCATCCGCGCCACGCGCATCCGGAAAACCTCGCTCGTCAGTCGTTCCGGCGCGACATACAGAAATCGGACGTCGCCGTATACGCAGTTGTCCAGCGCGACGTCTATCTGCCTCGGGGTGAGGCCGCTGTGGACGGCTATGGCCTTTATGCCGTGGCGCGACAGGCGGTCGACCTGGTCCTTCATGAGCGAGATGAGCGGCGTAACCACCACGCACACCCCGCCGCGGACAATGGTCGGAAGCTGATAGAGCAGCGATTTGCCCCCTCCGGTAGGCATCAGCACAAGCGTATCCCCCTCGTCGCGGCACACCCGCTCGACGACCTCCAACTGTACGGGGCGGAACGAGCCGTAACCCCAGTACTGCTTTAATGCGGCATACAGCTTTTCGCGCATGATAATTATATTAAAAACCCCTCTGCTGCAAACAGAGGGATTTACAACTCAACTCCATGCTGGCAGACACGGATAATTTCACAATACGGCTCATGCAACCGTCAAGGACAATTTGCATGAATGCACTAAGGCTCTATCATAGTTTTCAAGGTTTTACAATTATAACGGTTTCTTCGACGTTGCATCCAGTTTTCTTCGCAAATCATTTGAGAACGCCTTAATCGACGGAAATGCAGGAGCGCAGTTAATAATATTGTCCAAAGGGAAATTCCCATCCTCTCCTGATATGTTTTTACCAAATTCCCGCTCGATCATCGATCTGTCCCCAACATTATCCAACCATGCCGTCGATATTAATTCAAGCAGGTTCAAATAGTCGCACAAATGTTTTCTGAACAATACCAAAGAGTTATCCTTTACGATTATCTCTTTGTTCTCTTCATTTGCCGTGGCGCATTCTTCGCACTCCAACAGTTTGGCCAGAAGATGCCTGCAACTGTACGGCATGGAAAAGGGTTCCCCTTTCCAAAATTTGGAACATGCGTCCGAAGTCATCGATTTCAACAACTGTTTGATGTATCTCGGTGAACGTCCGCAACAGTCCAGCCATATTTTTTGCAGGTTGATTACTGTTTCCCTGCGGGAACGTTCATGGTCATTCGCATTTTGGCGCCTTATCACGATTAGCTGCCATAAAAGCAACAAACTCGATATAAAGGTAAAAACGCCAAGCCAGAATTGCGGATCGCAAAAACTCATCGCAACGGAATTTAATATTGCAAATATACAACGATCTTATTGAAAAGCCAAATTCTATTTCAGTATCGTCTCGCTGCTGCCTATCTGGTATCCGTCGGCGTAGAGCGCCACGCGGTAATTGCCAGGGGTGATGCCTGAGCCGTTGTAGTAGATGCTCACGGGCAGGTCCTGGTTCTGGTAGTCGACCTGTCGCATGGCCGAATAGCTGATCTTGTCCCCTTCGTGCGAGAAGAGCGTTGTCGCGTCGACGCTCATGATGTAGCCGTCGGGGCTGACGATGCGCACATAGACGTTGCGTTCGCCCGGCTTGGCCAGTTCGTTGGCCGCCAATACGAAATCGACCCTCAGTCGCGCTGCGTTCGCAACCCGCGATGCTACCTTGTTGCCGGAGGTCAGCAGCGTGAGCGCTATCTCCCGCGCCCTGATCACCGACCCCTTGCGTATCTTCGTGCCCAGTTCCTCGGCCCGCTCTTCGGCCAGTTCGGCGCGGGCGCGCTGATCGTCGGCAGTGCGACGTATGGCCAGATTTTCGGATATAAGCGAGGTGTTGAGGCGGTTGAGCGAGTCGATCTGCTTGACGAACCCGCGCATCACCGAGCGCAGCGTCCCCAGTTCGTCCTCGTAAGCCTTGATCTTGCGACGATTGATGCTGCGTTCGTTTTGGAGCCGCGTGAGCAGCGAGTCGGCCTTGCCGCGCGCCACATCCAGATGGCGGTTGATCGTGTCGTTGGCCGTTTGGATCTCGTCGTAATCCCTCACAAGGCTCTCGATGCGACTGTTGAGCGTGTCGCGCTCGATCGAGAACTCCTCGCGCAGCTGGGAAACCTGCTGGTAGTAAAGCCATGACAACACACCGAGGATCACCGCCAGAATAACGATGATCACCTTGTAACCACCTATCGACTTGCTTCTTTCTCCCTCTTCCATTACTCTATAACTTTTATCGGTTTCAAGATTTTTTATCCAACGCTACCCGACCGTCGCCCCCGAAGCGACCCTGTCCGTCGGCGAGAGCAGCACGAGGCGGCCCGTAGCGTCGCTGGCCATGAGTATCATGCCCTGTGACAGAACGCCGCGCAGCTCGCGGGGTTCGAGGTTGACCAGCACGAGCGCCTGCCTGCCGACCAGCTCCTCGGGAGCATAGTATTCGGCTATGCCGGAGACTATCACACGCCGGTCGACGCCGGCGTCGATGGTGAGCTTCAACAGTTTTTTGGTCTTCTCGACCCGCTCGGCGGCCACGATCGTCGCAACGCGAATGTCCATCCGTCCGAAATCCTCGAACGAGACCGTCTCTTTCTGCGGAGCGGCTGGCGCGGCAGGGGCGAGAGCGGCATTGGCCTGTTTGGTCTCGGCCAGCTTCGAGAGCTGCGCCTCTATCACGCTGTCTTCGATCTTCTCGAACAGCAGCTCGGCCCGTCCCAGAGTGTGGCCGGCAGGAACAAGGTCGACGGAGCCCAGCCGCTCCCAGCCGAAGTTTTCGAGGTCGAGCATGGCAAGTACCCTTGCCGCCGTGAAGGGCATGAACGGCTCGATGGCCACGGCGAGGTTGGCCGTGATCTGCAATGCGATGTTGAGAATGGTCTCGACGCGCGTAGGGTCGGTTTTGACCACTTTCCACGGTTCGGCGTCGGCCAGGTACTTGTTGCCGAGCCGCGCTATGTTCATCGCATCCTTCAACGCCTCGCGGAAGCGGAAATTCTCGATATTCTCCTCCAGCGAGCGGCGTATGGCGGGCAGTTCGGCCAGCGTGTCGCGGTCGTAGTCGGACAGTGGGCCGGGGGCAGGGACGCGCCTGTCGAAATATTTGTCGGTCAGCACCAGCGCACGGTTGACAAAGTTGCCGAGCACGGCCACCAACTCGTTGTTGTTGCGGGCCTGAAAATCGCGCCACGTGAAGTCGTTGTCCTTTGTTTCGGGGGCGTTGGCGCAGAGCACATAGCGCAGCACGTCCTCCTTGCCCGGGAAATCGACAAGATACTCGTGCAGCCACACCGCCCAATTGCGCGAGGTAGAGATTTTTTCACCTTCGAGGTTGAGGAACTCGTTGGCAGGGACATTCTCCGGCAGCGTGTAACCCCCGTGGGCGTGAAGCATCGCAGGGAACATGATGCAGTGGAAGACGATGTTGTCCTTGCCTATGAAGTGCACCATCTTGGTATCCTCGCCCTTCCAGTATCTCTCCCAGTCGGGCGTGAGCTCTTTGGTGGCGGAAATATAGCCTATCGGCGCGTCGAACCAGACGTAGAGCACCTTGCCCGCGGCCCCGTCGACAGGCACGGGAATGCCCCAGTCGAGGTCGCGGCTCACGGCGCGGGGCTGCAAACCCAAATCAAGCCAGCTTTTGCACTGTCCGTAGACGTTGGTCTTCCACTCCCTGTGCCCGTCGAGTATCCAGCCGCGCAGGAACTCCTCATGGCGGTCAAGCGGCAGGTACCAGTGCGAAGTCTCCTTCATGACGGGCACGGAACCCGTGATCGCGCTGCGGGGATTGAGCAGGTCGGTGGCTGCGAGGGTCGTGCCGCAGTTCTCGCACTGGTCGCCGTAAGCCCGCTCGCTTTGGCAGTGGGGGCACGTTCCGGTGATATAGCGGTCGGCGAGGAACTGTCTCGCCTCGTTGTCGTAATACTGCATCGAGGTCTGCTCGACGAAAGCCCCCTTGTCGTAGAGCGTACGGAAGAACTCCGAGGCCGTGCGGTAGTGCTCCTCGGAGGTTGTGCGCGAGTATATGTCGAACGAGATGCCCAGTTTCTCGAAGGAGTTTTTGATCATGTTATGGTACTTGTCAACCACATCCTGCGGCGCGACCCCTTCGCGGCGCGCCTTGATGGTGATCGGCACCCCGTGTTCGTCCGACCCGCAGACCCACACCACATCCTCGCCTTTCAGCCGCAGGTAGCGCACATAAATATCCGACGGCACGTACACCCCAGCCAGATGGCCGATATGCACAGGCCCGTTGGCGTAGGGCAGCGCCGAAGTGACCAGATAACGTTTGAACCGTTTCATGTTTTGCAAATATATGCGCAAAGATACAATTTATTTTTTGTTTTGCCATTCTGTCGACGAACGCAAGACTGGAACGGGGGAAAAACAGGGAGGCTGTCTCAAAAGGCGACCTTAATGTCACTGCGGGCAGGGCGAGGCAATCAATTATATTGGATTGCTTCGGACTTGCAGCTCTCGCAATGGCATTAAGGTCGCCTTTTGATACAGCTTCCCGTTTTAAGGCATATCAGAGGTTTGCGTCCATTAACGCTGTTCGACGCATTCGGATTTGATGCTGTCCCTTGTTCCTGTCCCTGTCCTTGTTGTTCCTGTTCCCTTGTCATTATTGTTTTTGTTCGCCCTTCGGCCATGCTCCTCGCCGCTCGGCAACCAAACTTTTGAGGCAACTTCCCGTTTTTAAGGCATATCAGAGGTTTGCGTCCGTTAACGCCGTTCGACGCATTCGGATTTGATGCTGGCCATTGTTCCTGTCCCTGTCCTTGTTGTTCTTGTTCGCCCTTCGGCCATGCTTCTCGTCGTTCGGCAACCGATGCTCGCTCCTGTGTCGGTTCTACTTTGCTTGATTGCGCACGGGGTTTGCCTGATTATTCATATTTCAGGGGTAGGCAATGCAGGCAAAGGGAGGCGGGTGTTCCGCTTCGTGTTAACAGGCTCTAAAACATGAAACTGGCGCCGATCCGGGTAACGCCGTTCCTGCTTTTCATTTCGAAGTCGCTATCTTTTTTTCACAAGATCGGTAAGTACGATGACATAACGGGCATTGACGGCGTATGGTCGGTTATCCTGTAGCCTACCCCGACATGAACGGATATGTTGAGTGTGTTGCAGCCGTCATCTTTCATAAGATTCATTTCTCAACCCTCCGGATTGAGCATCTCCATATCGTTCACT
>JAIRQC010000104.1 GCA_031256675.1 Rikenellaceae bacterium
TGTTTGTCGTGTGCCTTGTTTTCGGGGTGAGAGGCGTGCCCTGGTGGGCTTCGGTCGCAGGGCTGGTCGCAAGCGGACTGATCGCGCTGGCCGGCGACAGGCTGCGCACTCGCAGGATATATGTCGACCACGCCACGGGGCAGGTGCAGAAACGGAGCCTCTGATTGGCGTTTTGCGCCGACCTCTGCGCCGCCTACGAGGCCGCCTCGTGCCGCCTGCCTCTGCGAGGTTGCCCAAAGGGATACTTTTCGAAGTCGAGGGAGAGCGATATGGACAACTGTTTGCAGCCATGCGCGTCGGGCGGTTTCGTACCGTCGATCTCCGCGGGCCGAAAAATGCAGGTTAATGCAGTTATTAATAACGCATTACGACTATTCAACCGTGTGTCGTCCGGATTTTCAACCCTTAATGTGCATAATTTATTGAAAAAAGTTCTTGACGCGCATAGAATTATCGAAATTTATCGTATTTTTGTACGACAGTGTATTACATTACTCACACGGCCAATGGTTTTCAGATGCGATTATTTGACAATCAGTATTTTACTCCACAGGCGCAGGGCATGGCGCCCCTCGTGAAGCGGGCCTGTGAAGCATAATATGCAGACAAAAATGTGGCTGGAAGATTCACTGAATTTCAATCCCTGACTTATTACTTGCCTACAAACCTCTAAAAAACAATAATTATGTGGACAATTCTTATTCCCGTTGCCTTTATCGGCGTGTTTCTCATCGTTTTCTTTCTTTTCAAGGACAAGTTCATCAAATTGATGGGCGGCAACAAGAACGCGCAGGCCTACAACGAGGCCGACCGGATGTGTAAGGAGGAGCGCGAGGCGGTCGTGGGAGCCATGTTCGTCGAACCTGACCGTTTCAAACTGGTGAAGGACGCCATCGGCGAGGCCGAGATCGAGTGCATCTGCCCCTGCGAGCCCAAGAAAGGCATTGCCAGGAAGTTGCTCAAAGGCGCGGCCGAGGCGCTCACCATGCACCAGACATTCGACATGAGCCTCTATTATCTGGTCGTCGCGGGCGGCGAACTGCACCTGTTGCAGTCCGACGGCGACAAGATCGTCGCGCACGACGCTTTCAAGCTCAACAACCTGAGCAACGTGGAGATACGTCCCGAAGGCGCCGTGACAAAGGTGACCAACTTCATCTTCTCCAACAACAACGCCACGGCAGGCAGCAGGGAGAGCATCTTCTTCCGCAGCAACGACGTTGATTATTCATACCGGCTGCTCGACCTGTTTGTCGGCTATCCCAAATTCACGGTCGAGAAGGGTTATTCGAACGGCAAGTTCGGTCAAAATCCCTTCTACCGCGTTTTTGCCGCCGACCTGACCACACAGAGCCTGCTCACAGCGCATTACGGTCCGGAAAGCATGGCGAAATTCCGCGAAAAAATGGGCCGGTTCGGACGATAGACAAGGGTTGCAAAAATATTCGGGCCGCAGGAAAATTTTCCTGCGGCCCGAATATTTTTGCAACCCTTGTCTAATACCCCAAACTTCTTATGAAGTCGTATGTGTCCTGATTTACGCGGTCGTTGCGGTCGCGCCACGCGCCGCTCTGGATCATGCGGGTGCGGTTGTCCATTATCTGGAGGGTAATGGGGAACATGGGCTCCGGCAGGGCGGTGTAGGCCTCGCGCTGCGACGGACGCACCGTGCGGTCGAAGACCTCGCGCTGCGACGGACGGCGATGGCCCTCCCACTTGAAATCGGGCAACTTCAGCGGCTGGTCCTCGGGGATCCTGTCCATCGGGTAGATGGTGTAGACAGGGTCGGCCTTGTAGACGATGGTCGAGATCTGCCTCTCGGCCATGTTGAAGGTGATGTTGCCGCACTCGGCCACGAGGAAACCCTGCATGTCCCCCGTCTCGTCGTCGGTCATGTAGTAATATGTCTGGCCGTTGCCGTTAACGTCGGTGCGGTAGACCTCGTTGTCGCGGAGGAACGACTCTATTACCTTGCCTTTCACTTGGTTATAGTGAACGGTGTCTACGCCGAGGCTGTCCACCTGCGAACTCATAATTGGGTCGCCGGTGAAGAGCGCGCGGGAGATCTTCTGGTTCTGGGTGGTTACGTCTATCACGCGTGCTACTATCTGGTTGCTGCCGTTCCACAACACGGGGTCTTTATACATGTGAATGGTCGAGTCGAGCGAGAAGCTGATGAGCGAATCGCAAACGGACTGAAAATCGGTGCGGTAGATCTTCACGTTGAAATAGGCCTTCACCGTGCGCACCAGCGAGTCGGCGTTGTGCGTCGATGGCGTCTCGTCCTCTATGCGCCACGGCTTGGGGGCGGCGGGCAGCTCGGGCCCCTGCCCCTCCGCAGCCTCGTCGTCCGGCACGGTTTCGGGCCTGCTTAACTGTGCTTCGTACTGATCGAGTTTTTTGGTGGCCTCGTCGAGTATCCGCACCGTCTCGTCGTTGGCCAGACTGTCCGGCGGCGCAACAACTGCGAGACTGTCCAAAAACACGGCCAGAGTGTCCGGCAGCGGCGCAAGAACAGCAAGGGAGTCGGGAAGCGAACTCACGGCGGCGGAGTCCGACTTCACGGGTGGCGCAGCCTCGGCCACGGCTTTCGGCTGGCGCTCTTTTTTCTTGAAAAGCCCTTTCAGCCAAGCGAAAAAGCCCTTTCTTTCGCGAACCTCAGGGGCTTTTTCGACCTTGTCGACCGCTAGTGAATCCGTCGCCAGCGAATCGGCCATCACGGCAGGTTTCGTGACCACCAGCTCCTCCTCTTCGTCCTGTGCCCCGCCCGCGGTCAGCGAGCGTGCCAGCGAATCCTGGCGCATGGCCTTGTCCTTGTCCATCGTGTAGAGCAGGATGGAGTCGCCGCGCATGAACAGCGAATCCTCCATGGGGTCGAACGAGATCAGCGACGGGTTGCGGGTGAGTATGGCGTGTTGACGCTCGCCCCAGTAAAGCGCCCTGTCGCCGAACGCGAGGCTCTTCTGCCCGTCGTCGAGTATCTGGACGTTGCGACGGAGGACGCCGTTCTCGCTGTCGCTGTGGTAATCAATGCTGTCGGCCCAGACCTCCTGCCTGTCGGTCAGGATATAGGCGTCGGAGGTGAAGAAGTAGCGCGAGGCCTTGCTGTCGTGCCAGCCGCGGTCGGCGCTCAGGATTTCGCCTTTGGAGTTCCAGATGTTGGTGCGGGAGTAGAACGTGGTAACCTCGCTGTCAAGGTTATAGTTGACCGAGTCGGACTTGATGCGGTAGTCCGGGTTGCGGATCTCCACCGCCCCTGCCCCGACAAGTTCGCGCGTTTTGGTGTTGTAGTAGCCCCGCCGCGACTCGACCTGGCTCTCCTTCTGTTTGAGCGTGGCCGTGGTGGCGTAATAGCCCAGGTTGGTCTTGGTGTTGAAGGCGAAGTCGTAGCTGTACATCGTGGCGTCCTTGTCGACCATCTTGATGAGCGGGGAGTAGATGCGAGCGATATTGCTCGCGCCGTTGTAGTCGGCCCTGTCGCCGTAGGCATAGAACGTCTCCTTGTTTATCACCACGTTACGGAAGCACTCCATGCGGCGTTCGCCGTACCGGATGGCGCTGTCGCAGGTGATGATCGCCCCGTTATGGTAGAATATCACGTTGCCTACCAGGCACATGGCCGTGGTGTCGCCGAGGTGGATCGACTTCATGATGTCGGCGGTGAAATCGACAATCTTTTTGCCTCCGGCCGTCTGGCCGCGCAATGCCGTAGCCCCCAGCGAGATGGCCAGCAGCAGCACAAGCAACGTCGCCAGCGGCA
>JAIRQC010000061.1 GCA_031256675.1 Rikenellaceae bacterium
TCTCAAACTTTCCAACAGCAAAAACAGGATGGTTGCTATTAATGCCTTACAGACCAAAATAATCGCAAAAATGTTTGCAGTCGTAACGTACGACAAGCCAGTTAACAATTAAATAACTACCAGTAAACGTTTTGTTATTACTGGCATATAGGGTTTGCCATAATAAAGCACGACAACCCCATTCCTTTACCTGTTCGACGCATTCAAATTACGACTTCGAAACGATGCACGATGCCTTATCTCGGCGAATCCACTCTTTCCCCGTCGTTTTTAGGCGCATTTCCCTGCGCCCATTTTTTGCACTCCACCTTCATTTTTTGCCTATATCTTTGCAAAAACCATAAAAACAGTGCAGTTTAAATTAATTCCTCACCGGAAATATTTATATGCTGACGTGGAGCCATGCAAAGAACTCATGCGGGTTCGTCATGCCGGCGCTATTTTGTCGGTATGTTCGTCGGGTGGGTAGCGCATGGAATTTAGGTTACCCCTCTTTTCGGAACACTACGGCTGTGCGACAGACGTTGTAGATCTTTATAAAATGACGCTCGCCGTCGGTGTAGCTCAGATGTTCGAGTTTGGGGTCGTTGCGCTGCTGACCGCCGAATATGCAGGCGTCGGTGTCGAGCGCGATGCGATATGCGCCTGGCTCGCCGACCGGAATAACATAGTCGGGTATGGAGACTGTCGGATGCCAGTTGAAGACGAACACGAGGCCGCCGCGACTGAACGCCATGGTGTGACTGGCCTCGTCCATCAGTAGCTGCCACGGATAGTCGTTCCTCAACACTCCGTAACGCCGCACCATTCCTATCATCGCACGGTCGAAGTCGTTCAGGAAACTGTAACGCAGGAACGGGTCGCTTGCCAGCGGCCATTGTCGGCGGGCGTGGGCGTAACTCCACCCGTTGCCCTCGCGCGGAAAGTCGATCCACTCCGGATGGCCGAACTCGTTGCCCATAAAGTTAAGGTATGCCTGCCCTGCGGCGGCGACGGTCATCAACCTGATCATCTTGTGCAACGCCATGCCGCGGTCGATGATCGGGTTTGGCCGCGCGCGCTCCATGTCGACATACATCTCCTTGTCCATCAAGCGGAAAGCGAGTGTTTTGTCGCCGACCAGGGCCTGATCGTGCGACTCGGCATAGGCTATGGTCTTCACCCCCGGCAGCCGGTCGGTCATCATGTGCCACATCTCCCTGAGGTTCCACTGCTCGTCGCGCACCTCTTTGAGCAACCTGATCCAGTAGTCGGGCACGGCCATGCCGAGGCGGTAGTCGAACCCCACGCCCCCGTCGTCGATCGGCGCGCACATGCCCGGCATCCCGCTCACATCTTCGGCGATGGTCAACGCCGTCGGGCGCATGGCGTGAACGAGACGGTTGGCGAGGGCGAGGTAGGTCAGGGCGTCGCGGTTGACGCTGCCGTCGAAGAACTTGTCGCGGCTGTCGAACTCGGTGTAGCCGTGGTGGTGATAGATCATCGAGGTGACGCCGTCGAAGCGGAAACCGTCGAAATGGAACTCCTCCATCCAGTATTTGAGGTTCGAGAGCAGGAAGTGGGTCACCTCGCCCTTGCCGTAGTCGAACAGTTTCGAGTCCCAGTGCGGGTGGTCGCCTTCGGGGCCGGGACGCGAATAGTGGCGATCGGTGCCGTCGAGTTCGTTCAGCCCTTCGTTGAAGTTCTTGACATAGTGGGAATGAACGACGTCCATTATCACCGCCAGCCCCATTTCGTGGGCCGTGCGCACCAGGGTGCGATAGTCGTCCGGCGTGCCGAAGCGCGAACTCGGAGCGAAGAAGTTCGAGACATGGTAGCCGAAACTGCCGTAATAGGGGTGTTCGGCCACCGCCATGAGCTGCACCGCCGTATAGCCCAACTCGCGTATGCGCGGCAGCACCCTCTCCGTAAACTCGGCGCACGATCCCACACCCTCCTTCTCCTGCGCCATGCCTATGTGGCATTCATATATCAGCAGATCGCGGTTTTGGGTAACGTCGAACGTGTCGCCGCCCCAGTCGAACGGCCCGTCCGTCCAGAACACTCCGGCGAAATCCTTCGTCTGTTCGTCCTGCTCCACTCTCCGGATATAGGCGGGGATGCGTTCGTGTTCGCCGTTATCGCCCGCCACGAGCATCTTCAACCGCGAGCCCTTCACGAGCCCCCGTCCGGCCCCCTCGTCCGAGAGGAACACCGACCACACGCCGCCCTCGCCGCGTCCGAGAGGCGTCCGCCTGCGATCCCAGTCGTTGAAATCGCCGAACAGAAAGACCGCCCTCGCTCCCGGCAGCCACTCGCGGAACCACCAGCCCCGCGCCTGCTCGTCCCGCTGAAAACCGAAATAGCGGTGGCCGTTGGCGTAATCGACGATCGACCCCGCCGCACTCTCTATCGCCCTCAGACGGGCCTCATACAGCGCATGACGCCACTCCAACTCCCCCTCGACCGGCCTCAGCCACTCGTCACGCTCAACAATAGCAAGTCGCTTTCTGTCCATGTCATCCTTATTATTGTGTAAAGTTAGGATTTTTTTCGTTTTCCTGTTCCATTTTTCTAAAAAGAACATGAAAACTCGCGACGCGACGCGCTACGCTTAGTGGAGGCCTGTTTTACGGCCCTGTCGCGCAGGGGGCCCTAAACCATTACCTTAACGACCAGCTTCGTCACCGTTCCCTCGCCGATAAGCGGGGCGTGGGCGTCCCAGGGGAAGAATATGACCGCCTGTCCGGCTGAGAGCGAGATGTGGTTCGCGGGGCGGTCGTCGAAAAAGAGAATGTCGCGGGCTTCGTCCATCGCGCCGCGGGGCTGCACACATGCCGCGCGGTCGCTCCAGCCGAATGTCTCCACACCACGCGCCACGACCTGAATGTCGATGTACCTGTCGTGCGCTTCGAGCGCCGCGTCGGCAGGCTGTTTCAGCGCACGGTCGACCATCGCGCTGGCGAAGATCCGCTCGCCGTCGACCTCGAGGCGGCCGTCCGAAAGCGCAGAGAGGTCGAGCCCCGAAAGATACTCCGCCGCGTCGGCGAAGAGAGGGTTGAGGGCGACGTAACGCGCCAGGTTTTTCAGTTCGTCTACTATCATTGCCGTTTTTTGTCGGTATGCGGTGACGGTTTGCCCTCACATGGCGCGCCGTTTGAGCGTTACCGCCACCGGATTGTGATCGGAGAGCCCGGTGACGGGGTTTTCGTAGCCTGTCGTTGCAAGCGATCGCGAATGCAGGATATAGTCTATGCGAAAGATGTTGTACAGCCCGTTGAAGGTATTGCTCGCGCCGCCGTGCTCGACGAACGAGTCGCGTAGGCGGCCACGGATGGTGTGGTAGGAGTAGGACATCGGGGTGTCGTTGAAGTCGCCGCACACCACCACATCGTATGGCGAGTTGTGGATCATGGCGGCCAGCGAGTCGGCCTCTACGGCACGGATGCGGAAGTTGCGCCCCAGTTTGGCAAGGATCGAGCGGGCGCGCCCCACGGGGATGCTGTCGCCCTGCGCAAAGTCGAGCGAGGTGACGAACCGTTTGTCGGCAGCGTCGATCGAAGTGGTCTGAAAATGGCAGTTGTATATGCGCAGCGTGTCGCGCCACCACACCACGTCGGCCCACATGAAGCAACTGGTCGAACCCTCGAAGTCGATCTGCTGCGAACCCGCCACCGGCAGCCGCGAGAAGATCGCCAGCCCGAAGCCGCTCTCGTGCCCCGACACCTTGTAGAACGTTCGGCGTTGGGGCAGCGCGGCCAGTCCCGCCTCCACCTCGTCGGCGGGCATGGCGGGGGTGATCTGGTACTCCTGAATGCACAGCACGTCGGGGGCGAACGAGGCCAGCAGCGCGGTGGTCTGGCGGAAGCAGGGCTGGTTGTGCTCGGGGTCGAGAAAGCCGTGTACGTTGTGGCTCACCACGGTCAGGGCGTTGCGGTCGCGCGAGGCGGAAGGATAAGTTTTGAGCAGCGACGGCCTGAACGTGAGCATCATGCAGCCCGGCCCTGCGAGCAGCGTCGCCAGCGGCACGAGGGCCCACCATCGCCAGCGCATGGCCCAGTAGAGCAGCGCGACGATGTTGGCCAGCATCAGCGCGGGGGCAGCCAGTCCGGCAAAGGCGAACAGCAGCGTACGGTTGGGATCGACATGCGGCGAAAAGTAGCTCAGCGCCAGCGCCAGCGCAACGGGCAGCGTCACCGCCAGCAATATCCCGTCCGCAAGCCTCAGCAGCCCTCCACCGATCCGCTTTTTCTTGCGGGGACGGCGGTCGTATGGCGCATATCTGTCCACACGCGCAAAATTAGCTTAAAATTATGCGCTTTCCAAGCGCGGCGTGATAAAAATCGGGGACGCCTCCGTTTTGCGCCATGTCGCCCATTGCGTCGGCGCGTTACCGGCGGCGAAATTCGGAGCAGACGATACCCGTGGCGACGGCGACGTTGAGCGATTCGCTGCCCGCGGCGTCGGCGGGATAGGGGGGGATGTGGAGGCGGCGGGTTATGAGGGCTTCGACCTCGGGGGAGACGCCGCGCCCCTCGCTGCCCATGACGACGACGGCCTCGGAGGGGAGCCTCGCGCCGTAGATGTTCTCGCCGTCGAGAAATGTGCCGAAAAGCTGGCGGTTTTGGGAGGCGAGCCACGGGGCTAGGTCGACGTAACGCACGTTCACCCTGAATATTGCCCCCATCGTAGCCTGCACGGCCTTAGGGGCGTAGCAGTCGGCAGACGAGGGCGAGCAGACCACCTCGCCGACGCCGAACCAGTCGGCCAGCCGGATGATAGTGCCCATGTTGCCAGGGTCCTGCACCCCGTCAAGTGCAAGGGCCAGTCCCGCATCCGTCCGCGAACCTGTCGGCGAGGGCAGCTCCACCAGCGCCACCACATCCGACGGGGTGCGCAGCGTGCTGATGCGCTCCATCTCCTTGCCGCTCACGACCGTAGCCCCCTGCCATCTCTCCGCCGCCCTCGTCGTGGCGTAAAGCCCGTGCACGCGAAAGCCTGAAGTCAGCGCCTCGCCGACCATTTTGGCCCCCTCGACCGCGAACAGCCCGCTCTCCTGCCGTCCCTGCCTGTCGGCCAGCGACCGTATCGACAGTATCTCACCCCGCGTCAGCATCGGTATAATTTTTTTGCAAAGTTAGTTTTTCCCACGCTTTCCTGAAAATATAAATGGCCATGCACGGCAGAGATCTTTTTGCAAAAACTTTTCCTGACAAAAATACGGCGGAGGGCTGCCTGCCGCCTGCGGGCTGAAAACTAATTACGGAAAAGAGTTTGTAATCCGCGCTTTTTTCACTACTTTTGCACCCCGAACGATCGACGGTGAAATGGAGAAAAAACGATCTATATTGACGCTCGAGGACGGTAGCCGGTTCGAGGGCTTTTCGTTCGGGGCGGCAACATCGGCAGGCGGCGAGGTGGTGTTCAACACGGCCATGACCGGATATCCGGAGAGCCTGACCGACCCCTCGTACCGGGGGCAGATACTCGTGCTGACATACCCGCTGGTGGGTAATTACGGCGTGCCGCCGATGGAGGTCGATGGCGGCCTGCCGAAATTCTTCGAGTCGGATGCGATACATATCCGGGCGCTGGTGGTTTCGGACTATTCGTTCCGCCACAGCCACTGGAACGCGGTGAAGAGCCTCGACGAGTGGCTGCGCGAGAACAATGTGCCGGGCGTCTACGGCGTAGATACGCGCCTTATTACCAAAACCATACGCGAACGCGGAGTTATGCTGGGGGCGGTGACGCTCGACGGCGAGGCGGCCCCGCCGCTCGAAGATCCCAATCGACGCAATCTTGTGGCCGAGGTGAGCTGCACGAAAACAGAGATCTACGGCAACGGCAAACACCGTATCGCGCTGGTCGACTGCGGCTGCAAATACAATATAATCAGATGTCTGGTGGCGCGCGACGCGACGGTCGTCCGCGTGCCGTGGGATTACGACTTCACGCAACTCGACTACGACGGGGTGATGATCAGCAACGGCCCCGGCGACCCGCAGATGTGTGCCGCGACCATCGCCAACATCAGGAAAGCCATCGCCTTAGGCAAACCGATTTTCGGCATCTGCCTGGGCAACCAGTTGCTGTCGCTGGCGGCGGGGGCTGCCACCTACAAGCTCAAATACGGCCACCGCAGCCACAACCAGCCCGTGCTGACTGTGGGGACAGACAGGGCGGTGATCACATCGCAGAACCACGGCTACGCGGTCGACACAACCTCGCTCGAAGCCGGCTGGGAGCCGCTGTTCGTCAACCTTAACGACGGCACCAACGAGGGTATCCGCCACAGCTCCAAGCCCTTCTTTTCGGCGCAGTTCCACCCCGAAGCGTCGAGCGGCCCGGTGGATACCGAGTACCTTTTCGACGAGTTCATTAAAAATATCGAGCAATGGAAGAGATAAAAAAGGTGATATTGCTCGGTTCCGGGGCGTTGAAGATCGGCGAGGCGGGCGAGTTCGACTACTCCGGTTCGCAGGCGCTCAAAGCGTTGAAGGAGGAGGGGATATACACGGTGCTCATCAACCCGAACATCGCCACGATCCAGACCTCGGAGGGGATAGCCGACAAGGTCTATTTCCTGCCGGTGACGCCCGATTTCGTCGAGGAGGTCATCGCCAAAGAGCGTCCGCAGGGCATTCTGCTCGCTTTCGGCGGCCAGACGGCCCTCAACTGCGGGGTGAAGCTCTACCGCGGCGGCGTTCTCGAAAAGTATAACGTCCGGGTGCTGGGCACGCCGGTGCAGGCGATCATCGACACCGAGGACAGGGAGAAATTCGTCGAAAAACTGGACCAGATCAATGTCCGTACCATTAAAAGTCAGGCTGTTACGACCGTCGCCGACGCCAAGGCGGTGGCAAGCGAGCTGGGCTACCCAATAATTATCCGCGCCGCCTACACCCTCGGCGGTCTGGGGTCGGGCTTCTGCGACAACGAGCAGGAGCTGGATGCGCTGGCCTCGAAAGCCTTCACCTATTCGCCTCAGATACTGGTCGAAAAGTCGCTCAAAGGGTGGAAGGAGGTGGAGTACGAGGTGGTGCGCGACCGCTTCGACAACTGCATCACCGTCTGCAACATGGAGAACTTCGACCCGCTGGGCATCCACACCGGCGAGAGCATCGTCGTGGCCCCGTCGCAGACCCTCACGAACTCCGAATATCACAAACTGCGCCGCCTGGCCATCGACATAATCCGCCATATCGGCATCGTCGGGGAGTGCAACGTGCAGTACGCCCTCGACCCGAACTCCGAAGACTATCGCGTGATAGAGGTCAACGCCCGCCTGTCGCGCTCGTCGGCCCTCGCCTCGAAAGCCACCGGCTATCCGCTGGCGTTCGTGGCGGCGAAGCTGGGGCTGGGCTACGGGCTGCACGAGTTGAAGAACTCCGTCACCAAAAGCACCACCGCCTGTTTCGAACCCGCGCTGGACTACATCGTATGCAAGATCCCGCGCTGGGATTTGGGCAAGTTCAAGGGGGTGTCGCGCGAGCTGGGGTCGAGCATGAAGTCGGTGGGCGAGGTGATGAGCATCGGCCGCAACTTCGAGGAGGCATTGCAAAAGGGGCTGCGGATGATAGAGCAGGGGATGCACGGCTTTGTGGCCAACAAGGAGCTGGCCGTCGAGGACGTCGACCAGGCGCTGAGCCACCCGACCGACAAACGTATCTTCATAATAGCCAACGCATTGCGCAAGGGCTACACGGTCGATAGGATATACGCCCTGACGCGCATCGACCGCTGGTTCCTCGAAAAGCTCCACGGCATAATCGAACTCGAAAAGCAGTTGGAGGGCTACGACGGCCTCGAAACCCTGCCCGACAGCATGTTGCTCGAAGCCAAGCAGAAAGGATTTTCCGACTTCCAGCTGGCCCGCACCCTGTCCAAAGTCCGCAAGGGCGATATGGAGGATGAGGTGTCACGTGTGCGCGAGTGGCGCAAGGCGAGGGGCATATTGCCGGTGGTCAAGCAGATAGACACGCTGGCGGCGGAGTATCCGGCCATGACCAACTACCTCTACCTCACATACAACGGCACGGCCCACGACGTTGATTTCCCGCGCGACGGGCAGAGCGTCGTTGTGCTCGGTTCGGGGGCCTACCGCATCGGCAGCTCGGTGGAGTTCGACTGGTGCTCGGTCAACGCCGTGGAGGCCATACGCCGCACGGGGTTGAAAGCCATCATGATAAACTACAACCCCGAAACCGTCTCCACCGACTACGACATGTGCGACCGGCTCTATTTCGACGAGCTGACCCTCGAGCGCGTACTCGACATAACCGACCTCGAAGCGCCGCGCGGAGTGATAGTCTCCGTCGGCGGACAGACACCCAACAACCTGGCAATGAGGCTCGACGCTCACAGCGTCCCGATCCTCGGCACCTCGGCCTCCGACGTAGACCGCGCCGAAGACCGCCACAAGTTTTCGAGCATGTGCGACGAGCTCGGCGTCGACCAGCCCCGCTGGCGCGAGCTGACCTCGCTCGAAGACATCTACGCCTTTGCCGACGAGGTGGGTTTCCCGCTGCTCATCCGCCCCTCCTACGTCCTGTCGGGCGCGGCGATGAACGTCGTCTCAAACAAGCAGGAGCTCGAACATTTTTTGACACTGGCCACCAGCGTCTCCAAGCAGTATCCCGTCGTTGTCACCGAATTTATCGAGAACGCCAAGGAGATCGAAATCGACGCGGTTGCCAAAGGCGGCGAGGTGATAGCCTACGCCATTTCGGAGCACGTAGAGTTCGCAGGCGTTCACTCCGGCGACGCGACGATGGTCTTCCCGCCGCAAAAAATGTACGTCGAGACCATGCGCCGCATCAAACGCATATCGCGCGAAGTGGCCCGCGGCCTGCACATCTCCGGCCCGTTCAACATGCAGCTCATGGCCAAGAACAACGAAATCAAGGTCATAGAGTGCAACCTGCGCGCCTCGAGGAGCTTTCCGTTCGTGTCCAAAGTGCTTAAAGTCAACTTTATCGACCTCGCCACCCGCGTGATGCTGGGTCTGCCGGCAGAGCCCCCCTCCAAATCGGCCTTCGACCTCGACTACGTCGGCATCAAGGCCCCGCAGTTCTCCTTTTCGCGCCTGCAAAAGGCCGACCCTGTGCTGGGCGTGGAGATGGCCTCCACGGGCGAGGTGGGCTGCATAGGCGAGGATTTCCATGAGGCCATTCTCAAAGCGATGCTCTCGGTCGGCTACACAATCCCCGCCAAAAACATACTGCTGTCCACCGGCGACTCGCGCTCCAAGACCGACATGCTCTCGGCGGCCCAGTCCCTGCAACGCGCCGGCTACAACATCTTCGCCACGCGCGGCACGGCCGAATTCCTCGCTCTGAGCGGCGTCGAGGCCACCGTCCTCCACTGGCCCGACTCTCCCGAAAAGCCCAATACGCTCGACTACATCAAGGAGCGGCGCATCGACTTGGTGGTCAACATCCCGAAGAACCTCACCCCCGGCGAGCTGAGCAACGACTACTCCATCCGTCGCGGGGCGATAGACTTCAATATCCCCCTGATAACCAACGCCCGCCTCGCCTCGGCATTCATCGAGGCATTCTGCCGGATCCGCCGCGACAAGATCACGATCAAAAGCTGGAACGAATATTAATGAAGATTTCGGTTGTCATACACACGTATAATTCGGAGCGTTACCTGCGGCGGTGCCTGGAATCTGTTGCGGGGTTCGACGAGGTTGTTGTGTGCGACATGCACAGCAGCGATTCGACGGAGGCTATTGCGCGGGAGTTCGGATGCCGGCTGATCTATCACGAACACACGGGGATTGCCGAGCCGGCGCGTAACTGGGCCATTCAGCAGGCCGAAAACGAATGGGTGCTGGTGGTCGATTCGGACGAGGTGGTGCCGGAGACATTGCGACGTGCGCTGTACGAGTTTGTGCAGACGAAGGGCGAAGAGTATGCCGGGGCGCTGATCCCGCGGCGCAACCGCTTCATGGGCAGGTTCATGCACGGTTCGTGGCCCGATTACATATTGCGTTTTATGCGCCGCACGAAGGCTTACTGGCCTCCGACGGTCAATTCGCAGCCGAGCGTCGAGGGCAGGGTTGCACGGCTGCCGCGGCGGCGCGAGACGGCTTTCGACCATCTGGACGATCCGACGGTCGAACGGCACATCGACAAGACCAACCGCTATACCGACATGGAACGCCGGCGTCGTGCAGGTCAACACTATTCGGTGGCGACGGCGATGATCAAGGCGTGGTTCCGCTTCGTGAGGACGTACATCGTCAAGGGCGGTTTTCGCGATGGCCGGGCCGGATATGTCTATGCGCAGATCAACGCGATCTACAAGTTTTTGACCATTGCAAAACTCTGGGAAGATCAACGGGGAGGCTCGTGAGAGTTTGTCAAGGGTTCCCCGCCAAATATATTATGAGGATCGGTTACGACGCTAAACGCCTGTTTTTCAACCGTAGCGGTCTGGGCAACTATTCGCGCGGCACGCTGGAGCTGCTCGCGCGCCACTGCCCGGAGAACAGCTACGTGCTCTTCTCGCCCAAGCAGGGCGGGGGTTGCGGGTTCCGGATGACGGGCAACATGTCGCGGGTCGAACCTCAGGGGCTGATGCGCAGCGTTCCGTCGCTGTGGCGCAGCTACTTCATGAGCGGCGACATACGGCGTCAGAATCTCGATATTTTCCACGGCCTGAGCGCCGAGTTGCCCGCCGACGTCGCCCGCGCCGGGGTGCGCAGCGTGGTGACGGTGCACGACCTGATTTTTGTGCGCTACCCCGAACTCTACAAACCCTTCGACCGCGCGATCTACACGAAAAAATACCGCCGCAGCTGCCTCGACGCCGACCGTATCATCGCAATCAGCGAGCAGACCCGCCGCGACCTGGTCGAACTGTGGAACATCCCTGACGAAAAAATCGAGGTGATCTACCAGGGTTGCAGCCCCATCTTTGCCCGACGCGCGAGCGACGCGGAGCAACGGAGGGTGCGTGAGAAATACTCGCTGCCCGAACGGTTTATCGTCGGCGTGGGCACTATCGAGCAGCGCAAGAACCTCATGCTCAGCCTGCGGGCTATGGCTGTCGGACGGACTGACGTCGACCTTGTGGCTGTCGGCAGGCCGACGGAATACCTCGATGAACTGCTGCGGTTTGCCGCGGCAAACGGCCTCTCGGAGCGGTTTCACACGGTGACGAACTGCGATTTCGAAGACCTGCCCGCCATTTACCAGACGAGCCTCGCATCGGTCTACACGTCGCGTTTCGAGGGCTTCGGCATCCCGATCCTCGAAGCGTTGAACTCCGGCGTGCCAGTTATAACCACCTCCGGCGGGGTTTTTGCCGAGACGGGCGGCGCAGCGGCATTCTATGTCGGCCCTGACGACGAACTGCGGATGGCGGAAGCGATCGAAACCGCCGTCGGGGACGAGGTCGCCCGTCGCAGGGCTGTCGAAGCGGGCTACGAACATGCGGCACGGTTCGCAGGGGAGAAGATCGCCGCCAACCTCCAGCGATTTTATTCCTCAATGTTATAGCCCCTTATTGGCAAAAAGGATGTATGGAGCACTTTTTGCTAATTATGGTACCTGGCGTTTTGCGAATAAAATTCGGGCGGCATTCAAAAATTCTTAAAAAATCTTTAAAATTCCGATTCTTAACCCTACCTTTGTAGTGTCCTGTCTAAAAATTATAAATATCATGAAAGTCAAGAAAATCGAACACATCGGCATCGCCGTCAAAAGCATCGAGGAGGCGCTGAAATATTACGAGGGCGTGCTCGGGCTCGAATGTTACAACATCGAGGAGGTTGCCGACCAGAAGGTACGCACCGCGTTCCTGCGCATCGGCGACATCAAGATCGAGCTCCTCGAATCAACCTCCGACGACGGGGCCATCGCCCGTCACATCGAAAAGCGCGGCGAGGGCGTTCAGCACATCGCATTCGCAGTCGAAGGCATCGAAGAGGCCCTCGCCGACGTATCAGCCAAAGGCCTCCAGCTTATCGACAGCAAACCCCGCAAGGGCGCCGAAAACCTGAACATCGCATTTCTCCACCCGAAATCGACCCTCGGCGTGTTGACCGAGTTCTGCGAAGAGTAGGGCAGTCTCGCAGTGAAACATGAAAAACAACCAACCGGATGAGCAGCAACAGTGAGAAGATAAGGGAGCTGGCCCGTGAGAGGGACAAGGCCATGCTGGGCGGCGGCGAAAAGAGGATCAAGTCGCAGCACGCCAAAGGTAAATACACGGCGCGGGAGAGGATCGAAATGCTGCTCGACGAGGGTTCGTTCGCGGAGTTGGACATGTTCGTCAAACACCGCTGCACGAATTTCGGCATCGAGAAGGAGAGCTACTACGGCGACGGGGTGGTGACGGGCTACGGCACGGTGGACGGACGGCTGGTGTATGTCTTTGCGCAGGATTTCACGGTGTTCGGCGGATCGCTCTCGGAGACCTTTGCGGCAAAGATCTGCAAGGTTATGGATATGGCGATGCGTAACGGCGCCCCGATAATCGGGCTGAACGATTCGGGCGGCGCGCGTATCCAGGAGGGGGTCAACGCACTGGCTGGTTACGCCGAAATCTTCGAACGCAACATATTGGCTTCGGGGGTGGTGCCGCAGATCTCGGCAATCTTCGGGCCGTGCGCCGGCGGGGCGGTCTATTCGCCTGCGCTGACCGACTTCATAGTCATGCGCCGCGAGGCAAGCTACATGTTCCTCACCGGGCCGAAGGTGGTCAAAAAGGTTACCAACGAGGATGTTACGCAGGAACAGCTGGGCGGCGCGTCGATCCACTCGACAAAAAGCGGCGTGTCGCACTTCGCGGTGGACAGCGAGGAGGAGGGTATCGCGCTGATCCGCAAACTGATAAGCTACCTGCCGCAGAACAATCTGGAGGAGCCGCCGCTGGAGGTCTGCACCGACCCGTTCGACCGTCGGGACGAGTGGCTCAACGAGATTATCCCCGACGAGCCCAACAAACCCTACGACATGTACGAAGTTGTGACGGCCATCGTCGACAATGGGGAATACCTTGAATCTCAGCGCAGTTTCGCACCCAACATCATAACCTGCCTGGCCCGTTTCAACGGCCAGAGCGTAGGCATAGTGGCCAACCAGCCGAAATTTATGGCCGGCGTGCTCGACATCAACGCCTCGCGCAAGGCGGCGCGCTTCGTGCGCTTCTGCGATGCGTTCAACATCCCTGTCGTGACGCTGGTCGACGTTCCGGGATTCCTGCCGGGTACGGGACAGGAGTACGGCGGGGTTATAGTCCACGGGGCAAAGTTGCTGTACGCCTACGGCGAGGCTACGGTGCCCAAAGTGACCGTCACGCTGCGAAAATCCTACGGCGGGGCTTACTGTGTGATGAGTTCCAAACACCTGCGCGGCGACCTGAACTACGCATGGCCCACTGCCGAGATTGCCATCATGGGGCCCGAGGGGGCTATCGAGATACTTGCCTCGAAAGAGATCGCGGCCATCGAAGACCCCGAAGCGCAGGCGCAGTTCGTGGCCGGGCGCGAACAGGACTATCGCAACGCCTTTGCAAATCCCTATGTGGCAGCCCAGTACGGCCATGTGGACGATGTGATAGAGCCTTCGTCGACGCGCTTCCGCATCATCCGCGCCCTGCAATCGCTCGCCACAAAAAAACTTGTCAACCCGCCTAAAAAGCACTCAAACATACCGTTATGATCTCGATATTCAGGCGCAGGGCGCGGGGGGGAGAGGTTGCTGCGGAGGCTTGCGAGCAGGTCGCCCCGAGCAAGGCCTACATTCCGGAGGAGATAATCGCGGCCATCGGCGTGGCGCTCGTACAGTATGAGGACGACCTGCGGCACGCAGAGCATATGGTGTTGACAATCAATCGTGTAGCCCGCGCGTACTCGCCGTGGAGCTCCAAAATCTACGGCATCATGAACCAGCCCGTCCGTCACGTCGCGCACAAAATACAACCCAAATGAAAGAGTATAAAATAAAGATCAACGGCAGCGAGTATGCCGTGACGATCTCCGATATAGAGGAGAATACGGCCCGCGTGATGGTCAACGGCATTGAGTATGAGGCCGAGCTGGAGGGTATTGCCCCGCGCCCGAAGACCCCGAAGCTCGTGCGGCCCACGGCGGTGGTCTCCACCGATTACATCCCCTCGACAGCCCGCACGATGCCTCCGGCTGTTACGGCCGAGGCGAAGATATCGGGTTCGGCCATCAAATCGCCGCTGCCGGGGGTGATTGTCGAGGTGCTCGTGCGCGTCGGCGACAAGGTCGGCGTGGGGCAGAAGCTCATGACGCTCGAGGCGATGAAGATGGAGAACAACATCGACAGCGACGTGGAGGGAGTTGTCAAGTCGATCGTCAAACAGTCGGGCGAGTCGGTGCTCGAAGGCGACGTGCTGGTGATTTTCGAGTAAATATCCCGAAGGGAACTGCATAAATTCGGGCGATTTCGCAATCGCGTCAATTTAGGGTGATTGAGGGTGATTGAGGGTGATTTTGTGATTGTGTCAAAATAATCGGGATCGCGAGCAGGCTAACCCCGGCTGCGCTAAGGCGTAAGGTTCTGAAATTGGTATACTCCGGTTACGCAACAAAGGTGTAAGGCTCTTAAATAGGCGTACTTCCGGTGCATAATCGGGATTGCTGGCAGGCATAACTCCGGCTGCGCAAAGGCGTAAGGTTCTGAAATTGGTATACTCCGGTTACGCAATAAAGGCGTAAGGCTCTTAAATAGGCGTACTTCCGGTGCATAATCGGGATTGCGGCAGGCATACTCTGGCTGCGCAAAGGCCTAAGGTACTTTTCCCGCAACCCCGGAAAAATCGCTGAAAAATTAAGCAGTATTACTGTTTGCGCCCGTTTTTCTCTAAAAAATCATGGGACATGGCACACAAGGCAATAGATGTTGCTAAGGCAATATTAAGGTTATCGGAGCCGGACAAGGGGGATATAGTCTCAAATCTTAAACTTCAAAAACTTCTTTATTACGTTCAGGGCTTTTCGCTTGTCATTCTGGGCGAACCGATGTTCGAAGAGGAGATCGAAGCATGGGAGTACGGGCCTGTTGTAAGGGATGTATACTGTGAGTTCAAGCCATTGGGCGCCGCGGCGATCATCCCGGACGCAGAACTCGACGCAGGTTTCCTGTCGGACGAGCAGTTCCACCTGATAAAAGAGGTGTACGAAGTTTATGGACAGTTCTCCGCCTTGCGGCTGATGCACATGACACATGAGGAGCCGCCGTGGAAGACGACTTACAGGAACGGAGCGAACAGCATAATCTCGCATGAATCTATGCGGGCTTATTTTAGCGGAGTTATAGACTGATGAAAAGGAGGATACAAACGCCGGCGCCCAGGCAGGGCAAGAATGTTAAACTTGCCGAGAGCCACAACAAGCTGCCTGATTTCACCCATCCCGTGTTCTGTTTTAAGTACCTGCACAAAGATTACGGGCTCGAGCAATGCTCCGACCAGGAGAAGAAATCCCTGATAGAGCAGATAATACAAATAAGCCGGTGTGACTGGCACAAGCTGCAATTGTCCCCGCGGCATGGGATCGGCTCCGAAAAGATCGAGATCTCGTCACTTCGGAACGGGGTGAGCATACCCTACGATTTGACGGAAGATGTGAACTTCCTGATTGCGTTCAGGTTTGACGGCATGAAACCTATCATAGGGCACAGGAACAAATTCATCTTTCATGTCTTCTTTATCGACAGGGACTTTACGCTGTATAGACATTGAATAAAGCGAGAGGGAGACAGGTCATGTCTCCCTCTTTGTTTCTACTTTTTCCACTCTGCGATGATCTTACGACACTTGTCGAGGGTGAGTTCGGCGGGTTCTGTGCCTTTTGGAATGCGGTAGTTCTTGCCGCCGAAACCGATATAGGGGCCGTAACGCCCGCGGAGTATCAGCAGGTTGGGCTCCTCTGCAAAGGTTTTGAGGGGCGTTTTGGCCCCTGCCTCGGAGGCGGTTTTCTCGCGGACAGTTTCCACGGCGTGCGGCGTTTCCTCGATGATCTTACGGCACTCGTCGAGGGTGAGTTCGGCGGGTTCTGTGCCTTTTGGAATGCGGTAGTTCTTGCCGCCGAAACTGATATAGGGGCCGTAGCGCCCGCGGAGTATCAGCAGGTTGGGCTCCTCTGCAAAGGTTTTGAGGGGCGTTTTGGCCCCTGCCTCGGAGGCGGCCTTCTCGCGGATAATCTCCACGGCGCGCTCAAGCGTTATCGTATACGGGTCGTCGCTCCTGCCGAGCGAGGTGAACTTCTTGTCGTACAGTGCATAAGGGCCAAAGCGACCTATGCCGATCACAACGTCCCTGCCGTCGAGTTGCCCCACGGTGCGCGGGAGCGAGAAGAGTTCCAGTGCCTCTTCGAGGGTGATCGACTCGATGAGCTGCCCCTTTTTCAAACTGGCGAAACGGGCCTTCTCGCCATCCTCGCCGCCAATCTGTACCATAGGGCCGAAACGTCCGATGCGCGCCGAAATCTCCTTGCCCGTGGCGGGATCTACCCCCAACACGCGCAGGTTTTTACGGTTCTGCACCACCGCGCCGAGCGCCTCGTCGACCGTCTTGTGGAAGCCGCCGTAGAAACCCTCAATCATCTTCACCCACTGCATCTTTCCGGAGGCGATCTCGTCGAACTCCTCCTCGACGGTGGCCGTAAAGTTGTAATCCATAATGGATTGGAACTGCACCATCAGATAGTCGGTCACCAACATGCCGATGTCCGTCGGCACCAGCTTGCCCTTTTCGCGCCCGACGGTCTGCGAGAGGGTTTTTGATGTGACGGCACCCGTAGCGTCAAGCGTAAGTCGCACATAATCGCGCTTGACGCCCTCGCGGTTGTCCTTGACGACATATCCGCGGTTGATGATTGTGGTGATGGTCGGGGCGTAGGTCGACGGACGGCCTATGCCGAGCTCTTCGAGCCGTTTGACCAGCGACGCCTCGCTGTAACGCGGCGCGGGCTGGGTGAAAGATTCTATGGCCGAAATGCTCTCGCGCGCCACACCGTCGCCGACCTTCATGGCGGGCAGCACCGCGTTGTCGTCCCCCTGCTCGGAGACCTCGTCGGTCGATTCGGAGTAGAGTTTGAGGAAGCCGTCGAACCTGACGACCTCGCCGGTGGCCGTAAATGTCTCTTTGCGGGAGCTTGTGTCGATAGAGACCACCGTCCGTTCGATCTGTGCGGCGGCCATTTGCGACGCTACGGCACGTTTCCAGATCAGATCGTATAGCCGCCGTTCGTCGGAGGTACCCTCGATGGCGCGTCGCTCGATGTAGGAGGGGCGGATGGCCTCGTGGGCCTCCTGCGCCCCTTTGGTAGAGGTCTTGAAGTTGCGCGTCTGCGAATATTTATCGCCGAACTCCTTGACGACCTGTTCTTTGATTGCAGCGATGGCCTGTTTGGCAAGGTTGACCGAGTCGGTACGCATGTAGGTGATGTAACCGTTCTCGTAGAGGCTCTGGGCCACCGACATCGTGCGCGAGACCCCCATGCCCAGCTTGCGTCCCGCCTCCTGCTGCAACGTGGAGGTGGTGAAAGGC
The DNA here is from genome assembly GCA_031256675.1 of Rikenellaceae bacterium. GTDB lineage: Bacteria > Bacteroidota > Bacteroidia > Bacteroidales > Rikenellaceae > JAIRQC01. Next base: position 17,518 of record JAIRQC010000061.1, read on the forward strand.
GGCGCGGGCGACTTGCTGGCCGGCTTGCTCTCGGCGCTCAGCACGGTGTGGGTGGCCGTGCGGCAATCTTCGAGGAACCTTTGCGCCTCCTGCTCCGTGTCGAACCGCTTGCTGAGTTCCGCCTTGAACAGCGTTTTTTTGGCCCCGCCGGGCAGGTAGAACTCGCCCACCACGCGGAAATATTTTTTGGCCGCGAAGTCGATGATCTCCCGTTCGCGCTCGACGATCAGCCGCACGGCGACGCTCTGCACCCTGCCCGCCGAGAGTTTGGGCCTGACCTTTTTCCACAGCACGGGCGAGAGTTCGAAGCCAACCAGCCGGTCGAGGACGCGGCGCGCCTGCTGGGCGTTGACCAAGTTCATGTCAATGTCGCGCGGCGCGGCGATGGCCTCGACGATGGCGTTCCTGGTGATCTCGTGAAAAACTATGCGGCGCGTCTTCTCCTGAGGCAGCTTCAACACCTGCGCCAGATGCCACGCTATGGCCTCTCCCTCGCGGTCTTCATCGGAGGCGAGCCAGATGGTCTGCGAACCGGCCGCCAACTTCGAGAGTTCGGCCACGAGCTTGTCCTTATTGTCGGCTATCTGGTAATGGGGCGCGAAGCCGTTCTCCACGTCGACGCCCAACCCTTTGGTGACCAGGTCGCGCACATGTCCGTAGCTTGACCGCACGATGTAGTCAGGCCCGAGGAACTTCTCGATGGTCTTGGCTTTGGCGGGCGACTCGACTATAACTAAGTTTTCTTTCATCTACCGGATAAGTGTATATGTCAGAATGAGTTGGATCCCCGCGCCGTCGATCTGAGTAAACGGGGCGGTAAGGAGGGCCGCCGAAGGGGTCGAGCCGATGGTTATGTTGCGCCCGACCTTGTCGGGGTAGGATATAAGCTGCTGAACGTAAGATGTTATGTCCATCGAGTAGTAGCCCAGCCCGCGCGCAAGGTAGCCGCCGTAGGGGATGGAGCCCTCGCCGTAATAGGATTCGTAGCTGTACGCCCAGTCGGGAATGGGGGCGAAAGTTTCATATTTGTAGTACATGCCGAGGCGGTAGGCCGAGTTGTTCAGCGTCTCCAGGCTTCTCTCTTTGAGCGGAATGATCAACTGGGCACGGTTGACGGCCAGCGCGCTGTAAGACACCCCGTCGCGGGTCATCATCGAGGCGATCCTGCCGGTCAGTTCGCCGGTGGTTGCGTTCTTGCCGATAAGCGTGTCGGTGAAGGTCAGCACCGGCTTGGCCCCTGCGGGCGAATGTTCGTAGACATGGTAGGCAAAGCCGTTGTTCTCTGTATCTGTGAGCGACTGTTCGACGGGAGTGTTCGTGTAATCGTGCCTTACGGTCGTCAGCGAAGTGTTGCGGTAGGCTGTGCTGCCGTCGATAAAGTGGTAGCTCACTGCGAGCGTGTCCTTGACCTGCCCGCCCTCGTAGTTGTGGGCGTAGATGGTCATCGACGAGTAGACCGTGTAGTACGAATCGACCCCGATGTTCATTTCGTATATGGCCCCTGTCGTCCCCGGGGCGAGCGACGCGGCATCCTGAACGATATAGAACCCGCCGAACTCCTTGTGGAATTTATCCTCGCTGTCGTTGATCTCCTTTGAGGCGTCGCGCAGCCGGTTCATAAAGGCCCATCCGTCGGCGGTCACGGTGTTTTTGGCTGGCGACAGGACAATGGTTTTGTAGGCGCTCGGGCCGCTGTGCTCGAAGCTGAACAGTTTGGGCCCCAGGATGGTCGACGGGTCGAAGTTCACATAATAGGTCGAGTCGTAGCTGAGCTTCTCGGGCAGCACGGCGTAAACGTCGAACTGTCGGGCGGGGTTCACGGCGGTGTCGCCCACAAGCCTTGCGAGGGTGAGGTCGAACAGCAGCGAGTCGACCGTCGCCCCCGTGCCGAAGTAGGTCTCTTTGACGAAGGGCAGGAACTGCACGATGCCCGCGGTAGCTGTCCTGCCGCTCAGCGCATCGTAATGCTCGCCGAAGAGGATTATGCCCTGTTTCGACGAAACCACCGAGTCGGCCAGCCTCTGGCTTGTCTCCAGCAGCCCCGTCGAGAGGGTGTCGATCAGGATCACGCTCCTCTGGTTGTCCGGCACCAAGTCGAGCCCCAGACTGTCGTCCACCTTCGTGCAGGACGAAAATGCCGAAAATGCCGCAAGGACAGGCAATGCAACTTTATAGCTCTTCATAGAACTTCTTATAATTATCCCAGTAATCCTCCTCGCCGTGGTCGCATCGCCAGAGGCTCTTCTTGCCCGAGGAGCGCACTATCTCCGCCAGCGCGTCGCCCATCTCGGCCTGTTCCACGACCACGCCGTCAAGCGCGCCGACGACATATTGCATGAAATTGTAATATGTAGGGGCGTCCAGCAGCGACATGTCGCCACAGGAGGCCTTCTCCGCCTCGATCTTCGTGCGCAGCGAGCCGTTCAGCTCCCCCTCGAAACCGTTGTCGAACAGCGACATGACGATCTTCACATCTTTCAGCATCGGGTCGTCGGCAAAACTGCTGCGCAGATAGACCGGCACGATGGCCGAGAACCAGCCGTGGCAATGGATCACGTCGGGCCGCCAGCGCAGCTTCTTGACCGTCTCGAGCACCCCCCGCGCAAAAAATATCGCCCGTTCGTCGTTATCCTCGAACGGCGTTCCGTTGGCGTCGGCCACCGTCGCCTTGCGCGAAAAGTAGTCGTCGTTGTCGATGAAATAGACCTGGGCCCTGATCGAGGGAATCGACGCGACCTTGATAATTAGCTGGTGGTCGTTCTGGCCGATGATAAGGTTCATGCCCGAGAGCCTGATCACCTCGTGCAGCTGGTTGCGCCGCTCATTGATAGAGCCGTAGCGCGGCATGAACGTCCGCACCTCGCAGCCGCGATCGTACATCGCATGAAGCAACGTCCTCCCGCCGACGGCAATCTCCGTCTCGGGGAGATACGGCGTCATCTCCTGACAAACATACAATATTTTACGGTCGCTCATTTTTATTCTTTTTCCCGCTACGCGCGGGGCGGTTCTTTGCGACGTGCGCCGCGGTTCTTGCGGGCCTCCGCCCATTTGGTGTTTTGCGCGACCAGGTCGCTCATTTTTTGTCCGCCGGCGCTACGAGGCTACTTCGCGCTGCTGCTCGCTACTCCTCGTTTTGACGGAGTCGCTTAACGCTCGCCGCGACGCGCTACGCTTAACGCCTCTGCACTACGTCGGCCTTTTCGCGGCTTTGCTGCAAATCGCCTCGAAGAGGCGAAAATCCGCCGAAGCGCGAAAAAGCGTGAAGAAATCGGCACAGCGCGAGGGTGTTAAAAATTTTGACAAACCGAAATTTAGCCCTCGCGCCGACGATTTTAGCTTTTGTCGTGCAGGCGCGGCTTTTTGTCACTTTTTGACCGGTCAAAAAGTGTAAGAAGAAACCCGCACGTTGGCAAACGTGAAAATGTTACGCCCAATGGGCGGAGGCTCACAAAAACCTCTTAAAGCACAAAGTTACTAAAAAAATATGGAAAATCACAACATCAGCATTGCGTCGCCGTAGGTACCGAAGCGGTAACCCTCCTCGCGGGCAACTTTGTAGGCGTTCATCACGTTGTCGTAGCCGCCGAATGCGGCGACCATCATCAACTGGGTGGAGTATGGCAGGTGGAAGTTGCTGACCATGCTGTCGGCCACGCGGAACTGGTATGGGTCGATGATGAACTTGTTGGTCCAACTGTCGATGGGTTTGAGCATTGAGTCTGTTGAGACGGAACTTTCGATGGCGCGCATGACGGTTGTTCCGATGGCGCAGACCCTGCGTCCGAGCATCTTGGCGGCGTTGACCGCGTCGGCGGCGAGCTGGTCGACGATGATCTGCTCGGAATCCATCTTGTGTTTGCTCAGGTCTTCGACGTCTACGGTGCGGAAAGAGCCCAGGCCGACGTGCAGCGTGATCTCGGCAGCGCGCACACCTTTGATCTCGAGCCGTCTGAGCAGGTGTTTGCTGAAATGTAGCCCGGCCGTGGGAGCCGCCACCGCCCCCTCTTGTTTGGCGTATATGGTCTGGTAACGCTCTTCGTCCAGCTCCTCGACCTTGTCGCGAATCCACTTTGGCAGCGGGGTCTCGCCCATGTTGTAGAGGGCGGCCTTGAACTCGTCGTAGCTGCCGTCGAATAGGAATCGCAGTGTGCGTCCGCGCGAGGTGGTGTTGTCGATCACCTCGGCCACGAGCAGGTCGTCGTCGCCGAAGTAGAGTTTGTTGCCGATGCGGATCTTGCGGGCAGGGTCGACCAGCACGTCCCACAGCCGCAGGTCGCGGTTGAGTTCGCGCAGCAGGAATATCTCGATCTCGGCCCCGGTTTTCTCCTTGTTGCCGTAGAGCCGCGCAGGGAATACCCTGGTATTGTTATAGATAAAAACGTCGTTCTCTTCGAAGCAGTTGATGATCTCCTTGAAAATGCGGTGCTCGATTTTGCCGGTATTGCGGTGGAGCACCAGCAGCCGCGAGTCGTCGCGGTTTTCGGTTGGATATTTTGCCAGCAGGTCGGGCGAGAATTCGTAGCCGTATTGCGAGAGTTTCATTGTACGTCGGTTTTTCGGCGGCCGCAGCCGCTTGCGAGTTTTTCAAAAATTTAAGAAACGTCAAAGTTTATATTATACGCAAAAAACTTCGTTTTGTTTCAGTCGACGCCTGAATTTTATTCATGAAAAAATAATGGCTCTTTTTTTAGATGATTTTCTCGCCTTAGACCAAGTGTAGGGCAGAGTAGGTGAAATAAAGCGAAAATATTATATGATTCACAAAAATGCCGCAGACAACACATTTATTTACAGAGTATTGAAACCATTTCTTGCCACGCATATAAAAGCACGAAAAAAAGGATATAATAACTTTGATGAATAATGTTTAGACAAACTATCGCTGCACGCAATAAATCACTTTTTCTTCGTTGCATCTGTCTGGTCAACATCCGCTTACGTTCTGGTTCCTGCTTGCGGAGCTTTGAAAAAGTTGATTTTAGTCGGGTACGTTGATATGTTTTCTAAATTAATTACACAAATAATTTGGTAATGGTTTTGTTTAGCAGTATCCGGAATTTGATAATAGGTTCTTTGAGTGAAGATATGAATTGGTTGTGAGTTATGTGTTTACGCATGTGTCACCAGAGTCTTTCGACAAAATTAGATCGGGACAGTATGGCCGCAGGAAGCAAAGTTTGAGTTTGAGTTCGGGATGGGTGTCGAGAAATGGTTTTAGCTTCTGCATGATAAAAGCGAACGCAGTCAAAATGAACAATAATCTTCATTATGCTTCTGTATGTTTTCAATGCCGCATTGATATATTTTTTGAAACTTGTCGTGTTGTCATTTATGGCAAACAGAAACGGGTTACCCTTAAATTATAATGTCACCCCGAGCGCAATTGTTGTGTTTTTAAGCATGATATAATTTATGAGACTCAAATTCATACGCGACCGCAGGCTTTGGTGGGTCACGATCGTGGTCTTTATCTTGCTGATCGCGTTTCTGGAC
>JAIRQC010000069.1 GCA_031256675.1 Rikenellaceae bacterium
GCGTTCCAAAAGCCACAAGGATAAAGAAAGAATCACCGGAACCGCCATCGTAACGGTGGTGCAAAATCCGGTAAGGTTGGCCAAGTTTTACCCTCGGCGTTCGGGACAGAACGGAACCGACAAGCGCCTGCCACATGTATTCACCATACGGGGCTTGTCAAACGTCGGGTAATCTTATAAAGTTGCGGAAAGTACGCCCGAGGAAAAAAAATCACACAACCATTTCCCCGCGAAAACAAACTCGAAAAATCTGTTGCCCCTCGCAAACAACCTCGCAGCAACCCGCCGACATGCAAATACTGCCGAAAATCACCTCTTCTCTCCATTTTCCCGAACGTTTAACAATTCGGTGGCGAAGATAAGGTAATACCGGGCGTATTTCGAGGGGAAGCAACGCCGACAGGGGCCGCAACAGCGTTGAAGAGGGGGTGTGACAGTTTATGCCGACAGCCGACACTCCCTTGTTCTTCGAAAATGAGCAGCAGAGCATATCAGCGATGATGACGCGGATACGTTTTACGACCCCTTCTCGAAAAATTGGATCAGGTTGGATACGGTCGTGATTGACATTACCGACCACTCGGAGGCCAGCAGTTCAAACCCAACGCCGGTTTATTTATATGCAGAACAGCCCAACCCAATAATTACCTGCGCATTCCGGGGAGTTTGCCGGAGACGACGGTTTTCATCATTTTGCGGGAGTCTTCGAACTGCTTGAGCAGACGGTTCACCTCGACAAGGGTTGTGCCGCTGCCGCGGGCGATGCGGTTTTTGCGCGAGGGATTTATTGCTGCGGGGTTTTCGCGCTCGTATGGGGTCATGGAGTGGATTATGGCTTCGGTCTGTTTGAATGCGTCGTCCTTGATTTCGACATCTTTCATGGCCTTGCCAACGCCTGGGATCATCGAGGCGAGCTCTTTGAGGTTTCCCATGCGCTTGACCTGCTCGATCTGGGCCAGAAAGTCGTTGAAATTGAACTGGTCGCGTACCAGACGCTTTTTGAGTTGACGCGCCTGCTCTTCGTCGTAATGCTCCTGGGCGCGCTCGACGAGCGATACGACGTCGCCCATGCCGAGGATGCGGTCGGCCATGCGTTCGGGATGGAAGACCTGAAGGGCGTCCATTTTTTCGCCGTCGCTGATGAATTTCAAGGGCTTGTCGACCACGGCGCGAATTGATATGGCTGCGCCGCCGCGAGTGTCGCCGTCGAGCTTGGTGAGTACCACGCCGTCGAAATCGAGACGGCGGTTAAACTCGGCGGCGGTGTTGACTGCGTCCTGACCGGTCATGGAGTCGACCACGAAGAGCGTCTCGCCCGGCCTGACCGCCTTTTTTATGGCAGCGATCTCCCGCATCATGGCCTCGTCGATGGCCAGACGACCGGCGGTGTCGATTATTACCGTATTGAGGTTCTTGCTTTTGGCATATTTGAGCGACCGCTCGGCTATGGCCACGGCGTCCTGCACTCCCTGCTCGGAATAGACCTCGACGCCGATCTGCGCCCCGAGTATCTTCAACTGGTCGACAGCGGCTGGACGGTAAACGTCGCAGGCGGCGAGCAACACCCCGCGACCGCGCTTGCTGCGTATCTGACTGGCCAGCTTACCGGAGAACGTGGTCTTGCCCGAGCCCTGTAGCCCGGCTATGAGGATCACGGCGGGGTTGCCCTCGAAACGAATGTCGCACATCGCGCCTCCCATGAGCTGCGCCAACTCGTCGCGGACGATCTTGGTGAGCATCTGCCCTGGTTTGACTGCCGTCAGGACGTTCTGTCCGAGGGCTTTCTGCTTCACGTCGTCGGTGAAACTTTTGGCTACCTTATAGTTGACGTCGGCGTCGATCAGCGCGCGGCGGATCTCTTTGAGCGTCTCGGCCACGTTGATCTCCGTGATGCGTCCCTCGCCGCGCAGTATCTTGAACGAGCGTTCGAGCTTGTCTGTCAGATTTTCGAACATGAGCTGTACTTTAATAATTATGTTTATATTGCTTCGGGCTGCATACCCGAGGCAATTCAATCCTCCGTACCGTTTCGCCATGCTCGCAACGAACAGAGGACGGTAACCCGAACGCAAAAATAGACATTAATTGCGAAATTAAAAAAAGTGTGCCGCCGAAGGAGGAGAACAGTGTAAAAATTTGTCGTATTGGAATTTGATAAACTTCCCCTGTCGCTGTCGGGGCGCGTCGACATGTACTGTTAAATAAATAATGCAAAAAATTTGATTTTTTGCATTATTTATTATTTATATTTGCAATGCCGTTTAACCTTAAAATCATTAATTATGAAATTTTGCTATTTTACGCTTGCAGCGCTGCTGTTGGCCGCCTGCAAAAATGAAAAGCCTCTCACCGAGAAATTTACCCCGCCGAGCGCGACGGAGTTCGAGACCCTCCGACAAAACTTTCTGGACGGGATCACCCAGGACTACACTTTCAACCTCTCCGGCGAGTGGGAGATGTCGTTCACTTCGCCCAAAGGAGTAGCAGTACAAGCCACCGCATATGACAGTAATGGGGTGGTGGTAGACTTAGGCAGCGTGCAACTTAACTATGTCGAACTTTTCGACATCGGCAGAATGGCGCTCGCAGGCCGTCCACTGGTCGGGTACAACGCCGATGGTAATGCGTGGCCGCTGGTTACCGGTGGCGAATTTTTCATGAACGCCACCCTGGACGGCGCGCAACTGACACTCAACGTGCATATGGAGGTCCCTACTTCGTTTACGCAGGGCGTCAGTCCCGACAGTATGCTGTTGTGGGCTGCGGAGGAGGACGAGACCGTCTGGGAACAGATAAATGGCCGCGAGATGGGACAACTGCCGGGCGCCACCCAAGTTTATACTGTTTATTGTGAGTTCGCCAGCAACTGGCGCAATTTAGACTGGCTCATGAACCTCCCTGGCGACAAAACCCAGATCCGCGTGAAGGTGCCAGACGGGTACAACGCAGACAACTGCAGCATCTATGCGTCATTTTTCGGACAGCCCAACACGCTCGGAGTATTCGACGTTTATTTCGCTAACGGCAACTATTTCACGGAACATACCGGCATTGCCCCTATCGGATACCAGATGTTCGTGATCTTCATCTCCGCCACGACAACCGGACAGTTCGTCTATGCGACGAAACTTGTCACAGTGGAGCCGAACCAGTATATAACATTCACCGATGCTGACCTGCACAGCGCAAGTACACAGCAGGTTATCGACGCGATAAACAACCTGCACAACTAAGTTTGTTCGCTTCGCGCGGGATAAAACCGCGCGAAGCGAACCTTATTGAGCGCGTAAGTGAAGCGCAGTCGAAAGGCCTGCCTTGCCGTTTTCCATCATGACAACGAAAAGGAGAGGCGTTTCGGTTGCGTTTCGGTTGTGCTTCACTGTGTTCTGCGCTCTGCGCTCTGTATTTTGTGTTCTGCGTTCTGTGCTCTGTGTTCTGCGTTCTGCGTTCTGTGTTCTGCCCCGCCCTGCATGACATTTTCCGGATTGCTGCAAACAGCGCGGATACCTCCCTGCGCAAAGGCGTAAAACGACTGTTTTGGCCCTGAAACCTATATCTTTTCAGCAATCCCCATATTTCAACTGCCGTTTCGCATAAGGCATAACCCCTCTTTGCGGATCAGATTTGGACAAACCCTGAGCGCCCGCAATGACAAAAGCAGACTGCTTCGCCCCTGTGCCCGCAATGATGCTGCGCCCGACTTTGGAGACCGCCTTTTTTCATGCCCGCGCATACTGCCTGAGCTTTTCGACGAACAGCGCGGTTATCTGCTTGCCGCGCACGAAGATGCTCCCCTCGGCAGCCATCTCGCCGACGGCGCGGGCCAGCGCGGGGCGCGTAACCCCGAACATTGCCGCCATTTCGCGCTGCGTCAGCGGGTTGACGACCATCGTGTTTTGCTGCCGTTCGAGCAGATCGAGCAGATAGGCTGCAAAACGCCCCTTGATGGTCTTGTAGGTGAGATAAACCACCCGCTCCGATATAAACCTGTTGCCCGATGAGACCATCCGCAAGAAGTTGACCATCAACTCGCGACAGTCGGCGAGCATGGCGACGAACCTCTCGCGGTCGATGAACAGCAGGGTCGCGGCGGTGCGGGCTGTCAGCGTGGCGGGCAGCGAGTTGTGCACCGCAAACAGACAGGAGGGCGCGACGACCGACGGCGCGACAATGCGCTCCACGTCGAGCCGGTTGCCCGACTGGTCGTGCATCTCTGCCGCCACCTCCCCCTCGACCACAACCGACAGCCTGTCGTAACGCGCACACTGCAAAGCTATTACATCGCCGCGCGAGTAGCCCTGCGTCTGGCAGGCGGCCAGCAACTCCTCGATCCTCTCCGGGGCCAGCCCGGAGAAAAGCTCGCTCAAAGCCAAAATCTCATACATGGTTGTAATATCATGTTACAAATGTATGGATTTTCCGCGAGCAAAACAAAAAAACGTCGGCAGGATATTTTCCTGCCGACGTCGGCCTATTCCGGCACGTATATTATCTCGCCGTTCTCCAGCTGATAGGCCGTCCCGACGCGACGGCCCCGCGCGCGGTCGGACGACTGATCGTCGGAGGGGGTGTAGCGGTTGATGCGCCCTCCCTCGCGGGTGATGATCTCCATGTTCTCCTTGCCGGGATTTTTGACTACGGTGAAGTCCTGCTGCGTGAATACTTCGGTCATATTCAGGTTCATGACCATTGCCACCATCAACGCCACGGCGAAAACCATCGCCACGTCGAACAGGTTTACCACCACGCTCAGCGGATCGCTGTCCTCCTCATGCCGCAACCGGCTGCGGCGACGCGACGGCCTCATGGCTGCATGGGTTTTCCGTTCAGCAGACGGGCAACGAAGTCGAGCGTTGCGCTTTCGCGGGAGTACCAGCGCTGTTTGAGTTGCAGCGTAACGAGCCCTATTGAGCTCACTACCAGGCCGACGACCGTCGTGGCGAAGACCACCTGCATGTTGTAGGCCATCCCCGCAACGTCGCCCGTCGAGAGGCCGACAAGCGCAGGGCTCATCGCGATCAGCGTACCGATAAGCCCCAGCACCGGCCCCATTTTGGCCAGCAACCGCGAGAGAGACAGCTCCTTCTCGGCCTCGCTCTCGAACTCCGAAATCAGGTAATCGGAGTAGGCCTCGCTGGGCGGCGATGCGAGCAAATCGCGCAGATAGCGCACAAACAGTGAGTTATCCCGTTCGGGCAACTCGCCTTGCAGCTCGCCGATGGTGGCGGAGGTCAGCTCCTTGATCTTCGTGCGGAACGCCCGCTCATTGCGATGACGCGCCATATACTGGTTGTAAAAGCCGCCCATGAGCAGCAGCGAGCGCACCAGTAACGCCAGCAGAATGATAATGTCCGGTATCAGCAGGCTGTTAGCCACCCAGAACAGCGTTTTCGAAATTATTTCCATAATATTTTTCTGAATTTTCAGGGTCGGGAGCTCCGGCATACTGCCGAAAGCAAAAAGCTACCTTTTCTTGAATTTTCTTTTGTTAAGCCACCTGCCGACAATCAGCAACGCGACGGCAGTCGAGACGAAAGCAAGCAGCGCGCCGAAGTTAAACGGCTGTTTTGCCGCGACATAGACCACCGTGCCGTCGACCGTCGCCAGCAGCCCCATGACGCAGACCACGAGGCTCAGCAGGAAGTGGGTCTCCATGCGGAATTCGGCCTCGGGCAGCAGTCGCCGCGCCGCGAGGCCCAGCAACGGCATACCGACCGCCACCGCCGCCGCCAACGACCAGGCTATCAGGTCGAAACCCACTCCCGGCAGGGCGTAGATCGCCTGCGTGAGGCATATGAGCAGCGCGGGGAAGATGAGCAGGCTCGGATACCAGTGCAACGCCCTACCCCACCGCGACGCCCGCCCGCCGCGCATCCTTTTGAATGCGAGGAAACAACCGGTCAGGCACACCGTCCCTTCTATCGTTACCGCTACGGCCAGATCCTGCATCCGCGTCCGGTCGGCGAGCATGGCGGCGAGTTCGGTACGCGACTGTTGCGTGGCTAACGTGCAGACTATCACCACGAAAGCCCCACAGACAAGCCCGAATATCGCCGCCTGCCACCCGCGCCAGAAGCTGAGCCTGATGGCGCAGTTGGCCAGCAGCAGCAAGACCAATGCCTGAACTACCTGTTCCATCACCGTTTACGTTTGCGCCGCAGGATCACGATCGCCGCCGCCAGCGCGACCAGCACGAGCGGCACGACAATCCTCCCGCCGACGCTGCTTCGCGAACCCTCTTCCTGAACAGCGTCTTTTTTGAGCACCACGCCGTTGTTTGCGGTCGGCGCGGCGTTTCGCACCCGTTGCAACTCGTCGCGATATGTCGAAGCGGCGGACGGAGAGACCCGCGCGGCTATAAACTCCTGTAACAGACGGTTATCGCCCGAAAATCCCGCCCCGGCCGAGCCGAAGTCGCGCACTAGGTCGGTGTGCAGGCGGGCCAGCGTCGAGAGCTGCTCGTCCGAGGCGCGCCACATCCCCTTGCGGGCAGTTTCGAGCATCACGGCCGAGAGCTCCTGCAACGCCTGCGGATTCTCGCGGCGGAAGAAAGCCTCCGTGCCCAGACGGTAGCCGTCCAGCACATAAACCTCGTACAGCTTGTCCCACAGTTGGTTGTCTATGACCGAGGGTTTCATCACGTTCCACCCGTAGGTGTTTGTGACCGCCTCGGTGATCTGCGCCGCGCTCGACGCCCCGCCCCTGACCACCTCGCGGATGTAGGCGGGATTGAACAAGGTCGAGCGCGCCTCGACGCCGATAGCCTCGCGTAACTCCTGCATTCTTGGGTTGTTACGGTTACGGTAGTCGGCGAAGTAGGCCTCGGGGTCCTTGCCCGTAACGCTGCGCACGGCGAGGTTGAGCCCCCCCATGAACTCGTAGACGTGGTCGAGGCTCAGCGCGCCCCACGTGTTGCTCTGGCGCGGCTGCACGACCACGTCGGTGTTGTGCAGCACGGCCCGCAGCAGCCCCTCGCGGTAACTGCCCCACGTGTCGCCGGAGCCATAGACGGCCCCCATGTTCTGTATGTACGTATCGGCGATCTGCTGCGTGTCGTCCCAGCGGTCGCCGCTCGTCACCATGTCCTGAATACCTGTGCCGTACATGCCGTTCACGCCGCCGAATATGCGCTGGGCCGAGAGTTCGCGCGCCTCTTTGGGCGACACGCCCTGCTCGACCAGCAGCCGCTCGGTCTCTACCACGCTCTGCACCACACGGTTATCCTTCTCGTCGCCCGCCGCTGCGGCCATCTCGACGGCGCGGGCGAGCAGCGCGAGGCGCGAGGCGGCCAGGTCGCGGAACTGCCCTGAGGTCTGCACCACCACATCCACGCGGGGACGGCCCAGCCGCTCTGCCGGAATGAGCTGCAGGTCGGAGACGCGACCGTAGCTGTCGCGAACAGGCTCTACGCCAAGCATGTACAATGCCTGTGCGATAGTCGTCCCCTCGCTTTCGATAAACTCGCTGCTCCAAAACGTGTAGCTCACCTTGCGCGGCCAGTCGCCGTGCTGTTTGCGGTACTCGTCGAGGGTTGAACCCGCCAGCGCCACGCCGCGCTCCCACGCCGCTTCGGAGGGGGTGGTTTCGGCGTTGATAGCGTAGAGGTTGCGCCCTGTGGGAACGGCAGCGGGAGTGGCCACCGCGTCGCCGCCCGGCGAGGGGGCCACGTAACCGCCCGAAAGCGCGTTGAGCAGCGAACGGAACTCCGCTTCGGGGCTCTCCTTCAATGCCTTCTCGTATGCCGCGACGTTGCGTATGGCCTGTGCGACCTCGGCGATGGCCCTCGCCCGCGCCTTCTGCTCCGGTCTGTACTCCGGAGCAGGGGCTTGCGCGGGGGTGGATCGGGCCTCCGCGGCGGGGACTGTTGCCTTGTCTGGTTCGGGCCGCCTGCCTGTTTTCGGTATCCACGACGGGTGGCCGCCGCTTTTGGCCTTTTGGCCGGAGGGTTCGCGTTCGGCTGCGGCGGCCACAGGGCGGCGCGGCGGCGCGAGAATTGCAGGTACCTCGGCAAGTTCGGCGGCGCTGATATGCGCCGTGGAGCATATCAGCTCGTCGGTGGCCGCCGCACCCGCAAGCAGACGCCCGACCAGCGCGCGTGCCGGCAGTATATATCGCTGAGTGAAAAGGCTTTTGTTGCCATGCTGCTCCTCGCTCGCCCGCCCCGCGAGACGGTCGAGTTTGGCCACGCCGTATGCTATCGGGTCGACGCTCATGGCCTCGACCGTCGAGCGTACCTTGTCGCCGGCGTAGGCCACGCTGGAGGTGTAGAGGCCGCCTGCGATCTTCTCGCAGGCGATCTCCTCGGCGAAATTCTCCAGCCGGTCGATCTCCTCCTCCGTGCAGGGCTTCGAGAGCAGGGAGTCGAGGCGCAGGTCGCGATGCAGACCCATCTCGACGGACATTCGCCTGATTTCGATGGCTGTCCGGTCGCTGTTGCTGCGGTGGAACTCGCGGATACGCTCCTCCAGCCGCCCGAACTGCCCCCGCATGTCGCTCTCTCTGAACGCGGGGGTGAGGTATGAGAGCGTCGTGGCGTAGGAACGTCGCTTGGCCATCATCGCCTCGCCGACGTTGGCTATGGTGTAGTAGTAAAAGTGGGGCGTTGTGCCGACCAGCCGGTCGGGCCAGTCGGTATCGCCCAGTGCGACCTGTCGCTGCGGGGTAAATTCGAGGCTGCCGTGGGTGCCGAAGTGGAGCAGCGCGTCGGCCCTGAAGCCGTGGCGCGCCCAGAGGTAGGAGGCGATGTAGGTGTGGGGCGGCGCGCTCTTCGCCCCGTGAACTATGGCGAAGGAGTTGCCGCCGAGGGCCGCCATCGGCTGGGGCAGCAGCACAATGTTACCCAGCTCGATACGCGCCACGGCAAGGTACGCGCCGTCGTTCTTTTGCACTGACATGTAATCGCCCGGGGCCTCGCCATAGGTGTTTACCACATCGGCATACAGCTCCTCAGGCAGCGACCGCGCAACCCACTGCTCGTACTCCGTCTTTTCGATCAGGGCAGGCTTGCCGCGACCAAGCAGTTCGTCGAAAGCCCCCTCGGCGTATGGGCTCAGCACAGCCCCCTGCTCCATAAGCATCCGCCCGAAAGCCCTGACGTCCGACGGCAGGTTTTCGACCCTGTACCCCTCCTTTTTAAGCCGTTGCAGCAGATTGTATAGCGACGGTACGGTCTCCAGCCCCTGCGCCGCGAGGGTCGCCTGCCCGGGCCCCTTGAAGTAGTAGATGGCCAACCGCTTGTCGGCGTTGCTTTTACGTTTGAGACTGATGAAATTTGCGATGATCTGCGTGAAATCCCGCAGCCGATCGGGCATGGCCTTGAAAAGATAGAGCCCGTCACGGTCGCGCTCCTGAATATTAAGCGTATAGGGGTAAATTGCCCCGTCGAGTTCCGGCACGACGATGCTCTGCGACAGAAAGCCGCCGCTAAGCCCTCGCGGGTCGGCGTGCCACTCATCCTCGGTAGTAATCAGACTGAGCGGACTGAAAAGCGGAATGTTACGCTCTTTAAGCCATTCAACCGCCACGTCGCCCCTCCCCATTGCCAGCCGTCCGTGCGGCATGTATATCACCGCGTCGGGGCCGATCTGTTGCAGGAACTCCAGCCGCCGTGAAGAAGACGAGACGGGATAGGGATTTATCCCTGCGCGCATCAGACTGACAATCAAGCTGTCGAGATTCTCGCGGTTGCCGCCGAAGGGGTCGTTCAACCCGCCGACGATGGCCACCCGCGCGCCGCCCTCGATGTAAAACTTATTGTCGCGCAGATATTTTTCATACGCTGCCGCGTCGTCGAATGCCTGCTCGTCGTCCAGATGGTACAGCACGTCCGAGGCGGTCGGCGAGGCGGGTTCCGCATCGCCGACAAACAGGCTTTTATGGTCGATAGCCGCACGGACATATCGCGCCAGGTTGCGGTAATTGCGGCGCGAACCGTTGTTGAGATAGCTCTGCACGGCGCGCAGCTGCACACTGTCGAGGTTGCAGATGGCGTTGTCGGGATTGGTCGCCGCGTGGATGTAGACCGGCACGCCGCGCGAGGCCGCCCGCTGGATCTGCGCCCGCTGTTCGGAGGTGATGCGCATCCCCATGCCGAAGCCGAGCACGAAGTCGAAACGTTTGAGCCTGTGCAGCCTGTCGAGCGGCACCTCTTCGAATTTCACGAAACTGTCGTCATTCGCCCTGACGATCCCCGCCCGCTGGAAGGGCTGAAAATCGACCAGCGCGATCCTCGTAGGGGCGGCCAGCATGCTCCATGCCAACCACAAGGCGACCGCGACAACCAGTGCCGCGGCCGCCAAGACAATCAAACGTCGTTTCATCGCTCGATCTTCGCCATATTAAATACGACATGGCCGGAGGTGCCGCCATCGTTGAAATAGCGGGTAAACTTTAACTTGTAGTAATTGCTGCCGTCGGCCGTGCGGAAGATGTATACCGGCGTCTCCTCATAGGTCATCCCCGAACCTCCTGCAGCTGGAGGAAGGACCAGCACCACCTGCGCCTGGGAGCGGACTACCGTCGTTGGGCCGCTCATACCCTGGGATGTGATGGACTCGTCGGCGGCGAACACGGCATTTGCAGGCACTCTCGTCACCGAGGCGAAAGTAGTTGCTGCGTCGAATGTATGCACTCCCCCTAGAGCATTGACCGTGGTGAATGCGCCGCTGTTGGTACGGACGTTGTAGCGTCTGACCGCGAGGTCCCAGTCGGTGCGGGCGCCCCATATGGCGTTGTCCGCCTCGGGGCCGGAGCCGACGATCTGTCCTGTCGTAAGTGAAAAATAATGCCAGTCGGTCTGCGAGGTGGCGTCGATGTACTTCTCTTCTGTGTTGCCAACGACGGGTTGCTGGGGCTCTTTTTTCTTGTCGCACGCGACAAGAGTTGCAACCGCCATTGTGACGGCCATGATTCGGAAAGTTTTCATGTTCTCTATTGGTTTTTAAGTTTGAAATCGTAACGTATGCCGAACAGGAACTGCCGTCCAGGGTCGATGAACGACGCTTCGCGGAAGTTGAAAATATTGTCGACCTTTGCGGTCAGCTCCAGCCGGTGGTCGCCTATGACAAAGGGCTTCACCAGAGTGAGTTTCCAGATTGAGTAGCTCTTTGACTCTGTCCGCGAGATTTGCCCGCTCGAGTCGACGGACTGGTAGAGGATCGGCGAGTTGAGCCGTCCGGCGAGTTGCAGCGAGAATGGGCTGCGCACGATGCGCCCGTTCCATGTGGCGGCGAGGGTTGCGCTGTGGCGGACGTTGCTTTCGAGTTGCAGCCCGGTGGAGTTGTCCACCGCGTCGCACAGGCCGTAACTGCCTCGCAATGTCAACTCTTTCAGCAGGTTGTACGACAGGCAGAGGTCTATGCCGCGCAGAGTTGCGCTGCCGACGTTCTTGTAGTACTTTTCGTTGCCGCCGCCGGAGTTGATAACGTCGTACTGGGTGATCTTGTTGTTTATCCTGTTGTGGTACAGCGAAATGGAGCCGTTGAAGCCGCCGCGGCCATACTCTCCCGAGAGCGAACTGTAAAGGCCGCGTTCGGGTTTCAGGTCGGGGTTGCCGTAGACCCAGAACATGCCCTGATGGTCGAAATCGTAATAGAGCTCCTTGATGCTCGGGGCGCGGAAGGCCGTGCCGACGCCCGCCCTGAGGCGCAGGCCGCCGAGGGAGTACATCGCAGAGAGTTTTGGGGTTAGCGCGCTGCCGAACCGCGAGTGACGGGTGTAACGGGCGCCGGCAACAAGGTCGAGGGCGGTCACAGGCTTGTACAGCGCCTGCGCGAAACCGTTCAGGTCGTCCACGCGCTTGGTCGTCGGGGTGGCGCCCAGGGTGGAGGTGGCGTAGTTCTCCTCGTGGTTCCACTCCGCGCCGCCAACCAGCTCCCACTTCTCGCCGGAGGCGTAAGTGTCTATCGCACGGGCAGAGAGATAGGAGGCGGTGTTTCTGAGGCTGCGCTGGTCGCCGAGCCGCTCGAGAATGTCGTAGTCGAAATATTTGTCGGCGTTGACGCTGACCCTCAGATTGTTGCTGCTGTCTCGCGAGACAACCCCGCCGCTGAGCCCCGCCGTGAGATTATGGGTCATCGGGTGTTTGACGGACATGCTCGCCGCCCTGTTGAACGTCTCGTGGCGGAAATAGCGGCCGGTGAGCCTTATGTCGCTTCGTTTTGATGGGAGGTAGCCGAGTTTCAGATTTGCGCCCTGGTCGGCATAGCGTGCTGCGTATGCGCCCGAACCGTTCGCCCCGAAGCCGTCGGAGGAGTTGCGGAACACTCCGGCGCGGGCCGTAAAGCGTTTCAGGGCGGAACCTGCGTCGACCCGCGCGCGCCATGTGTTATGGCTCGAGGTCAGGATATTAGCCCCTACTTCGAGAGGATGCGCCGGCTCCTTTGTGATAAAGTTGATCACCGCCCCCACGGCGTTCGAGCCGTAGAGCGCCGAGGCCGCGCCGCCGATCATCTCGATGCGGCGTATGTTGCCTATGTCTATCTGGTCAAGGTTGACATTGCCCCCCGCCCCTTCGGAGACCAGCCGTTCGCCGTCGACGAGCATAAGAATGTAGCGGCTGTTCAACCCCCTGATACGCATGTTGTTGCCCATCGCGTTGGGCGACACGACCACGCCGGGGGTATTGTCCTGTATGGTTTCGAGCGTCGAAACGGAGCCGCTGCGCCGAATCTCCCGCTCGCCGACTACGGTCGTCAGCACGGGGCTCTCCGCCAGCCGTTTCTCGCTCCGCGTGCCGGTAACCACCACCTCTTCCACATCCTTCTCGGCGAGATTTTCAGAGGCGTTTTCGGCAACTGCCGGCCGCGGCAACAACATGGCAACAATCGCGACAGGCAAATATATCTTTTGCAGCATCGTTTTCATTTTTCAATTTGACGCTGCAAAGGTCTCTCATCGGGAGCGGCGGCACAATCCCCTCTTTTCGGGAATTTCGCCCGGCATGCTACCAACTAATGGTGAGCGTTCCCCTGAAATGGCCCTGTCACTCCGCCTCCTGCGAGATCAGGTTGTTGAACATGGCGTAGAGGGTCAGGCCGGAGATGGTCTTGATGCCGGTTTTGCGGGTGATGTTCTTGCGGTGCGAGATGACCGTGTGGATGGAGATGAAATGCCGGTCGGCGATCTCCTTGTTGGTCATGCCTTTGGCCACCGAGATCAGGATTTCTTTTTCGCGATCCGACAGTTCGGCCCCTGCTTCGGCAGAGGTGGTTTGGTGGCCGCGATGGGTCGAGGCCATGTTTTGCAGCTTTCGCGTCAACTTTGGGCCGTCGTCGTAGATGTCGAGCGCCCCGTCGAAGCTGCCCAGCGTCTCGGCGTCGACATATCCGTAAACGATGGCCGCCACGAGCGTCTCCGCAGGCAGTTCGGGCAGCAGCGAGCGCACGGCAAAGCGACGAAAACAGCCTATCAGACAGGGATTTATCAACACAATGTCGAAGTCGCGCCCCTCGCCCGTGAGCGAGGCTGTGTCGGCGTAAACGCCCGTCACGGCAAACTCGCCGCCCTCCTCCAGCAGCAGTTTCAACCCCTGCCTCAGGGCGGGCGAGGGCTCTACGACGGCCACACGGTTTCTGTTCGGCGCGCTCATCGCAGTCCCCTCTCGATGCGTTCGACCAGCGACACCAGTATCCTCTCTTCGAGCAGCGTATGCTTGGCCAGGTCGGCCTCGAACAGGAAAAGGTCGATCAGCGCGTCGCGACACCGCTCGATGGTGCACTCGTCGGGCAAGTATCTGATTATGATGTTTTTGAGGTCGCTCAACGCAGCGTCCAGATCGCTGTGGTTGCGCTCGTACTCGCGGATCTTGTAACGTTCGGGCCGTTTGCCGTCAAGCAACGCGCGGATATAGGGGAAAACAGTCTGCTCCTCGTAATTGAAATGGGCCACGACCTCCTGGCGGTACTTTTCGCAGAAGCCGATAAGCATTTGGCCATGAGACACATGGCTGTTATCGACCAGCCCGGCGATCTGTCCGACGATCTTCGGCATCCGTTTTTCGAGGTACTCCTTGTGCGAATTGTGCAGGTAGTTCATCAGATCGTCAAGCGGTACCTGCGTAAGCGCGTCGGTATCGGGTATATATCCGTCGAAAGTATAGACGTTGCACACCAGCAGGAACAGTTCGGTGGACAGTCCCTTGCGGCGGCACACCTGCTCGACAGTGCTTTCGCCTATCCCAAGTCCGACGTCGAAGCACGGCAGCACGTACAGCAGCCGGTAGTTGGTCTGGATCAGGTAGGCCAGACGCATGTTTTCCGAGAAAAGCGTGTGGGGCATAGCGGCGGGGGTTCGGTTCATGCGGCAAAGGTAGTATTAATTTTTATTCAGCCCCCGCCAGAGGCTCGGAAAGTTCGGATGGGAGGACCACGGCCCGCTGTTTCGGCTTGTTTTCAAAATTGCGGGAAATGTTGCAGTAAACATCCGTATAATCGTTCTTATCATTGCCCTCTTCGTCCTTGTAAACATGATAAAACACCTTGACCGACACACAGTTGTCGTGGCCGAACAACGTGCTTAGCAGCGTCCTGTCCGAGTTGCCGCACGAGTGGCCCATGACGTATATCTGATATTTGTCCGCCTCGACAAAGTTCAGTATCCGACGGTAGTTGCCTGTTTTTGAGTATTGTATGGACTTCATGTTTTTCAGAAAATCACTGCCTGGCAGATTTTCTATTCTCTTATAGTCCTCGTCCATCTCGTCGCCATAACCGAAAATTATCGGGTTGGCCGGATTGTTCAGTTCGCCGTGGATGTTGATAAACTCAACTTTTGTGCCGGCACGATATCTATTATAGCCATTTATACTGACTTCATATAATCTCTTAGCCGTACCGGTATAGTTGAAGTTCAGAAAAATCGTATTTTGCGGATTGGCATAGTATCTTCCATTATAAATGATATAGCTATTAGCTCTTGCTCTTGACTCTTCCAAACGATCATCTTCTTCAATTCTGTCAAGCAAGCCTGTCAAATGGCTATCATCACCTTGCCGTCTCATGTTGCCACGAATAAATTCTATCAAATGTTTCTCGCCGGCAATAGACGTCTCCCCAATTTTTATCGGGGCATATATCTGCCGGCTAATTGAGTCATTGTATGACAGGTCTGCGTTAACATAGACTTTTGTCAAATACTTTTCAAGAAGTTCCCTTACTTGAGCAAATTCTATATTCAGGTTATTTATGTCCGAACTTCCGTGTAATTCCTGATTTCTTAACCACTTTATTGATTCGATATTTGGTTCCTTTATATTCAAACTTTCGCGTAACTCCTGAACATTCAGGCATTTTTTCAATCCGGTATAATATTCCCGCTCTATGTCTACCCAGTTTTTTAGCAAATTTGCTTTTTTTGTAATTAATTCAAAAAAAAGGTTTTTATAAGAAATGGACATTTGTCTTTTATCCTTGTCTTGTTCTTTTTCTTTTTCAAGATAAGTAATAAAATCATTATAGGAATGGACTTCTTGCAACAATTGACTGTGGATTGGAAGTACCAGATTTATTGATAATATATCATTTTCAAATTTACCATTTTTATAATTTTCAGTCTTTCCAAATTCGGTTATTGTTTGTTCCCAAAACCAATCAATAAAATCTTTATACCTAGTTTTCAGGTTGTGGGCGAGGGCGAGGTCGAAGCCGTTGCCGATGAGTATGATCCTGTTCATGGGAGGTTCAGCAGCTTATAGTTTTCGCAAAAATACGAAATTGAAATTTAAGTTCAAAGACAATGCGCCCCGCAGGCGAACGGACGCAGAGCGGCAGGCAAAAGCGGCAGGCGGGAGCCGCCCCTGTGTCGGGGCGGCTCCCGCCTGCGGGGCCTCTGCGTCACCGTCCCCTTATCGAGGGTGAAATTTCATTGTCGAGAGGCTCGACAGTTTTTCAATGTCGAAGTCGCCCACGATGTTCACAACTATATTCTCTTTGCCTGCGATAATGGTTATGCAGTCCGAACGGCGGGGGTTGCCCGAGCTCTTGAAGTACACCGCCGTATGACGGTCGCCCTCGACGACCGTCGTCATGAGTTTGTAGCCTTGCGCCGCCACGATCTGCCTGATGCGGACAAGGAACTGTTCGGCGGGCTTTTTCTCCGTCACGAGCCTTATCGACCCTATCGTCCCCCACTCCTCCTCCCTGCCCTCCCCCGCGTTGAGCAGCCGGAGCATGTCGGAGGTCACTTCGACGGTCATGTAACCACTCTTGCCGACATGTTCGCGATAGAAAACGTCGAAGGAGTCTTTGGCCTTTTGCGCCGCCGCCGCCAGAGGCAGGAGCGACAGTAGCAGTACAGTCAACCTTTTCATAGCCGTATGCCGACGCCGAACGTCAACGAATTTGTCTTCGGGCCATTGTCCCTGCGAAAGAGCTTCGACAGGGCGCAGTTGCCGAACAGATATATGTTTTTCACCCCCATGCGGGCCGTGACGCCCCACTGGAACACGTCGAGGCCGTAGTTGCCGTATGCTTTTTGTTTGGGATGCTTGTATTTGGTGTGCGAATCGAGTATCAACTGCCCGTAAGGCCCCGCCGCGATGAATACGGAGCTCCCGAGGTTGCTCTCCAGCATCAGCGGAACGGTCAGGGAGAAGACGCCGAGTTTCGATTTCTTTATATTCGCGCCTGTCGCCTCGGGATGTACCATGCCGTCGCGTTTGACCAGCGTCAGGTTGTTGTCGAACACATAGTCGTGCCACGTCAGGCCCAGCGCCGCGCAGAAACAGAAACTGTCGTCGCGGGTGAAGCGTCCGGCAAGTTTGAGCGGAAATATCCCGACGTATGTCGATTTGCCGTTGTGCAGATCGAGAAATCCCTTTTCGTCGTCGGGATAGGCCGAATAGTCCGGCGCGGTCAGAACGTTAAACCCGAACTCCACATATCCCTGACTGCCACGGTAGCGTGAAGCGTTCGCCCTCTTCCTTGCGGTCTCGGGTTTCTCCGCGCGGTTTCTCCGTATGAGTTCCAGTTCGAACCCTCCGACATATATCGAAATGTTGTTGTCCGTGCCTTTCGATATGGAGAAAGCCCTGTCCTGCTGCTCGACGACAACCCTGCTGCCCGTGTCGGCAGGTAGTGCGGGCGGGTTCTCTTCACCCCTGCCGGCAAAGGGCAACAGTAGCGAAACGAGGGGGATGAACTGCGATTTTTTCATTGGTCAGAATTTTATCAGGGTTTTTATCTCGGTCATCGTTTCGCCTATCTGCCCGACTGTGACGAGCGGCGCGGCAGGCGCGGCGAACGGCTCGGCCAACAGGTCGAACGTTAGGCGGAGATAGGCCTCCATCTGCCGTGGGTCGGTCGCCGGAACGCCGTCCACATAGCCGTAGACGACCGGCTCGTCGTGCCGCAATACGAAGGGCAGTGTCAGGACTATGGACAGCAGGGCCGCAGCCGCCGCAAATTTTGCATAACGCGGCAACGTGCGGCGAACCGGCGCGTCCGTCAGGCGTTTTTTTGCCCGCCACTCCGACGGCAGCGGCGTCCGCCCCTCTGACAGAGGCGTCCGCCCCGACGGCAGCGAATCATGCGCCGACGAAAGCGCCGATCCCTGTGCAGGCAGCGGCGCCTGCCCCTGTGACGACGGAGACGCAGCCGGTTCCTGTGACGATGAAGGCGCCCGCTCCTGTGCCGCTGCGGTAAAATAGCCGAACATGGCCCTTGCGCAGAGCAGGTCGTCGTCCGCGTTGCATGATTCGCCGCATCGTTGGAAATATTCGCGCAGCATGCGCTCCTCGTCGAGGCTGCTCTCTCCGTCGAAATAGCGTTCGAGCAGGGCGCGTACCTCCTTTTCACCGGTTGCCATGTTCCATTATTTTTTGCAGTCGTTCCCTTACCGTTTTTCTTGCCCGCGACAGGGCCATCCTGACAGCCGGAGGCTCCATCTCCGCCATGGCGGCAATCTCCTCCATTTCATATCCCTCAACGTCGCGCAGATGGATTACCAACCTCTGCTTTTCGGGCAGCGAAGCTATAACCGACCTTGCCAGCCTGCCCAGATCGCATTCGTCCATCGCCCTGTCCGCATCCTCCGTGAGACAGGCTCCGGCGCGTATGGTTGCAGCCGTTTTCGAACGGATGTTACGGCCCCTGATGCGGTCGGTGCAGGCGTTGCGCACCGCAGTCATCGCAAAAGCTGCCGGACTGGCGCACCGTGCGAACCTCTCCCTGTTCAGCCACAGCCGTT
Source organism: Rikenellaceae bacterium (assembly GCA_031256675.1). Classification (GTDB taxonomy): domain Bacteria; phylum Bacteroidota; class Bacteroidia; order Bacteroidales; family Rikenellaceae; genus JAIRQC01. Next base: position 18,184 of record JAIRQC010000069.1, read on the forward strand.
CGAGCACATCCTGCACCGCATCTTCCGCCTCGGCGCGGTCGGACAGCAAACTTGCAGCAAGGCGAAACATGCCGTCCCTGAGCGGGAGTACCTCCATGTCGAAGCGATAGCGGGTCATCTACACATTATAACGTTTACAGTGGCCTGAATGCAACGGGGAGGCGCGAACTTTTTCTGTTCGCGCCTCCCCGTTTCGCATTCAACCCTACTCGAACTCTATCAGCGGGGCATTTTTGGGGACGTTCGCCCCGACCTGCGCGCCGAGGGCCCTGATCACGCCGTCGGCAGGGGCGGCGATGACGTTGTTCATCTTCATGGCGCGGAACAGCAGCAGCACGTCGCCCCTGCGCACCCTGTCGCCGACGCTCACCCTGTACTCCACCACCGAGCCGGGCATGAACGACAATATCACCTTCGGGTCGGCAGGCTCCCACTTGCGCCGCTGCTTGTAGAAGCGGTTGAGCCGCGTGCGGTATTCGCCGCCGAGCGCGGTCTTCATTATATCCAGTTTTTCCTCTGTCATGGCCGTAGTGGTTTAGAACGGGGGCAGCCCGTGTTTCTTCGCCGGACGGCCTGCGACCTTTGTAGCGGCCACTTTCAGCGCGTGACGGATCATTTGCAGGGTCTGGCCGGGTTCGATTACCGAGTCGATGTAGCCTTTTGAGGCGGCCACATATGGGTTTGCGAACTTCGAACGGTATTCGGCAATCTTCAACTTGCGCATCTCTGCCGGATTTTCGGCCTCGGTGATCTCCTTTTTGAATATGATGTTGGCCGCCCCTTCAGCCCCCATGACGGCGATCTCTGCCTGTGGCCACGAGAAGACGAAATCGGAGCGCAGATGGCGCGAACCCATCGCGATGTAGCCGCCGCCGTAGGCCTTGCGCATTATGATGGTGATCTTGGGGACGGTCGACTCGCTGTAGGCGTAGAGCATCTTGGCCCCGTGGCGGATGACCCCTGCGTGCTCCTGGTCGATGCCGGGCAGGTAGCCGGGCAGGTCTTCGAGGGTGATTATGGGGATGTTGAACGAGTCGCAGAAGCGGATGAAGCGCGCCGCCTTGTCCGACGAGTCGCAGTCGAGCACCCCTGCGAGCACCATCGGCTGGTTGGCCACGAAGCCCACCGTCTCGCCATGAATGCGGGCGAAACCCACCACGATATTGGCCGCGAAGAGCTCCATCACCTCGATGAAACGGCTGCCGTCGACCAGCGAACGGATCACGTCGCGCACGTCGTAGGGCTCGGCCGGATCGTTGGGGACGATCTTGCTGATGTCGTATTTTTGCAGCGGGGGTTCGGGGGCGATCTTCTCGGCGGGCTTGGTGTTGCTTGCGGGCAGTATCGACACAAGGTCGCGGATCTGCCGGAAACACTCCGGCTCGCTGCTTGCGAAGAAGTGGGCGTTGCCCGTTATCTCGCTGTGCACCTGCGCGCCGCCCAGCTCCTCTGCCGAGATCTCCTCGCCGAGGACGGTCTTGATCACCTCCGGACCGGTGATGAACATCTTGGAAATGTTCTCGACGACGAACACGAAGTCGGTCAGCGCGGGGGAGTAGACCGCCCCGCCGGCGCAGGGGCCGAGGATGACCGAGATCTGCGGGATTACGCCGCTCGAGAGGGTGTTGCGGAAGAATATCTCGCCGTAGCCTGCCAGGGCGTTGACCCCCTCCTGGATGCGCGCGCCGCCCGAATCGTTGATGCCGATGAGCGGAATGCGCATGTTGAGGGCGTAGTCCATTATCTTTGTGATCTTCAATGCGTGACGGAAGCCCAGCGACCCTCCGGCCACGGTGAAGTCCTGTGCGAAGACCGCCACCGGCGCGCCGCCTATGTCGCCCGTGCCGATGATGACCCCGTCGCCCGGCAACTCCTTGCCCTGCATTCCGAAGTCGATGCTGTCGTGCTTGACGAACATGTCGTACTCGTGGAACGTTCCGGGGTCGAGCAGGGCCTCGATACGCTCGCGGGCGGTCATCTTGCCCATAGCCTTCTGCTTCTCCATTGCTTTTGGGCCGCCGCCCTCTTCGATCTTCTCGATCCGCTGTTTCAGATCGGTGATTTTGTTCTCTTCTGACATATTTTTTTGAGTTTGGAAGAGCAAATTTAATCATTTTTCCGAGAAAACACGCTCCGTATGGATAAAATAGCCGCTTTGCAGGGCGACGGCGTCCGGTTCGCTGTCGAAAATCCCGTATATCGCCGCCCCTGAGCCCGACATCGAGGCATAGAGGGCCCCCATGTCGTAGAGCTGTCGCTTGATTTTGCCCAGCACAGGGTGTCGGGCGAATATCGCCGGTTCGAAGTCGTTTTTAAGTTCTGTCCGCCAGCTGGTTATGCTTTTGTTCAGCGTTTCGGCCAGCGGCGAGGCGGGGGCGGGAACGAGCGCGCGGTAGGCCTCGGAGGTGGGGACGGCCACGTCGGGTTTTATTATTATAAGGTATTTGTCCGTCAGCTCCGTCGCGTCGAACGGGGCCATGATTTCGCCGCGCCCGCTGCACAACGCCGGACGGTTGCGGACAAAAAAGGCCGTGTCGCTGCCGAGTTCGGCGGCCAGCCGTTCCAGCGTTTCGTCGGCCAAGCCGAGCCCGAAGAGCTCCGACAGCCCCTTCAATACGAACGAGGCGTCAGCCGACCCGCCCCCAAGCCCCGCCCCGAAGGGTATGGCCTTGTGCAGGTGCATCTTTATGCCGCCTATGCCATACTGCCGGCGCATAAGTTCGTAAGCCGCCACGCAGATGTTCCGCTCCACGGGACAGTCGACAGTCAGGCCCGACTGGCCGAACTCCACTCCCCTGCCCCTGCTCCGTACCAGCTCAACGCTGTCGCAGAGCCCACGAACGGGGAACATCAGCGTCTCAATGTCGTGATAGCCGTCCGGACGCCGCCGCAGCACGTTCAGGCCGATATTTATCTTGCAGTTGGGGAAAAGCAGCATCGGTTTTTAATGCAAATATATGGTTTTTCTCGACTAAAACCACTAATTTTGCGATTATGCTACGATTTCGCACCGAGATTACGCCGGGGCCGCTCGGCTTCGAGATAGACCACCGCACGCGGCTTATGTCCGTAGGGTCGTGCTTTGCCGAGAACATGGCGCGGCGGATGGAACGGGCCAAGTTTCATGTGAAGGCCAATCCTTTCGGGGTGGTTTTCAATCCGCTGTCGGTGGCGAGCTGCCTGTCGCGGCTGCTCGACGGAGCGCCGTTTACGGAGGCCGACCTGTCGAGGGACGGCGAGCGGTGGTTCAGCTACGACTGCCACGGCTCGTTCTCCTCGGCGTGCGCCGAAGGGACGCTCGCAGCGATGAACCGCGCGCTGGAAGAGGGTTCGCGGGCGCTGCAAGGGGCGGAGGTTGTGATAGTCACCCTCGGCACGGCATGGGCCTACGAGCGTCGGGGGCGCGTAGTGGCCAACTGTCACAAGATGCCCGCCTCGGAGTTCACCCGCCGCCGTCTGTCGGCAGACGAGACGGCGGCGAGCCTCGAAAAGGCGATCGGGCGTATGTCCGGCAAACGTTTTATCCTCACCGTCAGCCCGGTGCGCCATCTGCGCGACAGCCTGGCGGAAAATTCGCTCAGCAAGGCGACGCTGACAGTGGCCGCCCACGCCCTGGCAGGGAAATACGAAAATGTGAGTTACTTCCCTGCATACGAGATACTTGTCGACGATCTGCGCGATTACCGCTTTTACGCCGAGGACATGTGTCACCCGACGCAGCAGGCTGTGGATTACGTCTGGGAGAAATTCTGCGCCGCCGCAATGAGTCCTGCGACAGCAGCCCTCGCCGTCGATGTCGAAAGGATCGCCGCCGCCGTAGCCCACCGCCCGTTAAACAGGGAGGGGCGCGGCTACGAAGCCTTCGCCCGCGGGATGCTCGAACGCATCGCCGCCCTCGCCGCCGCCCATCCCGAAATAGACCTCACGCAGGAAACGGAATATTTTACAAAATGAAACGCAAGCTGACCTGTCCCAGATGCAACGCCGAGGTGACCATCCCGTGGGGGTGGGCGCTGGGGGTCGAGATCGTGTTCCGTTGCGGGAAGTGCGACGCCGCTTTCCGCACGGGCTACAAAATGGGGGCGGCGCTGTCGGCCCTCGCCCTGACCGCCTCGCTTGCCGCGGCCAACATCTGCGTGTGGCTGTTCTCGTCCTTTTCGCTGATACTCTTTGCATTGCTTGTCGTTCCGATGTGGCTGCTGCTGAGTTTCCTGCTGCGGCGGCGGTGGCTGACAAGAAAGGCGCGACGAAAGGAGCGGCTTACACAGGAAGCCGCGCGAAGCCCCAAAGGGGGACGGGGGCCCGCGAAAAGATAAATTTTCTTCGTATCTTTGCGCCCGATTATGAAAAAATTCCATATAACAATATTTTTTGTCGCCCTCGCCGCCGTTCAGTTGCGCGCCGAGAAGCCGCGCCTGGTTGTCAATATCATTGTGAGCCAGATGCGTTATGACTATCTGGCGCGTTTCGGGCCGGGTTTCGTCGACGGGGGCTTCCGTCGCCTGACGAACAAGGGGATGCTCTTCACCGACGCGCAGTACGCCCTGGCCTCGACCAACACCCCTGCGACGCTGGCCACGCTCTTCACAGGCGGCTGTCCCGACGTGCACGGCGTGGTGGGGCCGCAGTGGATCGACTACTCCAACAACAGGACGGTCAACCTGATAGAAGACAGCCGCTACGCCCAGCTGGAGGGCGACGGGGGCCGCTATTCGCCGCTCAACCTTGTCGTTCCCAACACCGGCGAGCGTCTGCGCAGCGAGAACGCCAAATGCAAGGTGGTGAGCATCGCCATCGACCCCCTCTCGGCCATCGTAATGGGAGGGCACGGGCGCGACGTCTACTGGCTCGACCGCAGCCGCGCCCTCTGGACAAGCTCCACGGCCTGTATGCTCTCCCTGCCGCAGTGGGTGGCGCGCTACAACCACGACCGTTACGGCGAACGTCTCGTCGACTGGCGCTGGACGCCTGCCCGCCGCCTCGACCGTTACGCCAACCGCGAAGCCAAAGCCATCGACCTGAGCGATCAACGCCCCACGCCGCGCCTTAAAGTTCCGACGTCCGGTGAGTACGAGGCTATCGCGCTCAAACCCTGCGGCAACACGCTGGTCAAGGAGTTCGCCAAGCAGGCCATAATCTACGAAGACCTCGGGCGCGACGAACACACCGACCTGCTCAACATCTGTTTCGACACGCCGCGTTACATCGGCGAGCGTTACGGTTCGGGGTCGATGGAGATCGAGGACACGTTCTACCGCCTCGACGAAGACCTGGCCGAGTTCATCGACTTCGTCGCCGCGCAGATACCCCTCAAAAACGTGCTGTTCATCCTCACCTCCGACCACGGGGCCTGCGACGCGGCAGCCTCCACAGAGGCCGCCGCGCCCGAACAGTTCAACGGCGACATGTTCCGCCTGCTGGTCAACGGTTTTCTCAGCGCGCAGTACGGGGCGGGCGAGTGGGCCGTCGGCTTCATAGACGGACAGCTCTACCTCAATCGCGACCTGATCCTCTCGCGCAGCCTCCAGCTCGGCGAGGTGCAGAGCCGCGTGGCCTCCTTCGCGCTCCAGTTCCGCGGCATATCGCACACCGTCACCGCCACGGCCCTAGCCAACAGCTACTTCGGCGGCGGTTACATCGGACGGATGCAACGCAGCTACTACCCCAAGCGTTCGGGCGACGTGGCGGTCAACCTCATGCCAGGCTGGGTTTACGAACGCCCCGGCGTCATCTCACAGTCAGGCTCGCTGTACGATTACGATACCCATGTGCCGCTGATATTCTTCGGCTCGACAATTCAACACTTCACGATCGCCGACCGCATCGACATGTGCGCCGTCGCCCCTACCCTGTCGGCAATCCTCGGCGTCGGCAGGCCATTCATCTGCGAAACCCCCGCAATAGCGCAGGTAGTAGCTCAATACAGGTAATTATGACAACGGACGAAGTACAGGATAGCATCGTCGAGGAGTTCGCGATGTTCGGGGAGTGGATGGACAAGTATAACTACCTGATAGAGTTGAGCGATACGCTGCCCGCGATTGATGCGGCGCACCGGACGGAGAGCTATCTGATCAGCGGCTGCCAGTCGCGGGTGTGGGTTGACGCCGAGTTGCGCGACGGGCGGATATACTATACGGCCGACAGTGACGCAATTATCACCAAAGGGATCATCGCACTGCTTGTCAGGGTGTTGAGCGGTCGCACGCCGCAGGAGGCCGTCGATACGGAACTCTATTTTATCGACCGCATAGGGCTGCGGGAGAACCTGTCGCCAACGCGCGCCAACGGCCTGCTGGCGATGGTCAAACAGATGAAACTCTTTGCGTTGGCATTCCAAAACAGTACGAAATGACGCAGGATGAAAGACTTCGCATGGAACGGGATATTGTCGCCGCGCTCAAAACGGTGTACGACCCGGAGATTCCTGTCAACATATACGACCTGGGGCTGATCTACGAGGTCGACCTGGCCGACGACGGCGCAACAACCGTCAGCATGACCCTGACGGCCCCGAACTGCCCTATGGCCGACATTCTGCTGGAGGAGGTCGAACGCAACGTGGCCGCCGTAGAGGGAGTGGCCGGCGTGAAGGTGGAGTTGACCTTCGACCCGCCGTGGGACAAAGAGATGCTCTCCGAAGAGGCAAAGCTCGAACTGGGATTTATGTAATATTCATGTCCTGCGTCGACAATATTCCGCTGCTGAGGCTCGTCTGGGGCCGTGGGCTCTTCCCACATGAAGGGCTCCGCACCACCACGGGACAGAGCGTCGTTGTCGTAAATCCCGGAACGGAAGAAAGGGGCAGGATCGTCGCGGCGCGGGTGGAGATCGACGGTCGACTGTACCAGGGGGCGATGGCGACGGCGGGAGCGACGATGTGCGACGACGACGTGGCGCTTGCCGTGACCTTCGACCCTGACAGAACATGCTGATACGAGAACGGCGAGAGTGTGCCGACGCTCGTGCTGCCGCTGGCCGCCGTCGAGAAACGATACGACGAACTGCTCGCCGGAGCTGCAGGGGCAGGGTGCGGCGAGTATCTGGCAGGGCTGAACCCCGCCGTACGGCTGGGTATCCTCAACGGCCTTATGCTGGAGCGGTTGGAGGGCAAGTTGGGCGATCTGATGAAGATACACCGCGAGAGCGCAAGCGACTGGAACGTCACGCTCTACACCATGATATTCCGCGCGATGGGCGGCAGCAGCAACAAGGAGAGTTTCACGCGGCTGGCCCGCGCGGTGCCATTCCTTGCGATGTCGCACGAGCGCGGGTCGATTGTCTCGCTCGAAGCGCTGCTGCTCGGCGGCGCAGGGCTGCTCTACGGTTACGACGACGACCCGTATATCCGGCGCCTGAACGGCGAGTTCGACCTGCTGAAACGCAAATACAACATTCAGCCTCTGCGCGCGGCAGTCTGGCAGACAAGCGGTTATCCCATCGGCTCCCCGACGCTGCGCCTGGCCGAGTTGGCCTCGTTCTTCGCCAACCGCGAGTTCATTCTGGGCAAGGTGCTCGAATGTCGCCGCTGCGACGACCTCTACACCATCTTCCGCACCTCGGCCTCCGACTTCTGGTCGACCCATTACAGCCCCGAAAGCCGTTCGGCTGCCCGCTCGAAGACCATCGGCGCGGACAAGGCGCAAAGTCTGGGCATGAACCTCGTCGTGCCGCTGATGTTCGCCTACGGCAAGCAGACAGGCGACGAACGATTGCAGGAGCGGGCCCTGTCGCTGCTGGAGAGCATCCCGTACGAGAGAAATTCGATCGTCCGACGCTGGCAGGGCCGCGGGGCCCCGATCGACAACGCCTTCGACTCGCAAGCCATCCTCCAGCTCAACAACAGCTACTGCACCCCCGGACGTTGCGCCGAATGCAGGGTGGGACGGCGACGGCTATCGGAAAATTTATAGGCCCCTCAGTTCGTTTTGAACGGACGTTCCATTGCGGCGAGGTCGGCGTTGGCCTTTTCGATCTTTGTGGCGAGCGAGGCTTTGAAGTCGACGACGCGCCGACGTATGGCCGCATCGCCTACGCCGAGGATCTGCGCGGCGAGTATGGCGGCGTTCTGCGCTCCGTCGAGGGCCACCGTTGCAACGGGGATGCCGGAGGGCATCTGCAAGATAGACAAAATGCTGTCCCAGCCGTCGATGGAGTTGGTCGATTTGATCGGCACGCCTATGACCGGCAGCGGCGTCATGGCGGCGATAACACCCGGAAGATGGGCCGCCCCGCCCGCCCCTGCTATTATGACCTTGACGCCCCGCTCGTGGGCCCCGCGTGCAAAATCGGCCACCATGTCGGGCGTGCGGTGGGCCGAGAGGGCGTTGACCTCGTAAGGGATTTCGAACCGGTCGAAAAATTCGGCCGCCGCCTCCATAACTTTCATGTCGGAGACGCTGCCCATAATGATGCTGACTTTGGGTATCATAAGAAATTTATTACATTTGTAGCGGAAACCTCGAAAAATCCGAATTTACCGGAGGTTTCCGATGCAAATATAAATAAAATCGCGCGATCATGAAACAGCGAGTGACACTGCACGACAAAACTTTCGAGAAATTTATCACCAACGACCGGATCGTCGAGTCGATAGAGACGCTGGCCGGGCGCATCAACGAGGATTACCGCGACAAGCCCGTCCCCATCTTTCTCGGCGTGCTCAACGGGGCTTTCATGTTCATGGGCGAGTTGATGAAGCACATCGACTTCAACTGCGAGATCTCCTTCATCAAGCTTGCATCGTATGTCGGCACGCGGTCTGGCGGCCGAATCACCGAGCTTATTGGGCTGAAAGACAACATCGAAGGGCGGCACATCATCATCGTCGAGGACATCGTCGACACCGGCGAGAGCATCGACCACCTGATGCGCTCGCTCACGGGCCACAACCCTGCCACGATGGAGGTGGCCACGCTGCTGTTCAAACCCGCCGCCTACAAAAAGGAGCTGCCCATCAAGTACACCGGCCTCTCCATCGGCAACGACTTCATAGTGGGTTACGGCCTCGATTACGACCAGCTGGGGCGCAATCTGGGCGATATTTACGTGTTGGCCGATGAGTAAACTGCCGCTGGTCGAGGATTTTTATACGCTTCAGGGCGAGGGGTTTCACGCCGGACAGGCGGTATGGTTCATACGCCTGGGAGGGTGCGACGCCGGTTGCGCGTGGTGCGACGCGAAATTCACGTGGGACGCCGGCCGCTTCCATTTGGTCGAGGCGGAAGAGATCGCGGCGCGGACCTCGGCGGCGCGGGCGGTGGTCGTAACGGGCGGAGAGCCGTTGCGTTACCCGTTAGGGCCGCTGACCGACGAACTTCACGCGCGCGGCAAGGAGGTATATCTCGAAACCGCCGGAACATATCCCCTGAGCGGCAGTTTCGACTGGATATGCCTCTCGCCCAAGCGTCGGCGACCGCCGCTGGACGAGATTTGGGCCCGCGCCGACGAGTTGAAAGTCATCGTCGCCGAACTCGACGATCTCGCCTGGGCCGAACAGTGCGCCGCCCGCGTCGCGACGGACTGCCTGCTTTACCTGCAGCCCGAATGGGGTCGCATGAACGACATTACCCCCGCCATTGTAGAGTACATAAAGGCAAATCCCCGATGGCGAATCTCGCTGCAAATACATAAGTTTATGGACATACCTTGAATTGTCGAGCGCAATTGTTGTGTTTTTAAGCATGATATAATTTATGAGACTCAAATTCATACGCGACCGCAGGCTTTGGTGGGTCACGATCGTGGTCTTTATCTTGCTGATCGCGTTTCTGGAC
>JAIRQC010000103.1 GCA_031256675.1 Rikenellaceae bacterium
ATGGTTGGCAATTTCCGCATACTGGACAATGATTATAAAAAGGCCATAGCATCCGCTAAAAACATGATTTACCTCATGATACTGAAAATATCTTTAAACAGATTACGTGAGAATACGACTCATAATCAGGGAATCGCAGGTGCAAGCCCTGATGTGTCCACTTCCTGGCAAATGACAAGTTGCAGAGATGCGGCTCGCTATCGTTTTCGAGGCATATATATGTAATCTACTTTCCGATGCAGAACTTTGAAAATATTTCGCTTAGGATGTCGTCGGTTGTTATTTCGCCTGTGACGGCGCCGATGTGGTAGATCGCCTCGCGCAACTCCTGCGCCAGCAGGTCGACGGACAAATCCGACGCCAGACCACGGCGCACGCCCGCGAGGGCCTCGTGGGCGCGTTCCAGGGCCTCGACATGGCGGGCGTTGGAGAGAACCGTCCGTCCGCCATATACCGCCCCTGCCCCCGCCGCCTCGCTCAGCCATGCCGTCAACTCATCTATACCGTCGCCGCGCCGCGCCGAGATGGAGATAGCCCGACAACCCGCAGCCCGCTCGACAGCCGCAACGTCCGCATAGGCTATGTCGCTTTTGTTCAATACAATGCACAGCTTCTGCTCCTCTCTCAGCCCCAGCGAGGCAACCGCACTATTGAGGTCTATGCGCCGACATGCGTTGACCTCAAACGCATCTCCGCCGACAGCAGTCCCGTCGACCACCAACAGCACGATCTGCGCCTTGCGGGCCGAGGAGAGGCTGCGCTCGATGCCCATGAGTTCCAAAACGTCCTCCGTAGGGCGTATTCCTGCGGTGTCGATCAACCGGAACATCACCCCGTCAATCACGAGCCGCTCCTCGATTGCGTCGCGCGTGGTGCCGGCAATATCCGAGACCATCGCGCGGTCGTCGTGCAACAGACGGTTGAGCAGCGTCGACTTGCCGACGTTGGCGTCGCCCACTATGGCCACCGCAACACCCTCTTTTATGGCGTTCCCGACGCTGAACGAACCCAACAGTTCCCCTATGCGCCCCTCTATCTCCACGACCGCCGACCGCAGCGCGCCGCGGTCGGCGAACGTAACATCCTCCTCGCCGAAGTCGAGCTCCAGCTCCAGCAGCGAGGCCAGCTCCACCAGCCGTCCGCGCAGCCGCGCGAAATCGGCCGAGTAGCTGCCGCGCATCTGATTGGCGGCCATAGCGTGGGCTGCGCGGCTTTCGGAGGCTATCAGGTCGGCTACCGCCTCGGCCTGCGCAAGGTCGATCTTGCCCGCAAGGAATGCCCGCACCGTAAATTCGCCCGGCCCGGCGCTACGGGCCCCCGCGCGCAACAGCAGCCGCATGATCTCGCCGACGACGTAGCCCGACCCGTGGCACGAGATTTCCACCATATCCTGGCCGGTATAGGAGCGCGGCGCGCGGAACAGCCCCACAACCACCTCGTCCACAACACGATCGCCCTCCATAATGGAACCGTAATGCAGCGTGTAGCCTTGCGCCGCCGCCAAAGACCCGCGCCCGCTGAAAATGCTGTCGCACAACGCTATAGCCTCAGGGCCGCTGACCCTCACGAGCGCAATCGCCCCGCCCCGCCCCGTGGCGAGGGCCGCTATGGTGTCGTTATGATTGAACTCGCTCATAATATGCAATATAAAGAGCCGCAAGCGCGACTTCGCCTACGGCTCGAAAGTTCGCCCGAACGACCGCCAGCCTACCTTTTCTGTATCCTCAGCGTCTGTCCGGCGCGTATCGTATTGTTGCGCAGCCTGTTCCAGCTTTTGAGCTGGGTGACCGTCACGTGATATTTCCGTGCGATGGTCGACAAGCTTTCGCCTTTGCGCACCTTGTGATAGGCGAGCCTGGTCGCGACATGCTTCTTCACCTCGGCGTTCAGGTCTTTGCCCGAGCGGAAATACTCTTTCAGATAGATCGTGTCTTTGGCGTAAATCTCTCTCTGGCGGTCGATAAAGCGGGGTATGTCGCGCACCGGCAACCTCAGCGGATAGCTCTGGCCGACGGCGGGAATGACGTCGAGCCTGTACTGCGGGTTCAGTTCGCGCAGGGTCTCCATCGAGAGGCCGAGCGTCGAGGCCACCTGTCCGAGGTGCATCACCCTGTTGACGAGCACCGTGTCGGTCGTGACCGGAATGGGCGGGGCGACGGGCGTAATGCCGTGCTGCTGATGGAATTTGTAGGCGTATGTCGCCGCGATGAAGGCCGGATAGTAGCCTCGCGTCTCTCGCGGCAGGTATGGGTAGATGTCCCAGAATGTTTTGGCCCCGTCGCCCGCGCGGCGCATCGCCTTGTTGACGTTGCCCGCGCCGCAGTTGTAGGCCGAGATGGCCAGCGTCCAATCGCCGTACATGCGGTAGAGGTCTTTCAGGTGGCGGCAGGCGGCGATTGTCGAGAGCATCGGGTCGCACCGCTGGTCGATGAACGAGGAGACCTCGAGGTCGTATATCCTGCCCGTGTTGTACATAAACTGCCACAGCCCCGTCGCTCCGGCGCGGGAGATCGCCGTAGGGTTAAGGGCCGACTCTATAACCGGCAGCATCCTCATTTCGAGCGGTATGCCGTAGCGCGCAAGCTCCTGCTCGATCATCGGGAAATAGTATTGCGACAGCCCGAGTATGCGCCCCATCGTCTCCTTGCGGCTCTGGGTGTAGACGACCAGATAGCGTTTGACGATCTCGTTGTAGGGCATCTGTATCGGCGAGAAGATCATTTTGAGCCGCGCGATATAGACCGAGTCGGGAATGTTGCTTTTGGGCGCGGCGGTCGAGTCAATATTGATGAAGTAGTCGTAGAACTGCTCCGGCGACAGGTTTATGTTGGTTTTGTACCACGACGCGAGCAGCGAGTCGTACTGCTCGACGCTGCGTTTGAATATGCTGTTCTCGTTGGCCGACGGAGCGGCTGCGCCTGCCCATGCCGCACAAAATAATAACGCGGCAAAAACCGCTATCGTTCTCTTCATTCTCTCTCTTCTTTATTTCCTGTTTAGATGTAATTTTTCGTCGTTCGTAAAATCCGTGCGCAGAAATTATTCTCCTTTTGCCGTTCCCGCGCTCTCCTGCGGGCTTAGTGCGATGCAATTTTCGTCCCGCAGCCGCGCCATGCGCAGGTCTGCCCTGTCGCCTCAGGCTCCTCGCACCCTTCGCCTGATGCGGGCCGAAAACAGGTTACCTCACTGCTCGCCATATCAAAACCTTACGTTCATGCTCAGCCCCACTCCGACCGTACTGCGGCCTGCGGCGTAGAAACTGTCAAGGTATGGCGTCACCCTCATGGACAGGTCGTCGTCGACGTTGTAGTCCTTCATGTGGGCGTCGACATGCGCGTCGATGATGTTCAGCACGTAGAACAGCCCGGTCAGTATGATGCACAGGTCGCGGTTTCGCCGATAGTTTTCCCTGTAAGTGCGGAAATTCTCTTCGGTGTAACTGCTGCTGAATCCGGGCGTCGGTTTGCCGTCGTGTTTGAGCTGGGCGGCGGTTTTGTAGCGCTTGTAGCCGCGGTTGTTCCAGTCCACGGTGTAGATGAATGTGGCCAGGCCGCCGATGACGATCGGCAGTTTCCAGAACTTGCCGTTGTAGAGTTGCCCCGCCCCAGGACAGATTGTCGACAGGGTGGTGGCTTTCTTGACGTCGGTGGCGTGGCCACGGTAGTTGATCACCCCGTCGCCCAGAAAATATATGTACGCCGCCACCGCCCCGCCAAAGCATATCTGCCTGAACGTGTTGTGCCTGATCATGTTCGACGCCCAGGGATCCTGCTCCTCCTGCGGGGCCTGCACGTCGTATTTGAGCCGCTCGT
>JAIRQC010000120.1 GCA_031256675.1 Rikenellaceae bacterium
CACGCGACTAATATCCACCGACTTAAACCTGAATTACCATGAAAAGTACCCTTAACATTGCTGTTACGTAAAACGACATAGCAACAACACGAAGATTTTGTTGACAGGCTGAACATGAAGGCCGAAAAGGACAATATCAAGGCGGGGTTGCTGAAACAGCTCGAAGCCGGCAACACAAAGATCGACGCCGGTAACGCAAAAATTCACGAGCTATACGACAAGCTGCTGGAAACCGTTAAAAATCAAGTTAAATAACTTAAAACTAAATCATTATGAAAAAGTTATTATGTGTTTTAATCGTAATTGTCGCGTCATCGTGCATATCGAATGCACCCACAAAAAAACAAAGCGATAATGATTCGGCTATTGTTTTGCTTAAAACTGTATATGAAAATGTTAAAGAAAAGCCGATAGATTCATTAAAGGTCAATAGTTTGCCTGAATTTTTCAAAAAAAACAAAGATGAATTTTCGTCAGACGGACTAACTTGGTATAAACATATTAATTCGCCTAAATATCATTCTTCAAGAAGTGGAATATATTGCTATTTTGGCATTAGAAATAATAAGCCTATGTATTTGCGCTTGGTTGTTCAATATTGCTCCGAAGATTGGTTATTTTTTAAAAAAATACGATTTTCTATTGATGACATGGCATTTGAATATATCCCGGATGAGGTTGAGCACGATAATAATAGTACAATTTGGGAATGGTGTGATAATGCTTTAATTCGTGATAACGATAAATTATTAATACGCACATTATCTAATGCAAAAGATGCCAAAATGAAATTTATAGGATCTAAATATTATGACATTAAAATAATATCAAAAGCAGATATAACTGCAATAAGGCAAACGATTGAAATGTATGAAGCCTTAGGTGGAAACTTTTAATAATTTACGACATTCAATGAAAAAAGTATTTTCCGGTCTTGCTTTGCTGTCTGTTAATGAATACACTGGTGCATATCAAATCCGGTGCGTGAAAAAATAAGCGGCTTTGATGTACCATTGTTGTATCAAAAATAACTACTACCAAATAAATATCTAAACATCAATCAATTACTTGTATAGTTTTACTTCTGATGGTCAGTTGAAACTTCTCGGATTGTCGAACTTCGCAAACGCCCCTGTCTTGATGATCATTGCCAGAGCGACAATTTCTCCAACTCCTGAGATTGATGTAAGAAACTCCATTTAGCGGGCGAGCTGGTCGGAGCTTCGGCAGATCTCCGCCATTCCGGCGTCGATAGCCTATGTCTCCGTGCCGATGACGGCGATGATGTTGGCAAGCCGTGCGGCCTTTTCTGCGAAAATCTCCGGCGGCATATAGTCTCCCTGGTCTCGCAGCTGGCCTTTGAACTTTGCTGTCTCGGTAACGTAAAGGGCGCGTTCCCTCGACAGCTACTTCAAATGCTCCAACTGCCCCGGGGCGGTTATGGAGCTTCGCCCTGTCCAAATGTCTGGTTGCGTATTCGGCTATCATCCGCGCATCGGCAGGATCATTATCATTCCTGCCCCGCCTCATGCCGGCAGAGAGCTTTATATTTTTATGGTTTATGCAAGCATTTAGGCTAAAAACATATAAAAAATTTAGCCCGTGGAGATAGGTTTCCATAGAAAATATTTTTAGCTTGTGGCATATAAAACTTGTCGTACTTTAGCACGACAAGCCTTATTCTCCTGCCTTTCCGACGCATTCAAACTCCGACCCCGAAACAATGCCTTAACCCGGCAAACATATTCCATTCCCCTGTCATTTCAAGGCGCATTTCCCTGCGCCCAAAATCATAATCATTTTTTCGCCCAAATGCTTGCAAAAACAATAAAAACAGGTAGTTCGCATTCTTGCAGGCGCCTTGTGTCAACCCATCAAAAAATATTTTTTGCACAATTCGTTCCCCAAAATTTGTAATCCCAGTTTGCGGGAGTATACATCTTCAATTTTCTGCAAACATAAGGTATTATTCGTACAGACAGCAGTTCAGACAGACTCTAAGTCCTGCCGAACCGCTGTTTTATGGCGACTATCCACTACCGCCACCGACAGGCAGGATTGTTGTTAGCTCACAATTCGGCATTGTCCGTTTGTAAATCCTGCTTCTGAATGTTTTGCCGGAATAAGGCGGTTCCTGAATTTAGGTCGCCGTTGACGCCTGCTCTTCGGGGCAGCAGCGGTTTAGTTTCAGCAAGAAGAACCTCTGGCATGGGTTCATGCAGCGTGAAAGGCAAATGGCATAGCTGTTTACGCCGGCTACGTCTATCTTTGGGTATAATTTCGCAGAAACATTTCTGAATCTGAATTTGGCGGCAACGCAAAAAATCAGTACTTTCGTCGCGAGTTGTTCCACACATGCAAAACTCCGAACCTCAGAGTGTTTGACCTCGCGCGTAACCGTAAAACATCACAGCAATAAGCGCACGCAAACGACTGATTGTCAGTAATGAAAAAATATGAAAAGAACAAAGATAATCAAATAATGAGACTTACTCAATCATACACTGAAAAGAGCATGGGTTACATTGAAAAATGAAATTCTTCTGAAAGTCAGATAAAAACAACCATTCACATCGCTACGGTTTGGACGCTTATGGAAACTAATTTCATTGCAGTTTTGAACCGTTAATTGGAAAATAAAAAATGTTCAACAAATTAGATGACATTGTCGCTGCGGTGAAGCAGCAGGGACGCAAGAGATTGATCGTTGCTTGCGGTCAGGATGCGCATACTGTCGAGTCGGTGGCCGAGGCGGTCAGGATGGGGCTTGTGGAGGCGGCGCTTGTCGGCGATCGCGCTGAAATAGAGCGCGTTTGCAAGGCGGAAAGTATCGACGCAGGGATGTTTCGGATTGTGGAAGCGGCGAGCGATACGGAGAGCGTCGACCGGGCTGTGCGAATGGTTGCGGCTGGCGAGGGCGACGCGCTGATGAAGGGGCTGGTGTCGACCGACAAATATATGCGCGGCATTCTTAACAGGGAGTACAGCCTCGTGCCGCCGAAAGGTGTGCTTAATCACCTGCTGGTGTTGCAATTGCCTGGTTACGGACGACTGCTTGTCGTGGCCGATGTGGCGGTGCTGACCTATCCCGACATTGCGCAAAAAACGTCAATGGTGCGGCAACTGATCGCCGTTGCGCGCAAGTTGGGGGTCGAGACGCCGAAAGTGGCCATGATAGCCCCTACCGAGCAGATGTCCACCACTTTACCAGCCTGCATGGATGCTGCGGTGATCTCCAAAATGTGCGACAGGGGCGACTTCGGCGACGCTATTGTCGAGGGGCCGCTCGCGATCGACGTAGCCTTGTATCCGGATGCTGTGGCTGTCAAGAAGTTGCGCGGCAGTCGCGTTGCAGGGGAGGCCGACGCTCTCTGTTTCGCCAACATCGACGCCGGCAACTCGTTCTTCAAATGCACCACTGCCATCGCAGGGGGACTTCATGCAGGTATGGTCGTCGGCGCGCGCGTGCCGTGCATCCTCACCTCGCGCAGCGACCCCAAAGAATCCAAACTTTACTCGATAGCCCTCGCTGCACTATAACATTATCGGTCAGCGCGAAACCCGCGTTATCCAACCTCCGGTTCTCTTTTGGAAAAGAGAACCGGAGCTGAAAATCAGACCAACAGTGAAAATCAGATTGACAGTTTTTTGAGTGTGTCGAGTGTGGCGCGGTTGAGGGATTTCTCGTGGTTGACGGCTTTGGAAAGCGGCACGTAGACTATTTCCTGGTTTTCGATGCCGATCATGATGTTCCGCTGACCGTCGAGCAGGGCGATTATCGCAGCTTCACCCATGCGGCTGGCTATAATACGGTCGCTGGCTGTTGGTGAACCTCCGCGCTGAATGTGGCCGAGTATGGTCACACGCACGTCGTACTGCGGATACTCTTTCTTGACACGTTCTGCCAAGCCCATCGCGCCGCCGGTGACCTCGCTCTCGGCTACAAGTACTATGCTGCTGCTCTTAGACTTGCGCAGGCCGTTCTGGATGAACTCGGCCAGCTGGTCTACCTCCGTAACAAACTCCGGAATGATGGCCGCTTCGGCCCCTGCGGCCAGCGCGCTGTTGAGGGCAAGGAAGCCCGACTCGCGCCCCATGACCTCGACGAAGAATAGACGGTCGTGCGACGAGGCGGTGTCGCGGATCTTGTCGACGGCGTCCATTATGGTGTTGAGGGCGGTGTCGTAACCGATGGTTACGTCGGTGCCGTTCAGGTCGTTATCTATGGTTCCTGGCAGGCCGACTATGGGAATGTCAAACTCGCCGGCGAACTCTCTCGCGCCGCTCAGGGTGCCGTCGCCGCCGATGACCACCAGCGCGTCGATGCCCTCGCGCTGCATCGTTTCGTAAGCCACCTGTCGCCCCTCGCGCGAGCGGAACTCGACGCAACGGGCCGTTTTGAGCATCGTGCCGCCGCGCTGAATGGTGTTGCTGACATTTTCGGTGCGCAGTTCGATGATTTCGCCCGTTATCAGGCCGCGGTAACCTCGCATGATACCCTTTACCGTCAGGCCGCTGTATATCGCCGTGCGGGTCACGGCGCGGATCGCTGCATTCATCCCCGGAGCGTCGCCGCCGGAGGTCAGGATCCCGATGCACTTGATCGCCATATCCTTATCGCTTTAAGATTTACGTAAAGTTTACGGCGGCAAAGTTAATAAAAAAACAGGGCATATCGGTTATGCCCTGTTGTGAAATTCCCTGCGACCGTTACTTCGCGTTTTCGGCCGTTTCGTCGGTTTTGGGAGCTGCGGCGCCCTTTTTTTCGGCGGCGTATTTTTTGTTGAGTTCGGGCAGCACGACGGCGGTGATGTCGAGGGCGGGGTTGGCGTTGAGGACGGGGCCTCCGGCGGTGGTGCTGATGATCATCGCGTAGCGGTAGTCGCTGTTGAACTCTTTGAGGAAGTCGACGATGCTGAAATGTATCCTGTTGAGCAGCACCTGCTCCTCTTCGGCCAGATCGCGCAACGAGTTTTCGCGAAACTGCATGAACGACTGCTGCCGTTTGCCGAGGTCTTCCTCCATCTGGGCGGCCGTCGAGCGCGTCACGAGCCCCTTCTGTATTTTGTCCTGAAAGTCGGCCACATCCTTTTCGAGACGGCGACCGCGGCCGTTGACGTCGTCCTGGATGCGTTTGGCCTTCTTTTCGTACTCGCCGCGCAGGTCGTGATACATGTCGTACCTGCTTGTAAGCGAGTCGAGGTTGATGTATGCCACCTGCGAACTCATGACGGCCTGCTGTGTGGAATCGCCCGCGCCGACGTCGCTTTTCGAACCTTTTGAATTGCAGCCGGCGAGGGAAAATGCCGCTGCACAAATGAGAATAAGATATTTTTTCATGCCTTAATTGAGTTATTTCTGCAAATATATGGAGTTTTTTCTATATTTGCCCATAATTCACGCTAATTAAGTGCAGAAATATAAGGACAACGCATATTTTCATTGGCAGACAGCGCATTAACAAAACAAAAGGCGGGCCGTTCGACTTCATTCCGCTTTGCTTCATTTTGTCCGGGGCGGCACGGTAACAGGACAGTTTATCATAAAACACAGGGGTTCAACTCTAATATCATAATTTTAGATTTATGTACGACTATATAAAAGGGCCGCTCGAGGAGCTCACTCCGGCCTGCGCCGTTGTCGAGGCGGGGGGGGTCGGCTACCTGCTGAATATCTCGCTGCAAACTTACTCGGAGATCGAGGGGCACGGCGAGGCGAAGCTCTACACTCATTATATCGTGCGCGAGGATGCGCAGATACTCTACGGTTTCGCCACGCGCGAGGAGCGGGAAATCTTCCGGCTGCTGATCAGCGTGTCGGGGGTTGGCGGGACGAGCGCGCGGATGATCCTCTCGACCTACTCGCCGTCGGAACTCGCCTCGATCATCTCGTCGGAGAACGCCACGCTGCTCAAAAACGTCAAGGGACTGGGGCTCAAGACCGCCCAGAAAATCATCGTCGAGCTGCGCGAGAAGATCGCCGGCACTGGGGCCTCGACCGGGGCGGCAGGGCTGTCGGGAGTTGCCGACGCCGGACGCTACGATGCGGCGATAGCTGCGCTGGCGATGCTTGGCTTCACCCGCGGGGCGTCTGACAAGGCCGTGAGGGCCGTGTGCAAGGAGTTGCCGACGGCTTCGGTGGAGGAGATCATTCGCACCGCCCTAAAAAGACTTTGATAAATCGGCTAATATTCCTACCTTTGTCGGATGCGACCTGTAATATTATTGTGTGTGGCGGCAGTTCTTGCCGGTTGTGGGGACGATCTGAAAAAATCGCTCGACGACCAGAACGTCGCCATAATCCGCTATCTGGATGGCAGATCACTGACCTACACCATCCATAACGGGGTCTACCGTTACATAGCCAATGCCGACCGCGACGGTTACGACGCGCAGACAGTGGCGGAGACGGGCGACGAGGTGTGGTTCGATTTCGAGGCGCGGCTGTTCAGCTCGACCAGCGGGGCAGGGGCGCTGTTCTACACCAACAAACCCGAGCTCATCGGGGAGCTGGAGGGGGCGGAGACGCTGTCGTGGCCGGT
Organism: Rikenellaceae bacterium; assembly: GCA_031256675.1. GTDB lineage: Bacteria > Bacteroidota > Bacteroidia > Bacteroidales > Rikenellaceae > JAIRQC01. The sequence continues at coordinate 6,542 of JAIRQC010000120.1, forward strand.
GACGGTGCAGAAGGTCCGCCTGGGCGTCGACCCGCTGCTCGGCGGCGTGGCCGACGCGATGCCGGGGTGCCGCACGGGCGACTCGCTCGCGCTGTTCATCCCCTCCAACCGCGCCTACGGCGACCGTCCGATGGGGGTCGTGCCGCAAAACACAACGGTGGTATACGTATTGAACATTCGGAATGTCGTCAAGCAATAATTTGCGTATATTTGCGGACGAATAACAAAACAAGCAGTGGCAAAAAACAGGCTAATATCGCCATTTGTCAAGTGGGCCGGCGGAAAACGGCAGCTATTGGACGCTATTGTCGCCCTCTGTCCCCCCGACATGAGGTACCATACCTATGTTGAGCCGTTCATCGGCGGCGGCGCACTCTTTTTTCATCTTCAACCGGACAACGCCATAATAAACGACCTCAACTCGGAGTTGATAAATGTGTATAATATGGTGAAGGATAATTTGACCGAACTTGTTGCCGACCTTAAAAAGCATAAAAACGAATCGAAATATTTTTACGAACTTAGAAGTCTGGACCGTTCCGCAGATTTTGCAAGCATGGATAAGGTAAAGCGGGCGTCGAGGGTGTTATATTTGAATAAAACCTGCTTCAACGGACTCTACAGGGTTAACAACGCGGGGGAGTTCAACTCGCCGTTCGGAAACTACCAAAACCCGAATATCGTCAACGAGCCCGTTTTGAAAGCCGTTTCCTTATATTTGAATGCTAAAAACGTCCGGATTTTAAGCACGGATTATGAAAATATCCTGAGAGATTTGGATGAGAATGCGTTTGTGTATATTGATCCGCCATACCACCCATTGTCCGAGACAGCCAATTTTACGGGATACGTTCAGGGTGGGTGGAGCGCTGCAGATCAAATCAGGCTGAGGGAGGCCTGCGACGATTTAACGCGACGAAACATAAAATTCCTGCTGTCCAACTCCGCATCTGATTTCATACGCAGGCAATACGAAAATTATTCGATCACCACCGTCAAGGCAAACCGTTCGGTGAATGCGGACGGGGAGAAACGCGGGGAGGTCGACGAGGTTTTAATACGGAATTATGAGTAGGCCGAAAAACGATATATTTTGGGAGGAAATCTTTGAGAAATACCGAATCCTTGACGAGATAACGGAGAAGGGAAGGTATTCCATATCTTCCGAAACCATAAACAATTTCAGGGAGGCGCGTTTGATGACCAGGTTCGATCATCGTTCGCAGTTGCCCAAAATATTTGCGGCCAATAAACTTACCATCCTTCCCGTGTCGCGAGGGACTTATGAAATCGGCACGTTTGAAACATTTCATGATTTTAATACAGAAGAGAGCGAAACTGTTTTCATCGACAGTTTTCCCGCATTGGAAAGTATTAATTATCGAGAGATAATAAATGAAACCACAGCGATAAACTGTATCTATCTTTCGAAGATATTACACGACTTTACCGGCGAAGGCGACCTGTCTCCGACTGTCGGCGGACGAATGAGTTCTTCTGCTTTTGGGTTCAAAATCAATTCCGCAGGAAAGCAGTTTGCCGTTAAGGTAAACAACGCTCAGGTTGAGATAGACGGAGGTTATGAGGGTGACGGTTCGCTCAATCTGATCGAAGCCAAAAACTACATATCCGACGATTTTTTGATTCGGCAACTGTATTATCCATACCGCTTGTGGAACGACAGGATAACAAAACGGGTGCGCCCTATATTTTTGACCTGTTCGAATGGGATCTTCCATCTCCGCGAGTATGAATTTACCGACGTCGAACTGTATAATTCGATTCAATTAGTCCGCTACAGGAGATATGCTTTTTATGAAAAGCGCGCAATCAATACCGAAACGATACAAAAAATACTGGATGGCGCAATAATAGCGAACGAGCCCGAAGCGCCTTTCCCTCAGGCCGACAACTTTGATCGTGTAATCAATCTGTGCGAATTGTTATGGCAGCGTGGGTTTCTCGGCAAAGAGGCCATTGCTCAAAATTATGCTTTTGTTCCCCGACAAGCCGATTATTACGCCAACGCTGCAAAATATTTGGGTCTAATCAGAAGAGCCGTGATGAATGGTTTGGCGGGATTTGTATTGACAAACGAAGCCCTCCGCATATTCGGCCTGCCCCTTGTCGACAGACAGTTGGAGTTTGTGAAACTTATACTGTCCCACAGTGTGTTTCGCGATGCGTTGAGGCTGTATTTTGAAAAGGGGGATGCGCCGTCGAAAGACGAAATATTCGAAATAATGCAACGTGCAGGGCTGTTCGACGACTATGCAGGGAACACTCGCGAACGCAGGGCGGCGACGGTCGGAGCATGGGTACAATGGATGGCAGGACTTATTGAGATATAAAAACGACAGTTATGAAATACATTTGTGGAGTTGTTCTGGGCCTGTTGCTGGCCGTTTCGTGCGCCAAACGGGAGACGGAGAGTTACGACGCCGCCGAGCTGACGTCGCTCAAGGCGTGGATGAAACGCTACATCCCCGAGCGCCATCCGGGCAGACAGTGCGACACCCTCGACAGGGAGGGCATATATATTGTCAGGGTAACCTCCGGCACGGGGGCCGAAGTCAAGGCTAACGACTGGCTGTTCTACGACCTGACCATCGGCGACCTCTGGGGCAACATCTACTACACCCGCGACTCGCTCACGGCCGTCGTCGAGGGTACCTCGACCCTGAAAACCCACTACATACCTTACTACAACATCTTCACCGACCCCAACTACTCGGTGAACGAGAACGCCCTCTACCGCACGCTCAAACAGATGCGCGAGGGCGATTCGGCGGTCGTCTACTCCACCTCGCGCTTCACCTACGGCAGCAACAGCACCACGGGGCTCTTCGTCGGGGGCTATCAGGGACAGAGCTCCTATCCGGGCGGCATCCCGACGGTGATCCGCGTCAAACTGCACAGGATCGTCGAAGACCAAGACCCCGTCAAATATGAAGAGGGGCTGACGAGGGACTACGCGAAGAACGAGCTCGGCAGAGGCTACGTGATCACGCCCGGCGTAGACACGACCGACAGGGCTACCTGGGTCGACACGGTCACACTGCACCAGTATTTCAAAATATGGGATGCGCCCGACATAGCCGCCTCGTACCGCGCCGACCGCGAGCAGGTCGTCGAGGACTCCACGCTTAAAGTCTACTATATCACCCGCTTCCTCGACGGGTTCATTATTGACACCAACATCGACTCCGTGGCGTGGCGCGTGTGGCGCGACAACACCGCCCGGTCGGCCCTCACCTACTCCAAAACGAGCAACAGCAGCTATGTCGCCGGCATGAAGGCCGTCTACAAGATGAAGTACTCCGAGTGGTGCACCACCGTCTTCACCTCGGCGTTCGGTTACAGCTACAGTGGCGTGGCAGCCGCCGACGCCAACTCAACCACAGGGGCCGGCGTCGCCACCGAGATCAGGCCCTATACGCCGCTGATATTCGACCTGTATGTTGCAGATTATCAATAAGTCAATCATGAAGAAGATCTTTTTTGCCCTGGCTGCCGCGCTGACCGTGTTCGGGGCCCGGGCAGCTGAGAATGGCGACGTGACGCTCGAAATGGCCGACGGCAACGCCATACGCGGCTACAACCGCACCAGTTTTGTCAACAACGTGACATTTGTCGAGATCAGCGCCGAACCCAAAGGCGAACGCATACGCTACGACGTCGACCAGATCGCGCGCATCGTCTTCGACGCAGGCGCCGTCTACGTCAGGCACGACTACTGCACCACCCTCATGGGCAAAAAGGCGAAGAACGGCCTGATGCGTCAGGAATACCTCGGCAAGGGCATCGCCCTCTACTCCGCCTACGTCGAGGGTCAGGAGCCGGTCGGGGGTACGATGCGCTACCGCAAGGTGGCCCTCACCAACTACTATATTGCGCTGGGCGACGATCCGGCGGTGTTCGTCGCGCAGGATTACGCTACGGGCGGGGCGATCAATCAGGGCAGCTTCAACCGCACCCAGCTGGCGGCCTATTTCAACAAACGCTACAAAGAGTACGCCGACTTCGCCAGGCGCATCAAAAACAAGGAGTTCGAGACCAAACATTCCCCCGTCGAGATAGTCAGGGCGTGGGAGGCAAGCTACGGAGGACAGGCCGAATGAAGCGCGGCAGGTTGCTGATACTTGCCGTTCTGGCGCTTGCCGGCGGGGAACTGCGCGGTCAGGATGCCGGCGGCAGTTCGTCCAACCGGCATGTTGAGGCCGTTCCGGGTTCGGCGAGCAGATATGACAGGGAGTTCGTCTTTCCGCTCAGGATGAGGAACATATCACTGGGCGCATCGCCCGCGCTGTGGCGTGAGTTCACCATGCCGGTCAACCGCGAAACGGACCGCCGGACTGTCCTGCCGCCCATTCACCTGACGTGCGAGCGGGCGATGACGGACATGGGCAACGCGGGGAGCCTGGGCTGGGGGTTTCAACTGGGCTACGGGAGGTACGGCTACAACTATTTGTGGAACGACGGCTACGGCGACAGGGAGGTACATGTCCGGGCGGGACGGTTCGAGGCGATGGCGGGGTTGAGCTATCATTACACCATTGCCACGCGCTTCGAGGCTTACGCGAGGGCGATGGCAGGGGCGGGTATCACCGGCTATCGGGGCGACCGGTCGGGCGACGCCGACGAAATGGACGCAAGGTTTCAGTGGAACGCCGTGGCGGGGGCCAGATACTTCTTCACACGCAGCTTCGGGGTATATGCCGAGGGCGGCTACACGGCAGGGATCGCCAATGCAGGGCTAACGTACAGATGGTAATGGTGGTGATAGGGTTCAACGCGGCGGAGGAGAGGCTCATGGCCGTCAGGGGCCAGAGGGTCATTCCGTACAGCGACGCGGCTGCGCTGTACGGAGTGAGGACGCGCGAGGTCGATCAGGCTGTCCCTGAGAAATTCCCCCGAGGCTATATAACAGGCCTGGGGAAGGGGAAATGGGCCAGCCTGAAATCAAAATTTCTGATTTCGGGCAGGGTCGGGAAGAACAAACTTTCCGAAGGGCCGGAAAGGCCGAAACAAAAGGAGTTGACGGAGCGTAGCGGCGAGATCATTGCCTGCATCCTCGACAAGGGTATGCACAAAACCGTGGCAGAAACGGGCATGAAGATAAATTTTGCCCTTTATGAAGTTCAAACATACAGTCAAACACATGGCAGACGACAAACCTTAATTTATAAATCATAATTCATAATTAAACCATGTCCAACACAAAACGAGTTTACACCTTCGGCGCCAAGAAGGCTGAAGGCAACGGCAAGATGCGCGATCTGCTGGGAGGCAAAGGGGCCAATCTGGCCGAGATGAACCTTATCGGTATTCCGGTGCCTCCGGGATTTACCATCACGACTGAGGTCTGCGCGGAGTACTATTCCGAAGGCAGAGAGCGGGTTATCGAACTGGTCAAACCGGAGGTCGACGCGGCCATGAAAGGGGTCGAGGAGCTGGTCGGCATGAAGTTCGGCGACGCGGAGAACCCGCTGCTGGTGTCGGTGCGCTCCGGCGCAAGGGCCTCGATGCCGGGTATGATGGATACGATCCTCAACCTGGGGCTGAACGATTCGGCCGTGGAGGCGATCGCCAAAAAGAGTGGCAACCCGCGCTTTGCATGGGACTCCTACCGCCGCTTCGTGCAGATGTACGGCGACGTCGTTCTGGGTATGAAGCCCGAAAAAAAGGAGGATCACGACCCGTTCGAGGAGATCATCGACCTGATGAAGGAGAAACGGGGGGTCAAGAACGACACCGAACTCACCACCGAGGATCTGAAAGAGCTGGTGCGCCTGTTCAAGAAGGCCGTCAAGGACAAGACAGGGCAGGATTTCCCGACCGATCCGTGGGAGCAGCTCTGGGGGGCCGTATGCGCCGTGTTCAGCAGCTGGATGAACGACCGCGCCATCCTCTACCGCAAACTCAACAACATCCCCGCCGAATGGGGCACGGCCGTCAACGTGCAGGCGATGGTCTTCGGCAACATGGGCGACAACTCGGCTACGGGTGTGGCTTTCACGCGCGACGCCGCCACGGGCGAGGATATTTTCAACGGCGAGTATCTGGTTAACGCACAGGGCGAAGACGTTGTGGCCGGCATCCGCACGCCGCAGCAGATCACCCTCGAAGGGTCGCGCCGCTGGGCCGACGCCCAGAACGTCACCGATGAGGAACGCAGGAGCAAATACCCCTCGCTGGAGGAGGTTATGCCCGCGGTCTACAAGGAACTCGACGAGATCCAGACACATCTGGAAAAATATTTCACCGACATGCAGGACATCGAGTTCACCATTCAGGACGGCAAGCTGTGGATGCTGCAAACCCGCAGCGGCAAACGCACCGGCGCGGCGATGGTGAAGATAGCGATGGACATGCTCGAACAGAGGCTCATAGAGGAGAAGACCGCCGTGTTGCGCTGCGAGCCGGCCAAACTCGACGAACTGCTCCACCCGATATTCGACAAGGAGGCGCTGAAAAAGGCGCGCGCGCTCACCAAAGGCCTGCCCGCATCGCCCGGGGCCGCCACCGGTCAGGTGGTCTTCTTCGCCGAGGACGCCGAAACGTGGGCCGCAGAGGGCAAGAACGTGATCTTGGTTCGCGTCGAAACCTCGCCCGAAGACCTAAAAGGCATGTTCGTTGCGGAGGGTATCCTCACGGCCCGCGGAGGCATGACCTCGCACGCCGCCGTGGTTGCCCGCGGCATGGGCAAGTGCTGCGTTTCGGGCGCCGGCGACCTGCTGGTCGACTACAAAAAACGCACCGTTACCATCGGGGACACGGTCATCAATGAGGGCGACTGGGTCTCGCTAAACGGTTCGACCGGCGAGGTCTATCCGGGCAAGGTGCAGACCATGGAGCCCGAGATCGGCGGCGACTTCCTCAAACTGATGAAGCTGGCCGACAAGTTCGCCCACCTCAAAGTGCGCGCCAACGCCGACACCCCTAACGACGCAAAAGTCGCTATCAAGTTCGGCGCACAGGGCATCGGCCTATGCCGCACGGAGCACATGTTCTTCGAGGGCGACCGCATCAAGGCCGTTCGCGAGATGATACTCGCAGACGACGTGAATGGCCGTCGCGTGGCGCTGGACAAGCTGCTACCCATTCAGAGGGGCGACTTCGAGGGGATGTTCGAGGTGATGAACGGCTATCCGGTCACCGTCCGCCTGCTCGACCCGCCCCTGCACGAGTTCGTTCCCCACTTCGAGAAGGAGCAGCGGGAGATGGCAGCCGAGATGGGCGTGCCGTATGAGAAGATTCACGCCAAAGTGGAGTCGCTGCACGAGTTCAACCCGATGCTCGGCCATCGCGGCTGCCGCTTGGGCAATACCTATCCCGAGATCACCGAGATGCAGGCGCGCGCCATCCTTGAGGCGGCGATGAATGTCACCAAGCGCGGCATACCGGTAACGGTGGAGATCATGGTGCCGCTCGTTGGCAACCACAAGGAGTTGCGTTACCAGAAGAACATCATCGACGAGGTGGCCAAAGCGGTCTTCCTCGAGCGCAACGACCGCATCAAGTACACGGTCGGGACGATGATCGAGGTTCCGCGCGCCGCCGTCACCGCCGACCAGATTGCCGAGGTGGCCGAATTTTTCAGCTTCGGCACCAACGACCTGACGCAGATGACCCTCGGCTTCTCGCGCGACGACGTGACCAAGTTCCTGCCTGTGTATCTCGAAAAGGGCATCTTGAAGAACGACCCATTCCAGATACTCGACCGCAACGGCGTAGGCCAGCTTGTGCGCGAGGCGGTGTTGAAAGGTCGCGGTTCGCGCCTCGATCTCAAATGCGGCATCTGCGGCGAACATGGCGGCGAGCCCAGCTCGGTGGAGTTCTGTCACTACGCGGGGCTCAACTACGTTTCCTGCTCCCCCTTCCGCGTGCCTATCGCCCGCCTCTCGGCAGCTCACGCCGCGTTGAAGCAGCAATAGGATTTTCTGGCTGTATGTGCAAGGGTTGTATGTTCAAGGGGCCTCTTTACGGGGGCCCCTTGCTTTTTATAGCGTGATTTAATTTGTTGAGGGAGTGCTTTCATATCAAACTGATTTAAACTTTTAAGATTATCAAAGTAAAAGCGAGATAGTGCCAATTCAGCCACGATTTATCCAATTTGTCAAACCTGATTAGCAGAGTTCTAAAACTGTCCAACCATGCAAACGCCCGGTCATTGACAAATCGCTTTTTGTAAATTTTCCGTCAAAATATCGCTTTCTTTCCCGTTTCTTTTTCTTTCTGTTGCGAAAATTTTCCTTTGTTCGGCGTAATTTTCCTGTGCCTGCAAGCGCGGCGCAGACCTTTGGTATCAAATCTTTTATCTGCATTCAAAATGCTGTTTTCTATAACAATTCCGCAACTCTTCAACACCTTTGTCATGTCGGCAAATTGCGGCACAACATGACACAAATCGTTGTGATTGCCGCTTAAAATATCGCCCGCCACAAGCGGAATGCCATTGCCGTCAGTCAGCACAAGAACATTGGCGGTTTTGCTTTTTTGCGGCGCTGATAACCGACACTTTCCTCTGATTTTTTCACATAACTGTGCGTACCGTTGAGATTCAATTTCGACAAGTCCAATAGCCCTTTTTTCTGTTCCAAATAAGATTTATTCATCTGGTAAAAAACGCCGCAATCGCGCCATTTTTTGTAATAATAAACCAACTGCCATTAAAATTCCGGCTTAACACCTTTAATACCAATAAATAAATTCTTATATTGAACTCCTGTTTTCGGTTTATAAATGATACATTGTATCACGGCTGCCAAATCAACTTTTGGCGCAAAACCGCGTTTATTTCTTGGAATAAACGTTAAAATGCAGGCTTCTGTTTCGTTTTTTTGTATCTTTGCAAACTTGCTTTTCATAAGGCGTCTATTTGCTTAATATATTAATATAATGCTTTTTATATGTATAGGCAAGTTTTTTATCCCTAAGAAAAAAAGATAACCCAGTTTGTCCTTAAAGATTGTCTATGCCATGAGAAAATTATTCGTATTGTTTGTCGGCGCTATCATGCTGTGCGGAGTTGCAGGGGCTCGTGTTCGCTATTTCGGAGTAAAGGCAGGGATCAATCTGTCTAACAATGATTATACTGTCATCAATGGCGCACAGGATTTAAGCGGCGAGGTAAATGATAAATACAATATTAGTGTTAATCGCGGATTGATGGTCGAATATCCGCTGTCCAAAATGTCAAGTATCCGGTGCGAGGTTCTCTATTTCAAGACAACATGCTACGGCACACCGTAATGTGGATGACGGGAATTTTAACCGCTGGTTCACTCGGGTCGATTTGTCGTTCGACTGTTTGCAGATTCCCATACTGGCAAAATATTATCCCCTGCCGTGGCTGAGCATCGACGCAGGGTTGCAGCCGGGATTTGTGTTGCAACAATCCGCTTTATATTTTTATTATAAAGGACGGGGCGATATTCCGCCTGATATGTTTTCTACCTGGTTAAATCTCAACAAGTTCAACCTCTCCATTCCTGTCGGACTGACCTGCAAGATAAGCCGGACGGGGTTGCAGGTGAATGGACGGTATGTTTTGAGGATGACAAGAATTGCAGACGTGAAAGCGAAGAGCAAAAGCAGTGCATTTCAGTTCGGCTTGGGCTACATGCTCTGAGCAGCTCCTTTTCGCATCCACACAAGGCGCAATGACAGACTGAATCAGGCGGGACTGTCTATGCGGGCCCGTTTTTTTTGTGCGACGGAGATATTTTTTTCATGGAATAAATGCGTAACTTTGGGGCAAAATAGATGCGGCGATGAAAAAGATAGCCATTGCGGGCGATCACGCAGGGTATGAGTTGAAGGAGTTGCTGGTTGGCTGGCTCGACTCGCGCGGCTACGAGGTGTTCGACCTGGGTTGCCACTCGCCGGAACGGTGCGACTACCCCGATTACGGTCATGCACTGGCCGAGGCGGTGGCCGCCGGAGAGGTTGAATGCGGTATCGGCCTGTGCGGCAGCGGAATAGGCATATCCATAACCCTTAATCGTCATCACGGAGTGCGTGCCGGACTGTGCTGGACGGTCGAGATCGCCGAACTCTCGCGGCGGCACAACGACGCCAACGTCTGCGTCCTGCCCGCCCGGTTCGTCGACAACGACGAGGCGATAGCCATCGTCGAGCGGTTCCTCGCAACTACGTTCGAGGGGGGGCGTCACGCGTCACGCATCCAAAAAATTGAAATACAATGAAAATCGGAATTATAGGCGGCGCGGGGTATACGGGTGGCGAGGCTATCCGTATTCTTTTGAACCACCCCGACGCCGAATTGAGTTACGTGCACAGTAACTCCAACGCAGACAACAAGTTAAGCGACGTCCACTCCGACCTGCTGGGCGAAACCGACATGCGGTTCACTGGCGAATTGTCGTGGGAGGTCGACGCGCTGATGCTCTGCGTAGGCCACGGCGACGCGCGCAAGTTCCTGACGGACAATGCTGTGCCGGAGCATGTGCGGATTGTCGACCTCAGTCAGGATTTTCGCCTCGCCGCCGGCTCTGTCATCGGCGGGCGGCAGTTCGTCTACGGTCTGCCGGAGATGAACCTCGACCGCATTGCCGCGGCCCGCAACATTGCCAATCCGGGCTGTTTCGCAACTTGTTTGCAGTTGGCGTTGCTCCCGCCGGCCGACGCCCGTATGCTTTGCGGCGAGATAAACATCACGGCCACAACAGGTTCCACCGGCGCGGGCCAGAAGCCCGGCAGCACGACACATTTCAGTTGGCGTTCGGGCAACCTCTCCGTTTACAAGCCGTTCGAGCATCAGCACCTGAACGAGATAGGCGAAAGTCTCAACTCGTTGCAACCAGGGTTCGACGTTGCGCGTATCAGTTTCATTCCCTATCGCGGCGACTTTCCACGTGGCATAATAGCCTCTACGGTAGTCGATTGTACTCTGTCGCAGGACGAAGCCGTCGCGTTATACAAAAATTTCTACCGCGACGCTGCCTTTACATTTGTCTGCGATCGCAACATCGACCTCAAGCAAGTCGTAAACACCAACAAATGTTTCATTCATCTCGAAAAGCACGGCAATAAATTGTTAATAATAAGCATTATAGACAACCTGCTTAAAGGCGCCTGCGGCCAAGCCGTACAGAACCTGAACATCATGTTCGGGCTCCCTCAAACCACCGGCCTGAAACTTAAATCAATAGCTTTTTAATGGGTTGTGGTTACCTACCCTGTCTTTCCCTATAAAAAAAGACATTGGCAACAAAGTTTCGATAATATCCGCTTATGGATGGGATACTTCCAAAGCGGCATGATTATCACTTTGTTACCAATGTCTCAAAAATTACCCCGTGCAGTAAGGCGGGCCTCGTGAGTTGAAGCACGGCTACAACGTCTCAATTTGCGGAACCCCAATTAAGTAATTCGCAACGCCGCGCCGCCAAAATCAGTTCAGTTTCGGCCAAAGCAACTCCAGCCAACCCAAACCAACTCAAATCCTCAGCCCCGATCTGCCCGGATGCAGAGAAGAATGCTTACTTACTGCGCCCACACGACACGGAAGCCGATATGGTCGTTGCTCGTATCGGGACTGCTGATACCTCGGAAAGCCGAACGGCTCTCCTGCGCGCCGGAGTACCAACTGCCGCCGCGGAGCGCACGATAAGAGTGGGTGACGTCGTTTACAAACGGATCTACCGCAGGGGCAGCCTGAGACGTGCCGGTCGCCGGATAGTCGATGTTGTTAAAATCCATGCTGTCGCCACACCACTCGGCAACATTGCCGTGCATGTCGTAAAGGCCGTAGGCGTTGTATGTTTGATAGCTGCCCACAGCGGTGGTGTTGTTTTTGTCCTGGCTGCTCAAACCCGTGTCGGTGTACTGCCCCGACGGATTATGGTCCAGGTCGTAGGGCCATATTGCAGCGAAATTGGCCATGTCGGGCATTAACTTACGTCCCGTCCCGACCCCGAACGGCAAACTCGTCGTCTGTCCGCCGCGGCAGGCATACTCCCACTGCGCCTCCGTTGGCAGCGCGCCACCAGCCTTTTCGGCGAACGCCTTTGCTCCATACCACGTTACATACACGACAGGGAAGTTGTCCTTGCCGGGGGCCGGCTCCCATTTGCCCTGACCGCTGTTCCACTGAACACCGCACTGGTTGGTGAAGCCGCTCTGTGAGCAGTCGTCAATGTATTCCTGCGTCCCGTCGGAGGTCAGGCTGCCGATGCCGTCGCTGCCGATAGAGTTGTCGTTCAGGAATTTGGCATACTGGGCGTTGGTGATCTCGTACCTGCTCAGATAGAAGTCTGCCGTCAGCTGCACCCAGCGTTGCCTTTCGTACAGGCGGCTCGGCTCGGAGGCGGTCGTGTTGAGCCCCGAACCGTTGCCGTCGCCGATGTTGCTGCCGTCCGAGGAGCCCATCAAAAACGTACCGGACGGCACAGCCACAACCTCTATCCCGTTTCGCTGCAAAGCGGCAGGAAGCCATGTGAACTGGTCGGCGGCTGTAGCGGTCTTTCCTCCGACCGTAACCTTGACTGCGCCGGAACAGTCGCTGTCGGGTACGGTTACGGTGAGCTGCGTCGCGCCCGCTGTGGTGACCACGGCGGCAATGTCGTTGAATGTCACGGTGTTTTCCGATGCGATAGTTGAGAAATTCTCGCCAGTGATCGTTACGCTTTCTCCGCCTCGGGCCGATGTCGGGCTGAACGAAGCGATGGTCGGAAGTGCCGGCGCAGGGGCAGGATTGTTTTTCTCCTTCTTGCATGCGACCGTCATTGCCGCTGCCAGTGCTGCAATTTTTAACATTTTCATACTTTTGTGTTTTTATTTTATTTGATTTATCACGAACATGGCATTAGCAAGAACCGTGCCAAAAGCCACATTGGCCCCTGCTGCTTTGTCTGTCTGTCGATGTGGTGGCGCAGCGGGCCGGAAATGGGATATTGGCAGGTATTCAGCCGAACAGGCGTAAGGGTTGCAGGCATAATTACACCGTTATCTTTGGGCGACAGCAGCAAAAGCGCCTTGCGACGACGATGTATCCGGAGGTGTGCGTTTGGATTTTGCTCGCTCGGATTTTGTAACTCCATAACAGGGCCGTTTATCGCCGGATCAGAGGTTTTGGATTCTATTTGCTGCAGGGTCAGAGGTTTGTGTGCGTCGATGGATGCTATTTGTCGCTGGCACAGTGGTTTGCATGCGTTATATTATTTGTTACATGGTCAGAGGTTTGTGCGCGTTATTAGGTTCTATTCGCGATAGCAATCAGGTGAAAAAACGTGGTTGGATGAACGTCATTACTTCGACCGGTTTGTCATTGCTACGCGAGGTTATTTCAAATCTACTATCTTAAAACAGGCCGCATTTTAAGTGGGCCGCTCCTAAAATGCGGTCTATGGAGCTGTGGCGTGTTAACATACTTTTTAATTTTGTCACCGTCACTTTAAATATGACGGGAAAGGTGATTTTCGCAGGTACTTGCGCTTGCGTGCAGGCGGATGCTGCGAGTTTGTTAGCGACGCTAAACGTTTGCGCAGGTTTTTTCTCTGGTGCGCTTTATCTATGAAGATCACCCGCCACTTTACCGGCCGTATGGCGAAGATATAAAATCGGGATACATCACGCTTACATCATCTGGCTTTGCTGTTCTTCGAACCTGAGGAAAAGAAAAAAACGCACCTCTTTTATATTTATATTGCTGTATATCTCACATATAACTAATCCTTACATCGCAACTCAACCCGCATTTCAAACGCTCCAATAGCCAGTTTTTTATGCAAAGAAAAAAATATTCTATAGTTTTTTGTATTTGGGCATAAAGAGTTAAGTTATTGTGTCGCAGTGATTGTTGCAGTGTAGCTCAATGTTTTGCTTTGACGGTCGATGGCGATTTTGCAGAGTTTTGAAAGGTGACAGTTGAGCTGAACTGTAACACAATTTCCGACCGAAAACATTGTCTGCCGGCTATGCAAAGAACTAATTGCGACTACAAAGATAGACTTTTTGAGGGATATTTCCGAATGACGGGCTGTAAATCCGCCTTTTGAGGTTCTATCTCCTCAAGCAGACCGTTTTGCATTTATTAAATAACCTTTTTCGAAGTAATAGAACACAAGTAGAAAGAAAAACTATGTCCCATCGTCGTTTTTTTCTGTTTGTGTCCTGATTATCGAAATTTTCATATCTTTGCACTTGGAAACAAGGATCAGGAGTGAATGTGTCGGTTTTGGTAGTGTTGGGACCAATACGGATCGGACGTTCAGATACAGGGAATGTCGGCAAGAAATTGGGTGGCGACATGCAACAGTCGGGTGATCAGTTTGTCGATCTTGAGGCAGTGGCAGAGCGCAAGCGGGCGTTGTTCGATGTGGGCGGCATCCCGCATTCGGGATGGATATTGATAACCAAACGATGATTATACCTCATTGAAAGTATCTCAGGGCGGATATTATCTCTACTTTGTTATCAATATCTCGTGACGTTTACACTCTCCATACTCCATTCTTGCAATGGTTCGGTAACGCATCTCATGCGCACTCTCTTCCAAAACCGCCTTGCAACCAGATACACAAACCAGAGGCCACGATAGCATATCATTATCTATACATCAACATCATAAATTCGTAAAAACACCTGAATCAGGGAGTCTCTTTTACAAAAAAGAATCAAAGAAAAAACTATGAGTAAGAATATATATTTGCCGTACAGGATGCGTGTGGCGCGGATTACGGAGGAGGCCCCCGGGGTTCGGACTTTCCGGCTGGAGTTTGTCGATCCGGCCGAGGGCGAGGCGTTTGAGTTCCGGACGGGACAGTTCGCGGAGTATTCGCTCTTCGGCGAGGGGGAGTCGACTTTCTGCATCGCCTCGCCGCATACGCGCAAGGGGTATGTGGAGTGCACTTTTCGGCGTGCAGGACGGGTTACGACCGCGCTGGCCGACCTTGAAGAGGGGGCAATCGTGGGTTTTCGCGGGCCGTATGGAAACACGTTCCCTGTCGAGGAGTGGCGGGGGAAGAACCTGCTGTTCGTGGCGGGGGGCATCGCGCTGCCGCCGATGCGGAGCGTGATATGGAGCTGCCTCGATAACAGACATGATTACAAGGATGTTACGATAGTATACGGCGCGCGCACGCCTGCCGATCTGGTCTACAAGGACGAGTTGAAAGAGTGGACGCAGAGGCCGGATGTGACGCTCTACACGACGGTCGACCCGGGCGGCGAGACGCCGGACTGGACAGGCGAGGTGGGTTTTGTCCCCTCTGTGGTGGAGGCCAAAGCGCCGTCGGCGGAGAACACGGTGGCCATTGTATGCGGCCCGCCGATCATGATCAAAAATACCTTTCCGACGCTGCGGAAACTGGGCTTTGCCGACGAGAATATCTATACGACGCTCGAAAACCGCATGAAGTGCGGCTTCGGCAAGTGCGGACGCTGCAACGTCGGCAAGATATTCGTCTGCAAGGACGGCCCTGTCTTCACCGCCGCCCAACTGGCCGAACTGCCCGCCGAATACTGATTTGCGTGGATATATGACAAAAACGTGTGCGGCCTTCGTTACCGCGGCCCTGCTGCTGACACATTTTTAGATTGCAGAAGTCGGGAATACACTCAAACCATTCGCGGAACGATAGTTGATAAAATCTCGAAACAAACGCTGCCCGGCGCTAATGTTGTTGTAACCGCAACAGGACAGACTTTCTCATTGACGAGCGATACGAACGGCGAATTTTCGGTGCAAAATGTGCCTGCCGGAAGATGCGACATAAAGGTTTCCATGCTTGGATTTATTCCATATATGTCAAATAATTTGCTTGTCTATTCAGGCAGGGAGACCGTGCTGGAAATCGCATTGGAGGAAACCGCGCTTGCGCTTGATGAGGTTGTCGTTAGCCCAAAGACAGAGAAGGAGCTGCCGCTGAATAAACAGGCTGTGGTAAGCGCGAGGATGTTGTCGAGCGAGGAGGCGAACCGGTATGCGGGTTCGTGGAGCGACGTCGGAAGGATGGCCTCCAATCTGGCAGGCGTTGCGTCGGCTAACGATACGAAGAATGACATTATAGTACGTGGTAATTCGCCAATGGGATTGTCGTGGAGGCTGGACGGGTTTGATATTCCCAACCCCAATCACTTTGGCGAGATGGGCGGCACAGGCGGTCGCATAGGAATGGTAAACAACAATCAGCTTGCCAATTCCGATTTTTATACTGGAGCTTTTCCTGCGGAATATGGTAACGTTACGTCGGGAGTATTCGATTTACGGCTGCGTAACGGTAATAACAAAAAGCATGAATTTCTTGCCTCTACGAGTTTCAACGGCGTTGAATTGAGCGCAGAAGGACCGATGTCGAAAACAGGCGCGTCGTATCTGGTAAACGGTCGCTATTCGTTTCTGGACATACTTCGGATGATGGGCGTTCCGATGCAATCCGTGCCGAAATATACGGATGTATCGGCTAAAATAAATATTCCGATGAGCAGCGCCAATCTTTCAATTCTTGCGCTTGCAGGCAAAAGTTTCATAGAATATGAACCGGAGAACGACGATGAACATATTGCTGGAGACATGGGAACGGAAGGCGAAATGATCGGCAATCAGATATTTGTCGGCACAAATTATACATACCGTTTTAATACGGCGACACGTATGGAGAACCGTTTTTCGTATCAGTATTTCGAGCAAAATGCAAACTAGACGCTTGTTGATTACGATTCGCAGCAGCGCATACTCGATTTGGAAAAATATACGCATGAAGGGCGGCTGGCTTACCGGGCGGATATTAACCATAGAATAAGCAGTAAGAATAATTGGAAGTCGGGGTTTGGTTTTGATTTGTTTATGACGCAGATGAATACGACATATAAAAATACTGTTTTGAATGATTTTTCGGGAAATTCCGGTTTGTTGAAAGCCTATACCCAGTGGCAGCATTATTTTCATCGGTCGTTCTTTATGACGGCGGGAATACACGGGCAATATTATGTGCTGAACAGCGATTATTCCGTAGAGCCGAGACTTGGATTTAAGTGGAACTTGACAGACGTTTCGTCAATCAGTCTGGCATTAGGACTGTATTCGCAACTTCAGCCGCGCCGCGCCTATTTTTACAAAGATGCCGGAGAATTAAAAAATAAATCATTGAAAAAGACTAAAAGCTGGAAACGGTAGCAGGGTATAATCATAAAGTCGGGCCAGGTTTCAACTTCAAGGCGGAGGCGTATTGCCAGTATTTATTCAATGTGCCGGTCATTCCCGATATTCCCGAAGAGTCCATTCTTAATTTTGGCGACGAGGCGTTTAACAGTTGGAGTTACGTGTTCGTAAACAGGGGAACGGGCGAGAATTACGGCATTGAAGTTACGCTGGAAAAGTTCTTCGACAATAATTATTATGCACTGATAACCGGAACGTTATATGAATCGCATTACAGGGGTTGTGATGGAATTATACGCAACACAAAATTTGCGGGAAACTATTCATTAAACGCACTGCTGGGCTACGAATGGAAGCTTGGCAAACGGAACCTGCTTTCCATAAACGGAAAAGTTTCGAACATGGGCGGCAAGCGTTACGTTCCGGCAAGCGTTCAGCACGAAGGCGATGAATATATTTACGATTACAGCCGCGCATATTCGGAGCGGCTTCCCGCCTATTTCCGCATGGATTTGAACGCAAATCTCAAGATTAATTTCCGTAAAGTTTCGCTGGAATACTTCGCCGAAGCAGCAAACCTGACCAATCATAAGAATATATGGGTGAACATTACAATGTTACCCGCAATAAGGAGGTAATCACATACCAGTATGGGTTGATGCCAATGGGCGGCTTGCGGCTTTATTTTTAACCGTACAGGAATATCTTGTAGTTTTACCGGCAGTTTGAGGCAATGCACAGATACGGTAAGCGCATGGTTTTTATGTAATTGACATATTTTTAGGGCGTGCCGGCATAAATTGTGACATTCTGATTTAATGCCGGCACGGCCTGCTGATTAACAGTTAGTCACCGACCATTCGCCGCCAATCATTCGTCGTTGAGTTTAACCCATTTCAGGAGGGGGCCGAGGCCGACGCCCTGCACGACGAGCATTATAATCACTGTGGTGACCGTCAGGAAGATGATCATGTCGCGACCTGGAAATGGCGCGCCGCTGGGCAGCTTTTCGGGGATGGCCAGCGCTATGGCCAGTGAGATTATCCCGCGCATTCCCGCCCAACCGATCACGATCACCTCGCGCCACCGCATGGGACGCAGGTTGTGTGCCCGCGCTTTGGCCCGCCGCGAGAGCCGCCCCGGCATGTAACGCATCATGAACAGCGCGTTGTCGAGCCTGATCTTGTAGAACCCGAGGATGGCCGTGCGGATGATCCATGCCACGATAAATATGGCGAAAGCGCACAGCAACATCCAGGGGATAAGGCTGTTGTCCATGTTCGAGATTACCGCCGGCAACTTGATGCCCAGCAGCACGAACACCAGCGCGCCGAGCAGCGTCGAAATGGCGTTCCACACCGCATCGGCCTGTATCGCCGCCTCGCGGCTGAGCAGTTTGTCCTTGTCGTGGGCCATCATGAGCCCCATGACCACCACCGCCAGAACGCCCGAAGCATGTGCCACGTCGGCCAGCCAGTAGGCGACGAACGGCAGCAGTACGTTGAAACTCACCATCGAGGCATTGTTCATCGGGAAGCGTCGCGCCATGAAGCGGAACAGGTAGCCCAGCAGAAAGCCCACAAGGCAGCCTACGGCCATGATGTAGATAAATTCCAGTCCGGCGCGCCACAGCACGAACGCCCCGCCCATAACCGCCGCCTGCGCAAAACGGCACGCCACGAGGGCCGAGGCGTCGTTCACAAGTCCCTCGCTTTCAAGTATGTTGGCCGTCTGGTGCGGCAATCCCAATCCTCTGGTGACCCCCAACGCTGCTATGGCGTCGGGCGGCGCGAGTATGCCCCCGAGCAAAAATGCCAGCGGCCAGTCGATGCCGGGCACGAGAGAATGTGCGATAACGGCGATGGCAATGACGGTCAGGAAGACCAACGCTATGGCCAACAGTGTGATAACGTTGAAGTTGGCGCGAAAATCCTTGATCGACGTATCGGCTGCCGCATGATAGAGCATTGCCGGCAGAAATATCAGGAAAACAACGTCCGGCGGTATCGAGAAGTCGTGATACTCAGGGATAAATCCCAGTCCGACCCCCGCCAGCAGCAGAAAAACGGGGTAGGGCAGTCGGACCCTCGGCGCAACGGCCGAAAAACCCACCGACAAGGCCAGCAGCAAAATAACAATTCCGTATCGTTCCATAAGCAATTAATCTTATGTAGCGCGCAATTTAGTGAAAATTTCGAAAAATTCCTATCTTTGCATAATAACTATAATACTGTTATGCCGGACAATTGGCACAGAATAGAGAAGATTGTAAAATGGACTGGGCTCTCTGTCAACGCTTTCGCACGGGAGATCGGGCTGCACCGTTCTGAAAATCTCTATCAGATCAAACGCGGCAACAACGGAATAAGCCGCGAGTTGGCAGATACAATATCGGCCAGATACCCCGTCATAAACAAAAGCTGGCTCCTGACTGGTGAAGGCGAGATGTTCACCAACGATGCTCATCTGGCCGACGAATCGCGCTCCATACCATTTTATCATATCGACGTCATAAAGTTTCTCGATCAGCGACATACTGTCGAGCCGGCATACCATATCTCGCTTCCGTTCGCCGACAACGCCAGTTTTGCCGCCATCTGGTTCGGACGCTCGATGGAGCCCGAAGTGCCCCCCGGCGCAATAGTCGTCTGCGCCGAATGTAGCCCGGACAATATCCTCCCCGGCGAGCAATACCTGATCCGGAGCGACCGCTTCACAGGGATCCGCGCCATACGAAAAGAACTCTACACAACCCAACTCCGCCTGGTCCCATGCAACAGCGCCGACTTCGACCAGATAATGCTCGACCTGGCCGACATAAAACACATTTACGCCATTAAAGCCGTGATAATCAGAAAAAACCTGTAACATGTCATGCCGAACGGAGCGGAACGAAAAAACGGAGCAAAACGATCCGAAACAAGATTGCTTTGCAAACTTGCATTGTATTCCGCCTTTTCGACCGTTCAGTAATATGTTTAACCGATAAATTTCGCATAAAAGTATGTTTTCAGGAATAGTAGAGGCTACGGGCGTTGTCCGGGCCATCCGCGAAGAGGGGGGTAACAGCCATTTTACGCTGGAGGCGCCGTTCGCGGGGGAGTTGAAGATCGACCAGAGCGTGTCGCATAATGGCGTATGCCTGACGGTTGTAGAGATCGAGGGGCAACGTTACACCGTGACGGCCATTGCGGAGACGCTGCTCAAATCCAATCTCGGGCTACTGCGGGTGGGCGACGAGGTCAACCTCGAACGCAGCATGAAGCCCGATGCGCTGCTCGACGGCCACATCGTTCAGGGCCATGTCGACCAGAGGGCCCGTTGCGTTGCCGTCGACGAGGCCGACGGCAGCTGGTATTACACTTTCGAATACGACCAGCAGGGCGACAACGTCACCGTCGAGAAGGGCTCCATAGCGGTCAATGGCGTGAGCCTGACGGTAGTAAACTCCCGACAGGGCTCTTTTCAGGTCGCCATAATCCCATACACCCACGCCCACACGAACTTCCACGCCATTGTACCCGGCACGGTCGTCAACCTCGAATTCGATATAGTCGGCAAATACATCGCCCGACTGATGAGACAGTATGTTCGATAAAAAAACTGAAAAACCATGAAAAAATTGTTTCTTTTGTTGATCGTTGCCGCAGTGTCTAACGGTTGTGCGACGATCATTAGCGGGTCGACGCAACGGGTCGACGTTATGAGTTCGCCGGCCGGGGCGGCGGTTTATGACAACGGGATGCTTGTGGGGCAGACTCCGCTTGCGGCGTGGCTGCCCCGGAGCAGGGATCACCAGATTATTCTGGAACTGCAGGGTTATCAGCCTTATATATTTCACATCACACGCACGTTCAACGCCTGGGCTATCGGTAATATCCTTTTCGGGGGGCTGATCGGGATCATTGTCGATCTGGCGACGGGAGCGGTCTATACGTTGTCGCCGGATCGGATTGATGCGCGGTTCGGCAGCCATGTCAGTCCGTTTTCGACTGTCGAACGTCGGAAAAATGGGCTTGTAGTGGCTGTGACGATGGTGAAAGACAGGGACGGGTTGCAGCAGATCGGGACGCTGCAACCGATATAAAATGCCGACCGCCGCGCAGGGCGCTCCACTGGATGACATGTCCGTCGACCTGCTCATAAATTATAAGATTTGTGCCGCATGTGAAATGTTCAA
>JAIRQC010000134.1 GCA_031256675.1 Rikenellaceae bacterium
TTTTGTTATTACTGGAATATAGTTTGCCATAATAAAGCAGGCAACCCTATTCCCCTTTCCTGTCCGATATATTCAAACTCCGACCACAAAACAATGCCTTAACACTGCAAACATATTCCGCCCCCTCCGTCGTTTTAAGGCGCATTTCCCTGCGCCCAAAACTCTTTTGCCTTCATCATCATTTTTTCGCCCAAATGCTTGCAAAAACCATAAAAACAACTATAAACCCGTTGCGCGTTTTGGGTAGATAAGACAAAAAAATAATTATCTCGAATATATTTATTTAACAAATGCAAAACGGTCGGCGTTAGGAAAACAGAACATGAAAAAGTTCGCCATTTGGGAATATCCACTGAAAAGTCTATATTTATAGCTGTTTGAGAGTGTTAGTCGAGTTTCTTTCATGGTTCTTTGATGATTTCGGACAACGCAATGTGTTGCAATTCCGCACAACTGCCATCCCAGAAACCGACAATTCTGCTCTAAACCACAAAAACAAAACATCGATCTACTCAGCAATCACCCCATTAACCTGCCTTTTTTATCCTAAAAATCGAAAAACGCTGAAATAGTTTTGCTATCTTTGCCGGTACGGCTGAGTTGTATGGTTTTTTATCGAAATTATTTAACTTAGACAGAAAATCATACAAACTCTTACTTCAACCTACAATTATGAAACATTACAGAATACTTGCTGTCAATCCAGGGTCGACTTCGACAAAAGTCGCTCTGTTCGATGAACTTACAGTTGTGTTAGAGTTCACGTTGCGCCACTCGGAGCGGGAGTTGAAACAGTTCGAGTCGGTGATCGACCAGCTGGATTTTCGCTATGAGATCATTGTCGACGCGCTCGGCAAGGCATCAATCGACATCGGGTCGATTGATGCCGTAATTGGACGAGGCGGCATGTTAAGACCTGTATTGTCAGGCATTTATGAGGTTAACGATGCTATGCGGCGCGACCTTTCATCGGCGCGATATGGCGAACATGCATCGAACCTCGGCGGATTGATCGCGGCGAAGATCGCGCGGGAGGCTTCGGCGCTGGCGTTTATTGCCGATCCGGTGGTGGTGGACGAGTTGGAGGATGCGGCGCGGGTGACCGGACTGCCCGCCATCAAGCGACGGTCGGTGTTTCATGCTCTGAATCAGAAGGCTGTGGCGCGGCTGTATGCCCTGCGCGAGGAGCGTCGTTACGAGGAGCTGAACCTTGTCGTAGCCCACATGGGCGGCGGTGTTTCGGTCGGTGCGCACCGCAAGGGCCGGGTGGTGGATGTGAACAATGCGCTGGACGGCGATGGACCGTTTGCGCCCGAACGGTCGGGTTCGCTACCTGCTGGCGATCTGGTAAAACTCTGTTACAGCGGCAGATACACCGAGGCTGAGGTGCGGCGGATGCTCTCAGGCAGGGGCGGCGTTGTGGCTCATTTGGAGACCAACGACATGCGTCTGGTGGTCGAAATGGCGGACGATGGCGACGAAACGGCCGCGTTGCTGCTGGAGGCTTTCTGCTATAATGTCGGCAAGTTGATCGGGTCAATGGCCGCCGTACTCGAAGGGGAGGTCGATGCGGTGATCCTGACCGGCGGCATAGCGTATAACGAGCATATTTGCAGCAGGATAGCCCGAATGGTCTCTTTTGTGGCCCCGGTGGAGACCATACCGGGCGAGAACGAACTCGAAGCGCTGGCCATGAACGCACTGCGAGCGCTTAAAGGAGAGGCCGAAAGCGCGGAATATTAGTCGATTTTGTCTGCCGTTGGTTTTTGGGGCCTGAATTTTGTGCGGAGGCCGGAGATGATTGTGCGCGCCTCCCACCACGCCTCAGTGCGTAACAGGCTGGACATGAGCAGGTAAAAAGACGCCCCGACTGCTATTTTCAACACAAGCAGCCCGATGCTTCCCTGTGCGAGGCCGATGATCTGCGGCGCTAACTGCCCGACAGCCCATATCAACCCGTACATTGCCAGCGAGATAGCCAGATATGGCGCGCTGTCGCGGAGAAATTTGCCGAGGCTGTAACCGGAGTGTCGCCTAGCGTACAACAGGTGAATCACCAACTCAAATGCCGAGTAAGCCAGCATCGCCCACACGACAGCCATCACGCTCACGAATACCGTAGCGAGGATCATGGCCAGCATAACCACCCTCTTGATGAATTCGACGCGCAGTATCTGCGTTCCGCAACCTTTGGCCCTCAGGATGTTATACGAGACGAACGTTCCGGGCAGGAACAGCGCAGCCAGACAGAAAACCTGAAAATATGGCACGGCGTCGAGCCATTTTTCGGTGAGCACGAGGCGGAAAAAGTCCTCCGCAATACCCGCAAGTCCCAATAACACAGGGAACAACGCAAACGACAACACGACGATCACCTTGCGCGACGCCTCGCGAAGCTCCTGTGGCTTGTCCTGCAACTCGGCAAAGGCAGGGAATGAGACGTTCGTGATGGCCGCCGTGATGGAGAGCGAAAAGCTGTCGCGCAGCTTCTGCGACTGATAGTAGAGGCCCAGCTCCAACGGCGAACGGAACTTGCCGATCAGAAATTGAGCGATGTTGCCCGCCACGTTGCCCAAAATTCCCGTAACCATCAGCTTCGACCCGAAGCCGAACAGCTCCCGCACCGCCGAGAGCGAAAAGCCTCCCGTCGGCAGCCAGCGGTTCCACGTCCACAGCAGCGCCATGCGCAACGCCTCGCGGCCAACCATTTGAAACACAAGCGACTGTATGCCCATCCCGCGATAAGCCATCCACACCGCCACGACGCCGGTCGAGATCGTCGCCGAGAGGTTGATCACGGCCGACGCCTTGAAGCGCATCTGCTTAAGAATAATGGTGTTATGAACCAGCGTCAGCGCGCCGATCGGGATAATGGCGAACAGCGTCGGGGCATGGCGCGTCAGGGTTGGCTGGTCGTAGAATCGGGCGATAGGCCCGGCCAAGCCGCACAGTATCAGATAGAGAACAATCGCGACGACAATATTGACATAGAAAACCGAAGTGTAATCGCGCTCGGTGGCGTCCTGTTTACGGATCAACGCCTGCGAGAAGCCGCTCTCGACAATCCCCTGGGCCACAGCCGAAAAGACCATAAGCATCGAGACCAGCCCGAAGTCGCCCGGCAGCAGTTTCCGCGCCAGCAGCAGGCTGATAAGACTCTGAACGGCCAACCATCCGAACCGCTCGACGGAGTGCCAGACAAATCCGGATACTACCTTCTCTTTGAGTTTCAATCTATTAAGCAGTCTTTACGTTGTCGTGTTCCCTGCCGCTTCTCGCAAGCGCCTTTTCTTGCAAGCGCCTTTCGCCTTTTGTCCCTGTTAGCTGTCCGGCGCTCTCGATTAAAAGGCAAAAAGCATTTCAGATCGTTTTCAAATCTTTTCGAAGTTCCCCGCCGACCCTATATTCATGAACGATGCGCCGTTGGCCGCGCCGAAACTGCCGCCGATGACCACCACGAGGTCGCTCTGGGTGAGCCAGCGTTTCTCGCGCAGGTAGGCCAGCAGGCCGGGCAGGAAACTGCGCGAAGAGCCGTCATCTTCGAGATGAATGGCGTAAACTCCGTATGACAGAGCGAGTTGGCGCATAACGTTCTTGCTGTAGCAGAAGGCGTAGACCGGTTTGTGGCTGCGGAAAGCGGCCAGATAGCGTCCCGTGCGGCCGGTGAGGGTGTCGGTGACGATGGCCCGAACCGGCAGGTTGAGCGTCGCCCGCACGGCCGAGCGCGACAGCTGGGCCGTAATTTCGTTGTTGATGCGCACCATGTTCATGTCGATCAGCGGCATGTTGTGGTTGTTGTCGCGCTCGATCTCCATCGCCACGCGGGTCATGGTGCTCACAGCCTCAACCGGATAGTCGCCGTTGGCCGTTTCGCCGCTGAGCATGATTGCGTCGACGCGCTCGTAAACGGCCCCCGCGATGTCGCTAACCTCGGCGCGCGTCGGACGTGGGTTGGAGATCATCGAGTGGAGCATCTGCGTGGCGATGATCACGGGGGTTTTGCTTTCGATGCATTTGCGAACGATAAGTCGCTGCGCCACAGGTATTTTCTCCGCCGGAAGCTCCACCCCAAGGTCGCCCCGCGCCACCATAATGCCATAGGTCACGGGCAGTATCTTGTCCAGATTGTCCACCCCTTCCTTGTTCTCGATCTTGGAGATGATCTTCATCGGGCTGTCGTGCTCCTTGATTATCTTCTTGACCGCCAGCACATCCTCCTTTGTGCGGACGAACGAGTGGGCCACAAAGTCGAGCCCGCGGTCTATGGCCCAAAGTATGAACATCCTGTCGCGTTCCGAGATCGACGGCAGATCCATCTGCACCCCCGGAATATTGACGCTCTTGTGCGAGCGTATCACCCCTGCGTTCTTAACCTCGCCGATCAGGTAATCGTCCCCCTTTTCGACCACAACGAGCTCTATTTCACCGTCGTCCACCAGCACCGAAGCCCCCATCGGAACATCCCGCGCCACCGTCGCCACATTCAAAAAGACAACCTCCGGCGTCGACTCCCGATCCTCGTCCGTACCCATAAGCCGCACACGGTCGCCAAGTTTCACCACGATCCCGTCGCGGCAACTCTCGGCCATGCGCGTAACGCGAACCTCCGGCCCTTTCGTGTCAATAATGATGGCGATGCTCTCCGAAACCCTCCGCGTATTGTTGACGATCCTGTCGGCGCTCTTCGGCGTAACATGCGCCGAATTGATCCGCACCGCGTTCATCCCCGCATCGTACAGCGACCGGATAAAGTCGACCTCGCATCGCCTGTCCGATATGGTAGCTACTATTTTCGTTCGTTTGTCCATAATTTCTTAAATCAAAAAACTTTCTACGCCGAGGCGG
This sequence comes from Rikenellaceae bacterium, assembly GCA_031256675.1. Taxonomy (GTDB): domain Bacteria; phylum Bacteroidota; class Bacteroidia; order Bacteroidales; family Rikenellaceae; genus JAIRQC01. The sequence continues at coordinate 4,846 of JAIRQC010000134.1, forward strand.
TAGGATTTGAGGCCGAACCCCATTATCGAGCCGGCGCATTTGGGGGCGAGGAGCGAGACGTGGCGAAACTCCTCGCGGGCAAGTATGGAGGAGACATGCACCTCAACCACAGGCGTTTCCACGGCCCCGACGGCGTCGGCTATGGCGACGGATGTGTGGGTGTAGCCTCCGGCGTTGAGCACAATGCCGTCGTAGAGGCCGTCGGCCTGCTGAATGGCGTCGATGAGCTCCCCCTCGACGTTGGACTGAAAATAGCCCAGCTCCACGCCGCGCGCGCCGACGTCGCGACGCAACGTTTCGAGATAATCCTCGAACGAGCCGTTGCCGTAAATGGCCGGCTCCCGCTTGCCCAGCAAGTTGAGGTTCGGGCCGTTGACAATCAGTATCTTCATCATTCTTTTTTCACTTTTTTTCGAAAATTTCAAGGAAGGGGCGGGAGTTCTCAGAAGTTTTCTGTAGTTTTCAAGGGTTTTCTGCAATTTGTTTTAGCCGGAAACGTGTGTTCTATCCGGTTGTATTTCAATGTGTATCCGACAGTTGCGCCGAGATGCGAGTCGGCGGTTTTGTCGGTGTGGCGCTGCAGGGGCATTTATCCTGTTGTGAGGCCCTGACGGTGGGTTTCGAACGGAGGCTTTCGGACGGATGGTTGGTTTCGTCCGAAGTGGAGCATTCATGCTCGAAAGCCGCATAAAGGGCCTCAGCCGTCGACATTGCACCAGCCGGTTCGTTGTTTTCAGCCTGCAAAGTTAAACTGTTTTGGCGATAAAGGAAATTCTTTGCGCAAAAAACGGTTGGCCCGGGTTTCATATAGCTTTCCATACAGTTGAACAGCCCTGTTTTATCGGCAGTTGCGCCACAGTGCCGGAAGCAGTCGGAAGCAGTCAGAAGCAGTTTCCCCCAATGGAGGGAATTATACATCTTATGTTGCATTTGACTGCACGCAAAAAGCCTTGTAATCTACTTATAGTTAGGATATTGTGCTGTTCTTATGGTTTATGCAGGCATTCGGGCGAAAAAGGCAAAAAAAATGGCTCGTGGAAATTATACTCCCGCAAACGAAAAATGCAAAAAATATTTTTTGACGGGTTGCCGGCAATTGTAACGCTGCGAGGCTCCGATGATTGCACAAGAACTTAAAGATATACTAAAACGCTCTCATACAGATAATTGAGATGTTTGCAGAGAAGTTATTCCGAAAAAAAACCTGACGCATGAAAAACAATATATCGTTGGAATAGAGTAAAATAACCCGAAAGTCTCACACAGTACCTTGCCCGAATGGGTCGCCGTCATCGTGCAAAAACACTCTCAAAATCCA